>NZ_JBAVHX010000021.1:0-160418 GCF_049686335.1 Buttiauxella sp. | reverse complement strand
TCAGTGTTGCAGAAACGAAAAAAGCGCCAAAAGGCGCTTTTTTCTGAATTTGGTGGGGCGTGCAGGATTCGAACCTGCGACCAATTGATTAAAAGTCAACTGCTCTACCAACTGAGCTAACGCCCCGAATGGTGGGTGATGACGGGCTCGAACCGCCGACCCCCTCCGTGTAAAGGAGGTGCTCTACCAACTGAGCTAATCACCCAAACTTCGGTACTGCTATTGTAAGAGTAGATAATGGTGGGTGATGACGGGCTCGAACCGCCGACCCCCTCCGTGTAAAGGAGGTGCTCTACCAACTGAGCTAATCACCCAAATCTTATCTCTTACTGTACTTCTCAATAACGACACACTGCGGAATCACTCACTAATGAATGGTGGGTGATGACGGGCTCGAACCGCCGACCCCCTCCGTGTAAAGGAGGTGCTCTACCAACTGAGCTAATCACCCCGCTGTGTGGAGTCGCATTATAGGGAGAGTTGAAAATGAGTCAACGCCTTTTCTAAAGATTTTGTCCGTTCGTCGTAAAAATAAACAATGCGATCGCGAAATATCCGTTGGTGATTGATTTGCCACCAGAATATGAGGATTGCTGACAACTAAAGGTATCTACATTGAGGAATCAGCACACAGTGGTAGAATGTTGCCCACTCTTTATTCCCTGGCATTTGCCGGTTCCCCGGTACTTTTGCGTAAATAAGGCCGTTTAATGAAAATCAAAACTCGCTTCGCGCCAAGCCCAACTGGTTATTTGCACGTTGGTGGTGCTCGTACTGCTCTTTATTCATGGCTCTTTGCTCGTAACCACGACGGCGAGTTTGTGCTGCGTATAGAAGACACTGATCTTGAGCGTTCAACTCCAGAAGCTATCGAAGCTATTATGGATGGCATGAATTGGTTAAGCCTTGAGTGGGACGAAGGTCCGTACTACCAGACCAAACGCTTTGATCGCTACAACGCGGTTATTGATGAAATGCTAGAAGCAGGTACAGCCTATAAATGCTACTGCTCTAAAGAACGCCTTGAAGCACTGCGTGAAGAACAAATGGCGAACGGTGACAAGCCACGTTATGACGGTCGCTGCCGTCACGGCCATGAACACCACGCTGCAGATGAACCTTGTGTGGTGCGTTTTGCTAACCCGCAAGAAGGTTCTGTTATTTTCGACGACCAGATCCGTGGTCCAATCGAATTTAGCAACCAGGAACTCGACGATCTGATCATTCGCCGTACCGATGGTTCCCCAACTTATAACTTCTGTGTCGTTGTCGATGACTGGGATATGGAAATCACCCACGTTGTTCGTGGCGAAGACCACATTAACAACACGCCTCGTCAGATCAACATCCTGAAAGCGTTGAATGCGCCAGTGCCGGTTTACGCGCACGTTTCGATGATCAATGGCGATGACGGTAAAAAACTGTCCAAACGTCACGGCGCGGTAAGCGTAATGCAGTATCGCGATGACGGTTATCTGCCAGAAGCGCTGCTGAACTACCTGGTACGTTTGGGCTGGTCACACGGCGATCAAGAGATCTTCACCCGTGAAGAGATGATCAAGCTTTTCACCCTGGATTCCGTCAGCAAATCTGCCAGCGCATTCAATACTGAAAAGCTGCAGTGGCTGAACCACCATTACATCAATCATCTGGCTCCTGAATATGTTGCCACGCATCTGCAATGGCACATCGAGCAGCAAAACATTGATACCCGTAATGGACCACAACTGGCTGAACTGGTGAAACTGCTTGGCGATCGTTGCAAAACTCTGAAAGAGATGGCGGAAACTTGCCGCTACTTCTATGAAGACTTCAGTGAGTTTGATGCCGATGCTGCGAAGAAACACCTGCGTCCTGTTGCGCGTCAACCACTCGAAGTGGTTCGCGACAAACTGGCAGCATTAACTGACTGGACGGCGGAAAACGTACATAACGCTATTCAGGCAACCGCTGATGAACTGGAAGTGGGTATGGGCAAAGTCGGTATGCCACTGCGCGTAGCGGTAACTGGGGCAGGGCAGTCACCGGGTCTGGATGTCACCGTTCACGCAATTGGTAAACAACGTTCTATTGCGCGTATCAACCAGGCGCTGGAATTTATTGCTCAGCGCGAAGCGCAACAGTAACGAACAGGTTATAAAGCGAAGTTGCAAAAAAGCCGGCTTATGCCGGCTTTTTAATAGTCGTTTTACTCATCACGAATGCCTAAACGTTTTAAAACTCCCGCAATACCTTCTCGCAGAAGCATTGCAGACATCTTTTCTTGCTCGGCAATCGACATCTGCTTCATCGCATTAAGCAGCAGGCCTTCCAAAGATGTGTCATTAACGTGGTAGCTGCTGTGTTTCTCAGAAACACGCCGGGCACTGTTAATAAAATCACGAACCCGTTCGTCCACATGAATCAGGCGCGCTTTACCACCCTGAACACCCGGTTTTTGCGTGGTGAGCCAACTTTCTTTGCGTACCCATTTGTTGATTGTTTGGCGACTATAACCGGTAATTATCGCCAGCTCTTCTGGGGTCATACGTTCCTTGAGCACAGTTTTTTCCTTAAATCCAAAAGGGTTATTAGTGATTCATCTTAGAGGATCATTTTACTGGAAACTGTGACAAGATTAACTAGAGCATGATCAGATGCAACTCGCTTTGGCCGCATTGTTTGCTTTTTCGACGATTAATCGCAGAACAAGAATTTGCCGTTGACACTGTTGAATGGGTTTCATATGATGCCGCCCGTCGATACGACACGGATTTCACGGTATGGGGCTATAGCTCAGCTGGGAGAGCGCTTGCATGGCATGCAAGAGGTCAGCGGTTCGATCCCGCTTAGCTCCACCAAATCTTAACCAGCAAGATTTGAACCGTTTAAACCAAACCCATTCGTGGGGCTATAGCTCAGCTGGGAGAGCGCTTGCATGGCATGCAAGAGGTCAGCGGTTCGATCCCGCTTAGCTCCACCAAAATTTAAAACCCTCGCCTGATGGCGGGGGTTTTTTCTTTTTAACAACCGAATATCCTCAATCACCCAAAATAATAACCCTATTGCGTTATCTACTCATATCTATTAACAATAAATTGAATGCGATTTATTCTCGATATGAATATATCAAACTGTTTCTCTTTGTAGGAATCTATAAAAATTTAACAATATTAAATGGATGAAATATTGTGCAAACTTGATTTGCGCAATAAATAAACGTATTATTCATCACCGAAAAACACTGCTCATCCGTAGCGGAATAATGGCTCCAGGCTTATGACTTTCCAAAAACTGTTAAAAAAATCTGTCACTGCCCTGGTTTTAAGCCTCCTGTTTATACCTCTTTCTCGTTACATTTCACCGGCTACCATTATTGAAGGTAAACAGATTTATCTCGCTTACCTGCCGATAAGTTTCATGATTGCCATGGTATTTATCTATGGCCGCGTGGCTGTTATTCCGCTAATAATAGCGTCAACCGTGACCTATTCATTCTGTCTGAATATATCCTGGCTTTCATTAATAATATTTGTCTTTTGCCTGATATTCACTATAACCGTCTGTAGCATGGTAGCCCGTTATTATCTTGGGACTCGTTGGCGCTTTGGGTTGGTTGATAAAGGCATCGGTGTCAGGATGTTTTGGTTGGGGTTTGCGGTACCCTTTATTATTAAATTACTGATGTATATCTCCGGGCATCATATTCATTTTCCTGCCCGGGTTGCGGCCTATTTTGGTGATAATTCGCTGATTTTCATGGTAGTGGATTTTCAAAGCCTGGTGGCCGCTTCGCTTATTTTCACCCCGTTGTTCTATTACCCGTTAAGGATGCTCCTGAACCCGAATTATGCTCGGGCATTCTGGCTTCGTTGTGTGATGCGTGACTTTGTGGGTCCACGTCGTTATTACACTTATGGCTGGGTATTTTGTCTGGTAACGATGCTGTGGGTGCTGTGCTCCACCTGGTGGTTGCTGGAGGTTTCAGGCTATCTGGTGCCCGTCATCTTCCTGCTCTTTACACTTGGGATCCGTCATTTTGGCCCACGGTTAATGGGGTTGATGTGGGCGATTTCTGCATGGTTACTGCTGACCTATAACGACGGTTTTCTTTACGGCGTAAATAACGAATTTGCTCTCTCCTTTATCCTCTCGGTATTTATCACTTTTAACGTCTGTATGGTGTATATGACGACGGTGTTAAAGAAAAACGACTGGATGAAGCGCATTTATCATTCCCAGGCGCTGACCGATCCCTTAACTCAGTTACCGAATATCCGTGCGCTGGAACATCATGTGCAATGTTATCCTAAAGGAACCTTGTGTTGCCTGCGGATGGCTAATCTGGAGTTCTTAAGCCGCCATTACGGCATAATGATGCGTATTCAGTGCAAGCGTATTATCACAAGCCAACTGAAACCTTTCTTGCAGCCAGGCGAAGAGGTATTTCAATTACCCGGTAGTGAGTTATTAATATTCTTACATGGCCAGGATACGGCAGCCCGCCTGGGTCATATGGTCGATATACTCAATAGCAAGCAAATAAAATGGCATAACACTATGCTAGAAATTGAGTACAGTGCGTCTTACAGCGTTATCGATAATGACCTCGTTGAATTACATCGTACCTTAGGTCAATTAAGTTACCTCTCTGAACAGGCGTGCGCTACGCGACGTGTGCTGAGTCTGGACACCCGAATTGAAGATGTTTCTGACCAGACAACAGAGCGAGTTTTACTCCTGCAAAAAATTAAACGCGCGCTGAATGAAGAACAATCCTTCGTGCTCTATGCTCAACCCATTGTCGATGCGCAAGGAAAGGGCTATCACGAAATATTAAGTCGCATAGTATTAGATGGCGAATTAATTACCCCGGATATATTTATTCCCGTTATCACTGAATTTAACCTCAGCACTCGCTTCGACATGCTGATCATGAAGAAACTGGTGATATTCCTGCAGCAGCATCCTGAGGATGGACAGCAGTCACGCTTCTCCGTCAATCTCATGCCATTGACGCTCATGCAAAAAGATATCGCGCAGAAAATTGTTTCCTTGTTTACTGAATATCAGGTGCCTACCCGCAGTGTGATTATTGAAGTGACTGAGGAACAGGCATTTTCAGAATCAGAAATCTCAATGCAGAACATCACATTACTGCGTGAAAGTGGCTTTAAAATTGCGATTGATGATTTTGGTACCGGCTATGCGAACTACGAAAGGCTCAAACGGCTTCAGGCGGACATTATTAAGATTGATGGCTGTTTCATCAAAGACATCTTCTCGGACTCGCTTGACCCTCTGATTGTAAAATCTATCTGTGATATGGCCCATGCGAAGCAATTGAGCGTCGTTGCTGAGTTTGTCGAAACGGAAGAGCAGCGGACACTTCTACATGAACTGGGCGTACAGTTCTTGCAAGGTTATCTGATTGGCAAACCCGAGCCTCTTAATACAGTCCATACTTTTTAGGGTAGCAGTATGTTGCGAGCATATGAAAACAGGACTTTATTGTGAGTACTTCAAGAGCGAGTCGATTTCGTTTGCCGTTGAGCAACACGCTGCGTGTTATTCACCTGTGCTTCATTTTTGTTTTTGCCCTCACCGCAGTCCTGTTCTGGCAGCAAGGGCAGCTATTTAGTCAGGGTTATCGCACCAGCCAGCTAAGTCATCTTGAAAGCGTGATTGCGCGCATTGAAAGCCGGGCGCAGTACAAGATTGATAACCTTCGCTATTTAAAAAGAATATTTATTGAAGCCATGGATGATCCGATCTTCCCCGGCAGCCCGGTTACGCCATGGGAAGTGAATGAAAATTCGATTCAAAAGCCGCTGTGGATAGGCGAGTTGCCCTTGCCCGATAGTGTCACTGAGGATGACGAATTACCGGATCAGGAGTCACTGGAGGTGCGCCAGCAACTCAATGGGTTGCGTAAAATCCAGGGGCTTTTCCCGCTGGCAACCGGATCCCATGAACTGTTTGCCGATTTGTATTACATCTCTCGCGAAGGCGAATTTATTGCCTCTTTGTCCAAAGAGGTGAACTCGCTGCTGATCAATAGCTATAACCCGCACGAAAAGCTGGGCAGTTTTGTGCTGGCGTCCCCGCTGTTAAATCCCAAACGAACGGCTTTCTGGACGCGACAAAATATTGCTAACAGCGATGAGACGCTGATCAACGCCTCTATTCCTGTCGACTTTGGGGGGGAATGGATTGGCTTGCTGGGTATTGCATTTGATAGCCAGTCAGTTCAGAAATTCCTCTCATCTTCGTTACCGGAAGACACCCAAAGCGCCTACCGACTGTATGACGCGCAGTTAAAACCTCTGACAAAATCTGTGGGTGCGGAAAATAACGTTCAATTAAGCGTGAAGCAGAAAGAAACCATTCTCAAAATGTTGGCGGATAATCCTCGTGGTAGCTTCCGTTCCGGATTGGTCTATGTCACGTTTGGCCAGCTGAGAGGGACTCACTCGGTGCTGGTGAGTACCCAGACCGTGAGCCAGGGGCTGCATGAAGATTTTGGGCGATTCAGTCTACTTCTCGTCACGATGTTTTTGATTTTCTCGCTTTCCCTGTTAGGCGCCTACCGCATTATTTGCCGACTGGTGCGTAATATGGGCAATTTACAGCGTGAAATGCAGCATCATGCGCTTCACGACGATTTGACGGGCGTGCTGAACAGGCGAGGCTTCTTCGACAAAACATCTCAGCTAAGCCCATCGTATGTGGACTACACGCTCGTGCTGTTGGATCTCGACCACTTCAAAAAGGTCAACGACGTCTACGGGCACCAGGTGGGTGACAACGTGCTGATCCACGCCACCCGACAGATCCAGCGTGCCATCCGTAAGCAAGATATTCTCGGACGCATAGGCGGCGAGGAGTTTTGTATTTATCTGCCTGACTCTGATCTTAACGCGGGGGTAAGTGTTGCGACACGCATCAAATGGGAGCTTGAATCATCCACGCTCATTCTTGAAGACGGGTCGCAATTACCTGTCACCGCATCGCTGGGCGTGGCGTCATACAGCGAGCATCCTGAATACATGCTTGAGCAAATCCAGTCTCTTGCGGATATGCGGATGTACCGGGCGAAAGCGCGTGGCAGAAACCAGGTGTGTTGGCGGGATGATGAGACCGTTCAGGCATAAAAAAACCGAGGCAAAAGCCTCGGTTTTTGTTTGTCACGCGAGTATTACAAGAACAGGCCTGCAATAGAAGCAGACAAAATGCTCACAAGCGTAGCGCCGTAAACCAGTTTCAGGCCGAAGCGAGAAACCACGTTACCTTGCTCTTCGTTCAGGCCTTTAATCGCACCAGCGATAATCCCGATAGAAGAGAAGTTGGCAAACGACACCAGGAACACAGACAGGATACCTTCCGCTCGTGGGGAAAGCGTACCCGCCAGTTTTTGCAGATCCAGCATCGCAACGAATTCGTTCGATACCAGTTTGGTTGCCATGATACTGCCCACTTGCAAGGCTTCATGAGACGGAACACCCATAATCCAGGCAATCGGATAGAAGATGTAACCCAGAATGCCCTGGAAGGAGATACCGAAGATGGCTGCAAACAGTGCGTTCAGTGCGGCGATCAGGGCGATAAAGCCAATCAGCATCGCTGCAACGATAATCGCAACTTTAAAACCTGCCAGAATATATTCACCGAGCATTTCGAAGAAGCTTTGCCCTTCGTGAAGGTTAGACATCTGGATATTTTCTTCGCTCTCATCAACGCGGTATGGGTTGATAAGAGACAGTACGATAAAGGTACTGAACATGTTCAACACCAGCGCGGCAACCACATATTTTGGCTCGAGCATGGTCATGTAAGCACCGACAATCGACATGGACACAGTAGACATGGCCGTAGCGGACATGGTGTACATGCGGTTGCGCGACATCTTGCCGAGAATATCCTTATAAGCGATAAAGTTTTCTGACTGTCCCAAAATCAGCGAGCTTACGGCGTTAAAGGATTCCAGTTTACCCATACCATTCACTTTAGACAGAAGGGTACCGATAAAGCGGATAACGATCGGCAGAACACGGATGTGCTGCAAAATACCAATCAGAGCAGAGATAAAGACGATTGGGCAGAGAACTTTCAGGAAGAAGAAGGCGAGTCCTTCGTCATTCATCTTACCGAATACAAAGTTTGTCCCTTCATTAGCGAATGACAGGAGTTTCTCAAACATTTCTGAGAAACCTCTTACAAAGCCCAGACCCACTTCTGAGTTCAGGAAGAACCAGGCGAGCAAGAGTTCAATCACTAAGAGTTGAACGATAAAGCGAATACGGATCTGCTTACGATTGCTACTCAGCAACAACGCGAGTAACGCAACCACGGCAAGCGCTAAAACAAAATGCAGAACGCGGGACATATTTGCTCCAAATATTATGAGGCAGGTTTAATTTCGTTGCACATTCTATGAAACAAGCAATAAGAAAACGAGAGCAATCGCACACTATAGTGATGACATGTGACGAAACTCAAAATTAGTGATCAACCATACATTTCTGCTATGTTAAGTAAAGAAGGTAAAAGTTGCGTCAATGCACATATCTGAATGATAGTTGTTGTCGCAAATGTAGTTTGTGTACGGGCGTCAATATCCCTCATCGTTTCCAGCTATCAAAGAAATCAGTTTATCTCTTTTAAATGAATTTGATAATCATTCTCACTTTTGCTAGCTTGAAACATAGCAAAGGCTATATCTCAGAGGCAGATGATGACAAACAGTCGCGTCGAAAATAGTGGTACTCGCACAGCGCGAAGGTTACGCCTGGCGTTAATGGGTCCGGCATTTATCGCTGCCATCGGTTATATCGATCCTGGCAACTTCGCAACCAACATCCAGGCAGGCGCAAGCTTTGGCTATAAATTGCTATGGGTGGTGGTCTGGGCGAACTTCATGGCGATGCTGATTCAAATCCTGTCGGCCAAACTTGGCATCGCGACCGGTAAAAACCTTGCCGAACAGATTCGTGACCATTATCCGCGCCCGGTCGTCTGGCTTTACTGGATACAAGCCGAAATCATTGCCATGGCTACCGACCTCGCCGAGTTCATTGGGGCGGCGATTGGTTTCAAACTGATACTTGGCGTTTCTTTATTACAGGGCGCGGTGCTAACGGGGATCGCGACCTTCCTGATTTTGATGCTGCAACGCCGTGGCCAGAAACCCCTTGAGAAAGTGATTGGCGGATTGCTGCTGTTTGTCGCAGCAGCCTATATCGTCGAGCTGATCTTCTCCCGGCCGAATCTGGTGGAGCTGGGGAAAGGGATGTTGATTCCTGACTTGCCAACCAGCGAAGCGGTATTCCTGGCCGCTGGCGTGCTCGGTGCAACCATTATGCCGCACGTTATCTATCTGCACTCATCGCTGACCCAGCATATGCATGATGGAAATCGGGCTGAACGGTATTCCGCGACGAAATGGGACGTGGCGATTGCGATGACTATTGCCGGGTTCGTAAACCTCGCGATGATGGCAACCGCCGCCGCCGCGTTTCACTTTACAGGCCACACTGGGGTTGCCGACCTCGACGAAGCATACCTGACGCTGCAACCCTTACTCAGCCATTCGGCGGCCACTATCTTTGGTTTAAGCCTCGTGGCGGCGGGATTGTCGTCCACAGTGGTGGGGACGTTAGCCGGGCAGGTGGTGATGCAGGGCTTCGTGCGCTTCTATATTCCGTTATGGGTTCGCCGCTCCGTGACCATGGCACCTTCATTTATCGTGATTCTGATGGGGCTTGATCCAACACGGATTCTGGTTATGAGCCAGGTATTGCTCAGCTTCGGGATAGCGCTGGCACTGGTTCCGCTACTGATTTTCACCAGCAATGACAAACTGATGGGCGAGCTCGTCAATACACGTCTGGTTAAAATGACCGGGTGGGTGATTGTCGCCATCGTGGTGGCACTGAATTTGTGGCTGTTGATTGGCACAGTTCTGGGGCTGTAGTTTTTTTACAGCCCGGAGCCTTCAACCGTCACCGTCTTACGGGAAATGGGGTCGATGTACTCCAGTTTGATATTTTGCAACGACGAGCCTTTGATATCTGCCGCGCTAATATCCAGTTTTTCATTGGCATACAGGTTTTTATTGATATTGGTCCACTGGCAATGATTGTTATCGCTACAGTCACCGACACGCGTGATAACAGCGTGAATATTGCCCTCGTTGTAAACGGTCTGTGCTGAAGAGTCTATTTTGAGTTTTACCTGCGGGTGCTCTGGCGGCACATTGACCACCACCCCCCAACTCATTTCAATGCCGACCGCGGTGCTGACATCATCATCGCCCGCCGGTACGGTGAGATCCGGTGTTGAGCCAGGCACAGAATTCAGCCACACCCGGTAAGAAACTTCCTGTGGCAGCGGTTTGATATTCACAATACGCAACGGCTGAATGGCTCCTGCGGGGAGGGCAAAGCGCGCCGGCGTCACCACCAGGCTGTCGATACTTCCCATCTTCACTTTCACTTCTGTTTCTTGCGGCGTGGCGGGATGCTCAACACGCCGGACTTCCGCCACCATATAGCGAGTTTCCGTGCTTTTGGAGATCACCTGCACCACGCCGCTGCCTTGCTGATTCAGCATTACGCGCATCGGGAACACCGTCACGTTTGCCTGTGCCGGAATGAGGCTGTTCAGGCAAAGCAGTAACAAGGTGCTCAGGGTTACATTTGTTGTCTTCATTGACCTAATCCTCACATCTGAGTCGTCAAAAAGAGCTTCAGACTGCCGGTATAATTCCCAGCTTGCTTACTGGAAATAGCAAACTCAGGAGTGGTAAAGCGTAGCCGGGAAGGGACACAAACGACTGGTTGTGGGATCCCCGGTAGATATACCGCTCTCAGTGGTACCTGCTGAATATTACGGATGACGTAATCCTGCATATTGGCCATCGTGCTGTACGCTTGCGTTGTGGGGTCGAGGATTTCAAGACGGTAGTCAATGCGATGACTGTTGTTCGACTGACCGCTGTTATAAACAGAAAACATTTCTGGCTCACGGTCCGCAAGACCGAAGGTCTGGTCCTTTGCATTGAGCGTAAATGTACTACTGTTGGCGTTATAACCATCATAAAGGCACATATCCAGCGTCGCCGTTCCGCTCAGCATAGTCTGGTTGCCGGTTGTGCCAGGCAGCGGGCGCAGGTTTAAATCCACATGAGGGGTGGCGGTGCCAAATGCGGGCAGGTAGATTTGCTGATTGTTATTGTCTGAGACGTTCAGGGTGATATGTGCGTTCCAGTTAGCCAGGAATTTAGAAGGATCCCATTGCCTTAAATTGACTTTTAATTCAGCCTGCCAGACTCCACCGACCGGGAACTTACTTAACTCATTTTGGGAGATATAAAATGTCGCTTTTGTTTCGTTTGGATTATCACCGAAATAGGCGGCGGAATAAACGTGTAATGGACCATAGCCGCCAATTTTATGGGAGCCTGTGACGTTAATCGTCGTGGTTAACCCACTTCTTTTTCTTTAAATGTTAACGGGATAGATGTTTCTCCCCAACTGGACCATACCCCGTTCGTGTTGCATTGCCCGTTTTGCGGATTTGTGGATGAAAGGCAAACCCAAATATTTCGGCCCCATAAAGGTGGATTTTCGGTGTCGTAGCCTCCTGATTCATCTTTCCAGATACTCACCTGGGATGGGACGGCGCTTTTATCGAACTCGGCGTTAATGGTGGTATCCCGTCCAGCAGGTGCCACGCTGTCTGCCTTCACCTTCGGACAGACCAAAAGCAACAGCAGGCTCATTGCCAGGCAGATAAAGAAAGTACGAACAAAGTTCTGCATATTAATCTCGTGTAGTAGACAGAGCCAGGTCTTGTGCCGGAGCCTGAATGCGCAATTTTTCGGGAAGCTGCGCAGGGGTAATTGGCGTGCAGTGCGTTTCCCCCACGAAGCGCACGACATCGCGCTTCGACTCCAGCTTCACCGGGCACTGATACAGCCCGCTCTCACTCTGTAGATAAAGATCTTTGGGCTGAGAAGTCAGTTCAGCGCTAAAGCCGCCATCCTCTGAGGAAATAAATGAACGGCTGTTCAGCAAGTGAGCTCCGGTCATCGGTTTACCGCTATCGGAAAGTAGCGTGCCAATATAAGTGTAGTGAGATTCCATTTTAACCTCGCGAACTTTCATTTTTCCGGGCAGCAGGAACACGGACTGGTTGCCTGCACCACTGGTGATGCTGGCCATACTGCTGCGTCCGGCGTCACTGTTTTCAATCACTGAGACGTTTCCTGGTTCAAAACCGGACACAGGGAAGAGCGCTTTGCTTCCCTGGCTCATAGCGGCTGAACCCCCGCCATCAACGGCGACATTGACCAGGGCATTATTATCGGCATCGTTGTCTTCACCCTGTTTCACTTCCACCGCCACGGCCGCACCCGGTGCACTTGTACCTGAAGGCCCCCAGAAGAAGCCCGAGCGTGACGCCGCCATCGATGAACTATAGCTGCCACTTAATGCAGCCTG
This sequence comes from Buttiauxella sp., assembly GCF_049686335.1. Lineage (NCBI taxonomy): Bacteria > Pseudomonadati > Pseudomonadota > Gammaproteobacteria > Enterobacterales > Enterobacteriaceae > Buttiauxella > Buttiauxella sp. Next base: position 147,936 of record NZ_JBAVHX010000021.1, on the reverse strand, counting down.
ATGGGTCTGTTGGGTACGATCATAGCTGTCAGACAGCGTCACTGAAGCATCGCCATACTGCCCGTTAAGACGGCCGTGAACATCGGCATTCATATTGGTACTGTTGTTTCCGCCGACGCTAACGCCGAGCTGACGATCGTTGTTGGCTCCCCACTCCCAGTCCTGGCTGGCGCTGTAGTTAAAATCAGCGGAACCTTGTTGACTGCCTTCATAATCCGTACTCACGGAAGTATGGCTGGAACGTCCATTTTCATTGGCCGGGGTGCTCCGTGTGAGCGTAAACCCGGCGTAAATACCGTTATCATTATTGCCTGCGTCATCACCGGTACGGCGATAGCCACCCAGACGGGTGCTAAGGTTTAAGCCGCTCCAGCTAAACGTGCGGTTGAGCGTCAGTTGTACGGTACGGGAGGACGAATTGGCCTGGGTCGCGTTCGCCATATTGTCTTCAAACGATCGTGAGGAGTCATAATTATCGTTGGTCAGGCTGGTGTTGGTATTTTTTGTATAGCCCAGCGAAACAGACCATTTCTTAATCGGTACCGCCAGGGTTGCATTCAGTGTTTCATAGCAGCCAATATCGGCATAATCAGTGCGACTCCCGTCGGTCTGGCATTCATTACCGTAAGCCGCATTATGGTAAACGCTGAGTGAAAAACCGTCGTTATAGCTCAGTTGCTCGGCATCACCATGCGTTCCGTCACTGCCGGTCAGCATGTTGGCCTGAACATCCAACACACCATCTAATAGTTTGTTATCAAAACCGTGCGTCCATTCAACACCCCCTTCTTCAAAGTGCTGATCGTCGATTTTGGCAACGCCCGCAGTCAGAGTGGTTGAACTGCCAAGCGGCAGCCTGAAACCTGCCTGCATCGCCGTGGCTGACTGCATTGTCTGATGAGTGTCAGAAGACGGGATATCATCGGCGACCCTTCCGCCCTGAACAAACCATTGCATATGCCCGTCACCGATCCCGCCTGTTTTGGTAAACGGCTGAACTTCGGTGCGAACCAAATTGTTATCTTCATAAATTTTGAGCGTGATGCCATAGCTGCCCGACGGGAAATTGCCAGTATCCAGCGTATTAGAGCCACTGTTCAGGTAAAAGGTGCCCAGCAGTTGATTACCACGGTAGGCGTCTACGCGTGATTTTCGCGACAGCAGGACCACTATCGGTGAGCCTTTGCTGGCCTCTTCTTTGTTGAGATAGCTCAATGAGCTCCCGGCACGAATACCGTCAATGGCACCGAGCGGCAGCATAGAAAAACTAATATTCCCACCTAGATTGCTGGAGAGATCTCGCGAGTCCATGCGTCCGGCCTGTACATAGTGGCGCTGGCCTAAACTCTGGCGGTAATAGAGATCGTCAATATTGACGCTTTGCTCACTGGTGTCATCTTCACGGTAAGCATTCAGCGACCAGTCAAAGCCGACATACCCGTTGGTTAGCACGCCCAGCGCACCCGCGCCCTGTAAAGAGAGGCTGCTGTAATCTTGTTGCGCGATAATATTCAGGTTTTGCTGGTGGATAAACGCATTTTCGCTCTGGCGTGTAGGGGTATAATACAGGGCGTGTTTATCGCCTTCGGGCAATAGTTTTTTATCCACGAACACGCTGATTTTTGAATCATTCTCGTCGTAAATAATCGCCAGTTTATCGGTGTCAATATAGCCGCAACCCGCCGCATTATTGTTACTGCTACAGGCCAGATTCCCGTTACGGGGTAGGGGGTGAGAAATTTCTTCGACCAGTTGTTGATATTGCTGGCTCTCTTTTTTAATGGGTAAATTCAGTGCGTTTAAAACGTCCATAGGTTTCAAAAACTGGACGGTATCAAGCGTGACTTTTACTTCAAATAATCCGGCTGACTGGCCGAGTAAATTAACATCGATCCACAGATTTTGCCCGTTCACCAGCTCTTCAAAACCGGCAGGTACGGTAGAATCGGCAAACGCCATCGTGCCAAAAAGGGCGAGATGAATGCCCAGACAGCATGCGAATGCTTTCCATAAATTCATATCGGACACCTTTTTAGAAAAAAAACCTGCCACCCTGCTGATGCAGGGCGCAGGTTTCGTCGGGAGTAATTAAGCGAAAACTTATTCAGTGTCCTGCGCGAGGATCAATGAAACCATGCCGGTGTAGTTACCAGAGTTCAGTGGTGATGTAGTAGCGGGTAAAATTTCCAGTGGCAGGGTAACAGACCCCTGATTCACTTCACCGGTAGGGAACAGTTCTGAAGCCGCTAAAGTAACTGGAGCGGGAGTAATGGCTTGTGATCCCAGTTTCACTGCCAATGTTTGTGAACCGGTACCGGTGGTATTGGTCAGAACAGGTGTGGATGCGAGGCTGGCTTTAATATCTTTGCCTGCATCGTTTGACCAAATCTTGGTATCCAGCGTCGTCGGAGACAGGCCTACGCCCGGGGTATACTGCATATCCACACTAGTGGGTAACGGCTGGCCGTCTGACAATGTCATATCCAGAGTTGAATCCACGGTGGCATTAACCGTAATATCTTTCTCAACAGCAAAAGCATTCACAGCAACACCAAAAGCGATAGCAGCAATAACAGATTTCGTAACAGCGTTCATAATTAATATCCTATAGATAAAGTTTACTTGCACGATCAATATGCGGGAGGGTTTAAAACGAATGTGATAAATAAAATTACCGGTGGTTTTTTATTTAGGACACTATGAATTCCTTTTCTGCCGAACTCTTATCTACCCAGTTACGGTATTCCACTTTAATAACTCCGTGCGATCCCGTTGGGATAGAAGAAGGTAAGGTGAAAGATTGTTGTGGATAGATTTTTTTAGTGATCGGTGTCCATTTACATCCGGCATCATTATTTTGATCCGGACATAATCCTATGCGGGATAATTCAATATGGATGGTCCCGGTATTATTGATACGCCTTTGCTGCGCATCAAATGTGAAGTTTATTTCTGGTTTCAGAGGTGGCACGAAGACCAGTGCACCCCAGCTAATATTCACCCCCACTTTGTTATTCACACTGGTGGTGTCGGGTGCCTGTTCGTTATCCAGACTGGAAATCGGGCTGAAATAGACGCGGTAGACTTGCTCCATTACCGGTGTCTGCATATTAACGAGTCGCGTGATTCGTGTTGTGCCGGCGGCTAATGCAAATTTTTCCGGGGTAATAACCAAATTTTTGCTATCCCCCTGAGCGACATCTATCTCTTTCTCTTGTTTTGTTCCAGGATTATCAATTTTCTTAATGGTTGCTTTGATATATTCAGTTTGTTTAGAACTCGATATTGTTTTAATTTGCCCGCTGCCTTGTGGGTTCATTTTTACCGACATTGGGTAAACGGTGATACTGGCAAATGCGGAACAGGCAAATAAAGTGCTGCTAACAGCAAGGATAATATGCTTAGCAATAATTTTTTTTCTCATGCGGGTCATCGAATAATTCTCTTTAATAGATTTAAGTCATTCCTTGCCAGCCAGATAAATAATGTTGTCCGTTTCAATGAGAAGAATCATACATATGATAATCGGATATGAATAGGTGGTAATCATAACCATGGCAGATGTATTAGACTGTTTTTTGCTGTGTTTAACGCATAATTAACAATTGAATTATTTTCTGAATGAATGAATTATAAGGTTTTTTATTCATGAATAATGCTGATGTATATTAATTGTTAATTGATATTTTATATAATAAGAATGCCTTAATAATATATTCCATATATTTGCATCGCAGTTAATAAAGCCAATACATAACCCGGTAGTCCCTGTTTTTAAGTAAAAAAAACCGCCTGCTGATGCCAGCAGACGGCTTTATGAAATCTCAAATCTGACCTTCAATTAATGACGGTGACCACCGCCGTGACCATGACCGCCGCGACCCGGGCCGCGATGATCGTCACGATCGTTCCAGCCCGCACGGTAGCCTTTTTCAAAGCTGCTACGGCCACGGTCTTTATACCAGCCACGGTGATAGCCGTTGTCATGACGGCGCCAGCGGTTTTCGCGCCATTCATAGTGATTATGCCAGTAATCGCGGTCGCGCCAACCGCCACCATCCCAGTAATTACCGCGGTAATCCTGATCGCCAATTTGAAGCTTCACAGACGGCAGCAGGGTGATTTCGCCCGCATTCGCCACTAGTGGCGCAGCGGCCAGTAATGCAATTGCAAGAATCAGTGACCTGAACATACTCTCTCCTAATACACGGTAACCGCCAGGCGGCTTGTTAGTGCAATATTAAGATGTGGTAAAGAAGTGTTTCTTCGGCACAACTCCTAAATCTCAGGAAAGAGCACTTTTTGCTAATTTTGTTCATTAACAGAACAGGTCAGTGTTAGCGGTTACACTAAGATTTCTTCGATCTCTGCAAGCTCGGCGGCGCTGAAATGACGATTCGCTAACATGCCGACGGCATCATCAATCTGGGCTGTCTTACTTGCGCCAATCAATACTGATGTAACCCGATCACCACGCAGTACCCATGCCAGTGCCATCTGGGAAAGCTTCTGCCCACGACGTTGCGCTATTGCATTCAATTTACGCACTTTTTCCAGCTTTTCTGCGGTGAGTTGGTCAGCATTAAGGAATTTGCTACCGCTGGCTGCGCGGGAATCAGCAGGGATACCGTCGAGATAACGGTCAGTCAACTGGCCGCCCGCCAGCGGTGAAAACGCGATACTACCAACGCCTTTTTCTTGCAGCACGTCCAGTAAACCGCCTTCAACCCAACGCTCAAACATGGAATAACGCGGCTGGTGGATAAGGCATGGCGTACCCAAATCATTCAGAATATCAATGGCTTTAGCCGCCAGTTCTGCCGGATAATTTGAAATGCCGACATATAACGCTTTGCCCTGGCGCACAACGGTATCTAGCGCACGCATGGTTTCTTCAAGCGGGGTTTCCGGGTCTGGACGGTGATGATAAAAGATATCGACATACTCAAGCCCCATGCGTTTCAGGCTCTGATCAAGGCTTGAAATCAGATACTTACGAGAACCCCAGTCACCGTAAGGCCCATCCCACATGGTGTATCCCGCTTTTGACGAAATAATCAGTTCATCACGATATGGAAGGAAATCTTCACGCAGGATGCGGCCAAAGTTTTCTTCAGCCGAACCTGGAGGCGGCCCGTAGTTATTCGCCAAATCCAGATGGGTAATACCGCAATCAAAAGCACGGTGTAATAACTGGCGACTGTTGGCCAGAAGCGTGGCGTCACCAAAGTTATGCCACAGACCCAGCGAAATCGCCGGGAGTTTTAAACCGCTGCGTCCACAACGACGATATTCCATTGATTCATAACGTGCAGAATTTGCCTGATAGACCATGTTGGTTCCTTCGTCAGTAAAAATACCCAAGTTAGTGTATACGTTTTCACAAAGTATCTGGCTATCAGACTACACCCCAGTTAAGTGTAAATCCCTCTTTCCACTACCTTAATCTCGCGCTTCCTCGACAGCGATCACATATGCCCAATACTCACACTAAGCCCTCTGAGAAGGAATGCGTCATGACTTACCGTGTAGCGGACTATATTCTGGACCGATTCACTGAAGCCGGGATCAACCATCTATTTGGTGTCCCAGGTGACTACAACTTACAGTTTCTTGATAGCGTGATTGAAAACCCGACGCTCGCCTGGGTCGGATGTGCTAACGAACTCAACGCCGCTTACGCCGCCGATGGCTATGCACGGTGTAACGGTGCGGCCGCACTGCTAACCACCTTTGGCGTTGGCGAGTTAAGCGCGATTAATGGCATCGCCGGAAGTTATGCCGAATATCTACCGGTTATTCATATCGTGGGGGCTCCGTGTCTTGGGGCGCAACGGCGCGGTGAACTGCTCCATCACACACTGGGCGACGGGGATTTTGGCCATTTCGCAAGAATGGCGCAGGAGGTGACGGTGGCTCAGGCTTCGCTCACCGCAGAAAATGCCTGTTATGAAATCGACCGCGTGTTACAGCAGGCGCTCACTCAGCGCCGACCGGGCTATTTACTCCTCCCCAGCGATGTCTCTCAGGCTCCCGCTACTCGTCCGACTCAACCTCTTTTCGCCGCTCCATTAGCTTGCGCCCCGGTATTACTGGCTGAATTCCGCGCCTGTGCTCAGGAGCGTTTGGCGGAAAGCCGCAGCGTTGCGTTACTGGCTGATTTTCTGGCGCTGCGTTTTGGGCAACAAAAAGCGCTGCAACAATGGATGGATGACACGCCGATGCCTCATGCCACATTGTTGATGGGTAAAGGCTTATTCGATGAAGGCCAGCAGGGATTTGTCGGCACGTACAGCGCCTCCGCCAGTGATGAAATGGTGAAACAGGCGATTGAACAAGCCGGGCTGGTTATTTGCGTCGGGGTTAAATTTACCGACACGCTGACCGCTGGATTTACTCAGCATTTCACCTTACAACAGACAATCGACATCCAGCCTAATGCCACGCGCATTGGCGATCGCTGGTTTAGCGGGATTGCGATGGCGCAAGCGGTTGAGGTACTGCATCAACTGTGTAAACACCAGGTTTCCGGTTGGCCTGTTCCGCAACAAAAACCACCGGCGTTGCCTGCCGCGACCAGTGGAAAACTGGACCAGCATGCGTTCTGGCATTCGATACAAAACTTCCTGCAAGCCGGTGACATCGTTCTTGCCGACCAGGGAACCGCCGCATTTGGTGCCGCAACCCTGACCTTACCGGCGGGGGTGACGTTTATCGCCCAGCCGCTGTGGGGCTCCATTGGTTTTACGCTACCCGCCGCGTTTGGTGCGCAAACCGCCTGTCCAAACCGACGTGTGGTGTTGCTGGTCGGGGATGGTTCGGCACAACTCACCATTCAGGAAATCGGTTCGATGATGCGTGACCAGCAGCGTCCGGTGATTTTCTTGCTCAATAACGACGGTTACACCGTTGAGCGGGCGATTCATGGTGCGGAGCAGCGCTATAACGACATTGCAGCGTGGAACTGGACGCAAATCCCGCAGGCGATGAATGTTCACAATCCGGCGCAGTGCTGGCGGGTGACAGAAACGGTGCAGCTGGAAGAGGTGATGCAGAAGGTGGCAAAAGCAGAACGACTGTCGCTTGTGGAAGTCGTTCTGCCGAAACAGGATATCCCTGAATTGTTGCAGGCCATCACGGCATCGCTGGCTAAACGCAATGCCGGTTAGGTGGTGAATTAATGGTGGATGACGCTGCGCTTATCCCCCCTACAACACCCATCCGACAAAACTACAACACCCACTCCGTAGGTCGGATAAGCGCAGCGTCATCCGACAAAACTGGCAATGTAAGATTAAACTTTAGGTTTATCTGCCATCATCACCGGTTTACCAGCCAGCAGCAGCCATGCGGGTAACATCACGATACAGAGCAATGGCAGCAATTTGAGATCCGGCACCACCGCCATCGCCATAAACAGGCTGAGCCAGCCGTCACGGGTAACAACCAACACCAGGCCAAGGATGGCGCAAGACAGCGTAATTGCCGCCGGAACCGCTTCGACATGCTGATGAAGCATCATCCCCAACGCCACACCGACAAACACCACCGGGAATATCCGTCCGCCACGGAAGCCACAGGCGGAGGCAATCACCAGTGCGGCCAGTTTGACTATCGCAAACATCAGTAACGTCGCCACGGAATAATGCTGTGCGACCGCCAGTTGACGCATTTCATCCAGCCCTTTGAACAGCGTGACTTCACCGCCAATCAGCCCTAATACGCCTAACAGAAAACCGCCCGTGCCAAGAATCAACACCGGATGCTTGAGTTGATGAATCATGCGATGCGCACGCGGCAGGCACCAGACGGCAACCATCCCCAGGGCAATGGCGATCGTCGCCACCACGGCACCACTAAACACATCTACCAGACGGAATTGCGAATATTCTAACGTGGGAAATGAGAAATCAGGCTGGAAGAACAAATCGGTAGTCATCGCTCCGGCCGCTGCGGCCATCAGTGGGGCGAAAAGCTTGTCCCACAAAGGTACATCGTTGCTGCCGTTCAGCATTTGCGAAAACACCAGCGCCGCTGCGACCGGCGTTCCAAATAGCGCGCCGATGGTGCCAGCTGCGGCGAGGATCGTCCAGTCGAGTGCCGCGACCTTAGGCAATAAGCGTGCACCAATCGCCACTGCCAGCGCAATATTCACCGACATAATAGGATGTTCCGGCCCAAGGCTGACTCCGCCCGCAAGACCCAGCACCAGAGCAACAATCAATCCGGGCAGCACCGTCACCGGCACAGGGGAGCCAATCAATGGTTCGGTCGCCGGATCGGGGCCGGCATGTCCTGGCATATAACGCACCACCAGCCCTACCGCGATACCAGTGAAGGTCAGCATCAAAAGAATCCACATCGGAGAATTCATATTGAGATCGAAATGTGCGGGGAGGGTGATCCAAAGATATTTCTGCAAAACGGCGGCGACTTTCATCACCACAATCAATAACAGACTGGAACACACCCCAATAACTAACGCTGGGATTGAAAGAACCAACATGGTCCTGGCTCGCGGATGGAGCATAAATTTTCCTTACTCTAAATTTTTGTAGCGCAAATCGCCGCGGCAAACAGTCTGCCTGAATTGTTTTAAGCGTCTGTGCAATAAGGGCTGAAACGCTCAAGCTAATCTGTGACGAACATCTATAATCCCAAGGCACTTATCATCTGGTCGTTGTTGTTTAGGCTAGCTAATTTTACAGTGATGCCAGATCTTATTTTGACTTTAGCGGAGCAGTGAAAGAATGACAAAATTTGCTTTGGTGGGAGATGTCGGCGGCACCAATGCGCGTCTGGCACTGTGCAACGTAGAAAATGGTGACATCACCCAGGCAAAAACCTATTCAGGCCTCGATTTCCCGAGCCTGGAAGCGGTCGTGGTGCATTATCTTAAAGAGCACAATGTCAACGTGACTGATGGTTGTATCGCCATTGCATGCCCGATTACCGGTGACTGGGTGGCGATGACCAACCACACCTGGGCCTTCTCCACCGCCGAAATGAAAAAGAATCTCGGCTTTGACCATCTGGAAATCATCAACGACTTTACCGCCGTTTCGATGGCGATTCCGATGATCAAAGAAGAACATCTGATTAAGTTTGGCGGCGGCGAGCCGGTTGAAGGCAAACCGGTTGCGGTTTACGGTGCTGGCACCGGCCTTGGAGTGGCGCACCTGGTTCACGTGGATAAACGTTGGGTCAGTCTGCCGGGTGAAGGCGGACACGTGGATTTTGCCCCCAACAGCGAAGAAGAGGGGATTATCCTCGAAGAGCTGCGTACGGAAATCGGCCACGTTTCTGCAGAGCGCGTGCTCTCAGGCCCAGGTTTAGTGAATTTGTATCGCGCGATTGTTAAATCAGACGGGCGTGAGCCAGAAAACTACAAGCCGAAAGACATAACCGAAAAGGCTGTGGAAGACACTTGCACCGATTGTCGTCGTGCATTGTCACTGTTCTGCGTCATCCTCGGACGTTTTGGTGGCAACCTCGCGTTGAACCTCGGAACGTTTGGCGGTGTGTATATTGCGGGCGGCATCGTGCCACGTTTCCTTGAGTTCTTTAAATCCTCCGGTTTCCGCGGCGGCTTTGAAGATAAAGGGCGCTTTAAAGAGTACGTGCACAATATTCCGGTGTACCTGATTGTTCATGACCAACCCGGTTTGCTGGGCGCGGGGGCGCATTTGCGTCAAACATTGGGGCAGGTTCTGTAAAATACCCTTCCTACTTCGAGCAGCATCGCACCCTGGCCGCCGCGATGCTGCTCGAATTATTTTGGGTCTCGACGGGTGCTACAGGCGCATCAACGCCCGAAACTCTTTCACTTTGCTGCGACTCACCGGCACCTGAAAATCCAAATCCCGCAGACGCAAAATATAAGTATTGTTAAACCACGGCTCTATCTCGCGGATTTTACTCAGGTTAACGCAATACGAGCGATGGCAACGGAAAAAATGGCTTTCCGGCAGGCGGTTGCAAAACTCAGTGATATTCATCGACATCACATACGCTTCACGCCGGGTATAAACAAAAGTCATCTTCTCATGCGCTTCGGCGTAATAAATATCGTTAATGTCCGTAACGATAATCCGCTCATCCTTAACCAGATTGATGGTCAACGCTTCACGCCCGACGGTATTGGCCGCTGCGGGGCCGTGTTGTTGCTGGTACGCCGCTTCCAGTTTTTGCAGCATCCCAATAATGCGTGACTCTTGATACGGCTTCAGAATGTAGTCGAACGCTTCTAGCTCAAACGCTTCTACCGCATGCTCTTTCCATGCGGTGATAAATACAATAAACGGCTTATGAGCAAACTTGCTGATGTTTTGCGCCAGTAAAACACCGTCTAACGAAGGAATGTTGATATCAAGAAAAATGGCATCAACTTCATGATGTTGCAGATAACGCAGCACATCCATACCGTCGTCAAAGGTGCCAACCACTTCCATCTGGCTGTGCTCTTTGATAAGCCAGTTAAGCTCCTGCTGTGCCAGGACTTCATCTTCCACGATGAGAACTTTCATGCATTTCCTCCTTGTTGCGACAGTAATGGTGGAACGGAACTGGCTGCGTGAGGCACGTAAAACGCAATCTCAGTGCCTGGCTCAAGGCGACGGATAATCAAACCTTCTCCGTAAAGTAACTTTACCCGGTGATGCACATTCAGCAGGCCAATTTTATTGCCTGGCATTTCGTTAGCTTCCACACGTTCAATGACCTGCGGATCAATACCATTGCCAGTGTCCCTCACGGCAATACGCACGCGGTTACCGCTCTCTTCAACGCTGATGGTGACCACGCCTTTGCCTTTACATGGCTGGATCCCGTGAACAATCGCATTCTCCACCAGCGGCTGAATCAGCAGACTGGGGATCAGGCAATTCACTTCTTCATCAATGTTATAAATCACCGTCAGTTTGTCGCCAAAACGCGCCTGCTCAATGGCGATGTAATCCTTAATCTGATACAGCTCTTTTCTGATATCTATCTGCTCATCGTCTTTCAATTCAATGTTATAGCGAAGATAGCGGGACAAGTTATAAATCAGCTGGCGAGCGGTATCGGGATTCATTCGAATAGAGGAAGAAATCGCATTCAGCGCATTGAACAGAAAATGCGGGTTTATCTTGCTTTGTAAGGCGCGTAACTCGGCTTTATTGGCCATCTCACGCAACTGTTCCGCACGGGAAACTTCCAGTTGGGTCGAGATAATTTGCGACAGCCCGACGGCCATTTCCTGCAACGTCGAGGTTATCTGGTGAGCGTGACGGTAATAGATTTTCAGCGTGCCGGTGACGACACCTTTTTCCCACAGCGGGATAATAATCAGCGAGTGAATTTCCGGGGTGCGATAGGCTTCATCATTATTTCTGATGATTATCTTCCCTTCACGCAGCGAAAGCTGGGTTCGGGGGCTAATCCCCACATCGTTCTGCTTATAGTTATTTTCCCCAACGCCCACATAAGCCAGCACTTTATCGATATCGGTAATCGCCACCGCATCGGCGTTAATATCATTGCGAATAATGTCGCAAACCTGGCGCAGTGATTCGCTGTTCACATTACGGAACAGCGGCAGGGTTTTGTTGGCGATATCCAGCGCCAGTTTAGCCTGACGTGCAGCGCTCGCCTCTTTTTCACCTTCCACGCTGCGAACCAGCACAACGATCAGACCGAGTGAAACCGTACCGAGGATCATCGGGATACCGATTTTCGACACGATATCTATGCCCATCTCAACGGAAGGAGCCCACAGCACCACCAGAATCATGGTCATGGTTTCACACAACATGGCGCCAAAAATCCCGACACGCCAGTGCTGCTCTTTGGGGACTTTGCGGTTTATGAGGCCGGAGATAATCCCCGCGACGATACTGGTTATCAGGCAAGGAACGGCGGTAATGCCATCAATATCAATTAAATAGCGGTGAAGCCCGGCAATAACCCCGGTAATGATCCCCACCCATGGGCCAAACAAAATACCGCCTGCCATCACGGCGATAATGCGCACATTCACCAGCGAGCCTTCAACATGCACGCCAGACCAGGTGCTGAATAAAGCAAACATCGAGAAAATAGCGGTGACCGCTAATAGCTCTTTGGGCGTATGGGCGTTTTTATGCAGTAGTTCGCGGAACAGACGGATGCGGATCAAGAAGAACAGGCAAATAAGCATTAGCGCCGCCCGATCAAATACCGCCAGCAGCATGTCAAAAATTTCGTGCACGGGTGACTCGTGTGACAAAGAATGGAAGGGTAATGATAAGGAAATATCTGAGTGGTTACCAGAAACGTGGTTTTTGGGCTTAGGTCGCCCTCATCCCTGCCTTCTCCCCCAGGAGAAGGAGAAAACCGCACAATCCCCTCTCCCTGGGGAGAGGGAGAAAACCGCACAATCCCTTCTCCCTGGGGAGAAGGAGAAAACCGCACAATCCCTTGTCCCTGGGGAGAAGGAGAAAACCGCATAATCCCCTTTTCCTGGGGAGAAGGAGAAAACCGTACAATCCCTTCTCCCTGGGGAGAAGGAGACAACCGCACAATCCCCTCTCCCTGGGGAGAAGGAGAAAACCGTACAATCCCTTCTCCCTGAGGAGAAGGAGAAAACCGCACAATCCCCTCTCCCTGGGGAGAGGGTCAGGGTGAGGGGGGTTACTTCCCGCCCAACTGTTCGCGACCCGCCGGAGTTAAATCGTCCGGTGTTGCGCGCCCTGAGAAATCGGTCTCGAAATCATCGGCAGCAAAATCAGGCGGTGATTTCCCTTCAACAAAGGATGACCACTGGCGCTCAAGATAGGCGGCGTTTTTCTCACACCATGGTGCAGCGGCGATATACATCACGTTGCTGTCGAACTCACCCTGATGTTCATTTTCAACCGCATGAATCACGTCGCAGTGCCAGAAAACGGTATCGCCAGCTTCCATATTCGGAATTGAGGAAATCCCAGTTAATAAAAGGGGATGCCACTGTTCGTTAATGGAAAGTGCCCGCCCAGGTTTTGCTTCGCACAGCGACTCTTCCGGCACGTCGTCCTGTAAGGCACGCAGTAAAATATAGGCCATCGCGTTTGCCACCGGCAGCAAGGTCAACGTGCCGCCATGCTTACGCTGAGGGCTAAGCGCCGTCCAGCCCTGGAAAGTGCGGAACATGGAGCAAACTGCCGGGGACGGGAATTCTCGTACTTCTGTACGACCTTCCGCGGCAAACGGGTTGTACTGTTGCCACTCACCGGAAAACACATGACGGTAAACATGGCGGAAATTCTCATCCAGCCAGCGTTCCACTGAGCCACCATCCACATGCGGAGACAGGCCTAAAGAGTTAGAACGAGGCGGGCGGCGACGAGTCCGGTCGGCATAACTCACCACGCGATCCGGGTCGAAATGCTGCTTACCGTTGCTCTCGGTTTCCCATAAATTATTCAGGAAAACCTGCACCGCTTTCATGCGTGCATGTTGGCGAGCCTCAACCTGCGGCTTCGACCAGTAAATTCCATAAATTTGCGGCTTACTTGCGGCAAGTGTGCCGAAGTAGTTATCTTCTGCCGCGTTCTTCAGTTTTTCGACGAAGTTATTACGCTCCAGATAATTCCCGACTTCTTCATTCCACGCTTCAGCCTGATTCTGCGGGAACACCCCTTTGACGGTGCAGCAACCGCGCTGGCGGATCAGCGCCTTTTGTTGCTCGCTGACACGATGATTCACAATGTCATCGGCGTTTATTTGTGGCACCGGGTTTTCACCACGATCCATTTCAGCGCGAATCTCTGCAATCTGGCGCTGCATGTCGCCTTCGAGTTGTTCGAATACGGCTTTGTAGTCCGGTAATTCCTGGCGAAGTTTTTGTTTTATCTCACGGATAGCACGCGGTAAGTCGTCAATTTGTAGGGTCATGGTAGGGCTCCACGTCATCTAAAGTTATCCGTCATCCTTCGAGCCGCAGGGGTGTTGGTTGCAACTCGAATGCTAACGGATATGTGTATTAATGTTGCGACATGGTTAATATAGTACGGGTGCGTCAAATAAAACAGGGATTAGCTTCAAATGAAACACCCCCTTTTATAACGCCGTAAAAATATTTCGCTATCCCTCTCGACAGATCAATTTTATTCGGGCTATTTTCTAAGCAAGCCACATCATGTGGCAGCGTCGCTCGGACGGTCCGGGCGCTCACGTTAATCTGAGGAATTTATGGCTGACTCCAGTCCAAAACGTCGTTTTTCGCGTATCGATCGTCTCCCGCCGTATGTGTTTAATATCACCGCTGAACTGAAAATGGCGGCCCGTCGCCGTGGCGAAGATATTATCGATTTCAGTATGGGCAACCCTGATGGCCCGACTCCACCGCACATCGTCGAAAAACTCTGCACGGTCGCCCAGCGCGAAGACACGCACGGTTACTCCACCTCGCGCGGTATTCCGCGTTTACGTCGCGCTATTTCTCGATGGTACAAAGACCGCTACGACGTTGAAATTGACCCGGAAAGCGAAGCGATTGTTACCATTGGCTCGAAAGAGGGCCTGGCGCACCTGATGCTGGCAACACTTGATCACGGCGACACGGTGCTGGTGCCAAATCCAAGTTATCCGATTCATATTTACGGTGCGGTGATTGCCGGGGCGCAAGTGCGTTCAGTGCCGCTGGTGGAAGGGGTGGATTTCTTTGCCGAGCTGGAACGTGCGATTCGCGAAAGCTATCCAAAACCGAAAATGATGATCCTCGGCTTCCCATCGAACCCTACAGCGCAGTGCGTAGAACTGGAATTTTTCGAGCGCGTGGTGGCACTGGCCAAACGTTACGATGTGCTGGTGGTGCATGATTTGGCCTACGCCGATATCGTTTATGACGGCTGGAAAGCCCCGTCCATAATGGAAGTCCCGGGCGCGCGTGATGTCGCCGTTGAATTCTTTACCCTGTCCAAAAGTTACAACATGGCGGGATGGCGTATCGGGTTTATGGTGGGCAACAAAGAGTTAGTAAGCGCGCTGGCGAGAATCAAAAGCTACCACGACTACGGCACCTTTACACCGCTGCAAGTCGCGGCAATTGCGGCACTCGAGGGTGATCAACAGTGTGTTCGTGATATTGCTGAACAGTATAAACGCCGCCGTGATGTGTTAGTCAAAGGCTTGCATGAAGCGGGCTGGATGGTGGAATGCCCGAAAGCGTCGATGTATGTGTGGGCGAAAATCCCTGAGCAATACGCGGCTATGGGGTCACTGGAGTTCGCCAAGAAACTGCTTCAGGATGCGAAAGTCTGTGTTTCGCCAGGTGTGGGCTTCGGTGATTATGGCGATACCCATATGCGCTTTGCCTTAATTGAAAACCGTGACCGTATTCGCCAGGCGGTTCGGGGTATTAAAGCGATGTTCCGCGCTGACGGTTTATTACCGGGTAATCAGAAAACCTCTTCCGATAGCGGTGAATAAAACGAAAACAGGAGCCAAATGGCTCCTGTTTCATAATTCTGTTTACTCGACCATCATGAAAAACGTACCGACCCAGACCAACAAAATGAACGACAACCCCATCATGAAATATTTCACGTTACATTGCTCCGCGCGTTCGTCCGCGCAATTTGCTAAATAGTTGCCGAAACGGTGATTCAGCGGCGCTAATGTACTCTTCCTGCACGGCGGAATACAAGAGGCGGAAAAAGGTAGTCACAATCATTTTTCAAACTTTACAATTCCAGGCTCAGTTAAAGAATAAACCGTTTGAATTGAAAAGAATTTTTGTATGGACGACGTGTCTGTTGCGAAGATGAAAAGGGGTTGTGGTTCGGGACGTTTATTGCGTAAAAACAGGCCCGGACGAGCCTGTTAACGTGGAGATTATTTGGTGGCGTTGGTGGCGTTTTCCATCGCCTGCTTCATCGCGGCGTTATTGATTGAGTTCTGACGATTCTGCTCGGCAAGATAACAAGTATCTTTGCTTATTCCTTGTGCCTGGCATTCTGCCTGACGCTGTGCCGCAGTACTGCAACCCGCCAGTGTGACAACCATACCCGCTACCATCATTAACATTATTTTTTTCATTGCTGTTTAACCTAAAATGTTGAAGAAATCGCCGAAGCGAAACGCCGTTTCTGGCGCGGGCATAATCCATTATTTTTGATGTGGGTAAATTAGGAAAATGCTTAATCATTGATGCGGTAAATGTATTAATTTCAGCAAATCGCTCGCTAAACGGCTGGAGAATGGCCAGTGCAGAGATGCGGCAAGGGGCGAATACACGATTTCGGATTTATTACTCCCTTTTTCAGGGGGCGTTTTGTGCGTCATCCATTGACCGCACAAAACTATTCACCCTACATTAATTACCATATTAATTAATTCGAGCTGATCGGTTCTATGACTACCACAGATTCGTCCCAGACAGGAACACAACACCAGGCGACCTCGATTCGCTTGCTGTTCTCCGCGCTGATGTTGGTCATGCTGCTTGCCGCGCTCGACCAGACTATTGTCTCCACCGCCTTGCCGACCATCGTCAGTGAGCTGGGTGGCCTGGAAAAACTCTCCTGGGTCGTCACCGCCTATCTGCTTTCTTCAACCATCGTGGTGCCGCTGTACGGTAAATTTGGTGATTTGCTGGGGCGAAAAATTGTCCTGCAAACCGCTATCGTGGTGTTCCTGCTCGGCTCGGCATTATGCGGTGTTGCGCAGAATATGACGCAGCTGATTCTGATGCGTGCTTTGCAAGGGTTGGGCGGCGGCGGTCTGATGGTGGTCACCATGGCGGCGGTGGGGGATGTTATCCCGCCTGCGGATCGCGGCAAATATCAGGGCTTGTTTGGCGGCGTCTTTGGCCTTGCCACCGTAATTGGCCCGTTGATTGGCGGTTTTTTAGTTGAGCATTTCTCGTGGCGCTGGATTTTCTATATCAACCTGCCGCTCGGGGTTTTCGCGCTGCTGGTGATTGGTGCGGTGCTTAAACCGCAAACGGCGCGTATCCGCCACCAAATCGACTTTCTCGGCGCGGGTTATCTCGCCGCATCGCTAACCTGCTTAATTCTGTTTACCAGCCAGGGCGGCACCGTGATGGCGTGGTCAGACCCGCAGCTGTGGTGTATTTTTGCCTTCTTTGTGGTGACGCTTGGCGGCTTTATCTATGAAGAGCGACTGGCGTTTGAGCCTGTCATTCCGCTGGGCTTGTTCCGGGACCGCACCTTCTTATTGAGCTGCCTGATAGGTTTTATTATCGGCATGTCGTTGTTTGGGTCGATGACCTTCTTGCCGCTGTATTTGCAGGTCGTGAAGTCATCTACGCCAACCGAAGCGGGCATCCAGCTACTGCCGTTGATGGGCGGGCTGATGCTGACCTCGATTATCAGTGGCCGCATCATCAGCAAAATAGGGCGCTATCGCATCTTCCCGATACTCGGCACCTTTGTGACGTTTATCGCCATGCTGTTGCTTGGCACACTCAAAATCGACTCACCTATTCACACGTTGTATCTCTACATCGCGTTGTTAGGCTTTGGCCTCGGTATGGTGATGCAGGTTTTGGTGCTGGCAGTGCAAAATAGCGTGGAGCAAAAACTGATAGGCGTGGCGACTTCCAGCGCCACACTGTTCCGCCAGATTGGTGGCTCGATAGGCGTGGCGGCATTTGGCGCGATCTTCACTAATGTGCTGCAAAGTAAACTCACCGAACTGATCCCGCCAGGCACTGAGTTGCCGCGTCAACTGGGGGCGAAAGCGGTGCATGAACTTCCGGTAGCGCTGCAAAATGATTATCTGCAAGCGTTTGGTTCGGCATTACATTCGGTGTATCTGATTTCTGCGGGAGTGGTGGTGTTCGCATTTTTACTGTCTTTGCTGATGAAGGATGTGCCGCTACGAAAATAATACCCTTCATACTCGAATTATTTTGGCTATACCGCACGATAAAGAACCGAGACTGCACTGTGGCGGGCGTTGCGGCTGTTGACTAGACTTGAAAACAGCCACTTAGCGTTATCACTCGTTGAGTGGCGACACTCTCCTCACTGGCTGAAAGAAAAAATGAAAACAACGCCCGCCGATAAATCTTCACCTGTGGTCGAAAAACCGTTCTGGCTGAACTTTGAGTTCCAGCTCAGACGTGTCGGTTTTATTGTGCTGCTGCTGATTGTGGTGGCGGCTCTGGTCGGGCTATTTTCACGTGGCTATCTCAGCGAAGCGACCCGCACCACCGACGACCGTTCTCTCACTCTCCATTACGAAAAATTCAATCGCCTGATGAGCGATATGGACATGAAAATAATCTCGGTTCTGCCTGAAGGGAAACGGAACCGTATTGTTCTTGGCGGTGATTTTATGGAAGGGTTTCGCATTGATACCTTGCAGCCGCAGCCGGATAAAATGTACAGCCTGAATGGGGAGGTGATTCTCGAATATCCCCCGTCCGCGGCAGGGGAGAAGCAAACATTATGGTTAAGTCTCACGCCGATGAAATTTGGGTCGATTAACAGCACGATTGCGATTGATAACGGCCCGCAAATCACTTTCCAACAATTCATTTATCCCTAAGGTGACCCGACAATGGATATGGTTTTAAGGGCGCTCGCCATTTACTTGATTTTGATGGTGGTGTTCAAAATTGCTGGCCGCCGAACTCTGTTGCAGATGACCTCATTTGATTTGATCTTGCTATTAATTATTAGCGAGGCGACTCAACAGGCGCTATTAGGTAATGACTTCTCTGTTACCGGAGCCATGCTGACCATCGTCACGTTGATTGTGGTGGATATGCTGTTTGGTTTGATTAAAAAATATTTCCCCGGTGCCGATGATTTTCTTGATAACACGCCGGTGATTTTGGTCGAAAACGGCTACCTGTTTCAGGACAAAATGAAAAAGGTCGATGTGTCCTGCGATGATATTTTGCTTACCGCCCGTATTGATCACGGGATCACTAAGCTTGCTGAAATCAAATTCGCCATTCTTGAGCGCAACGGGCATATCTCGATTATCCCGGAATCGAAGTCTTCCTAATATTCACCGCATTCATAATGGCTATTCAATGTTGAAATTGCCCATCAGGTGAGTCAGTTCCTGAAACAGAAAACCTGCAATAATCAGGATGATTTGCACAAAATCACTGAGGCACTGGAAACGGTGAAAATCGTCGGGTGGATGACGCAAAGGGTTTGTAGGGTGGATAAGCGAAGCGTCATCCACCATTTTGAAGCGAATTTTTTACTCTGAATAACGCAACGCATCAATCAGCAACGCGAACGCGGGAGGATGCTGCTTTCTGCTTGGGTAATAAAGGTAGTAGCCTGGGAAAGTCGGGCACCAGTCTGCAAGAACCTGCACCAGTTTCCCGGATTTCAACTCGTCCTGAACCATATCATCAGGGACGCAAGCCAGTCCAAATCCACACAGAACCGCATCAATCCTTTCGGAAAGCAGATTGAAAGTCAGCTGCCCTTCGACGCGAACGCGTAGTGGCTTACCCTTTTTTTCAAACTCCCAGTGATACAACCCGCCAGCGGTGGGCAAACGCATATTAATACAACGATGGTTCTGTAATTCATGGGGCGTTTGCGGGATACCGTACGACTGCAAATATTCCGGTGAACCGATAACCAGCATGCGCATATCCGGCCCGATCCTCACCGCTACCATATCTTTATCAACACTTTCACCGAGGCGAATACCAGCATCGAAGCGGCCCTCGACAATGTTAACAAAGCCATTATCGACCACCAGCTCGACATTAATGTCCGGATACTGCTTAAGAAATGGTTTGAGCCTGGGCCACAGCAGTTTACGTGACGAATGTTCCCCAGCAGAAAGCCTGATATTGCCTGACGCGCCGCTATTTAATTGCAGAATGCTTTCCAGTTCGCTCTCAAGTTCCGCGAGGCGAGGCTCGAGGCTTGCGATAATCCTCTCACCGGTTTCAGTTGGCGCCACACTGCGGGTGGTGCGGGTCAGCAGCCGGACGTTTAACCGTTCTTCCAGGGCTTTCACCGCGTGACTTAATGCGGATTGTGACACGCCCAGTTTGCCCGCAGCTTTGGTGAAACTCCGCTCCCTGGCAACGACGAGGAAGATTTGGAGTTCATTGAAGTTTTCTTTAAGCAAAGCGGTTCCTTGAGCGAGTGATGCTACCAAATATAGCCAACGGCAATAAGTCCATACAGCTCCCCGCTGTGCTGAACGATAGGGCTGTCTGCGATATCTTTGTCATAAAATTCGTAGTTGGCGGCAAACATCCCCACCCATTTTGAATTAAAACGATAAGTAGAAATGACTGCGGCCATCGGTGAGAAGGTGGTTCCGGTATCCCATTGCGGACGATTCGCTGTGGCTTCGCTTTGCGAAACGCCACCGAAGTAATAGTTCGCCATTTTATCGCTGCGAATCATTAATCCCATGCCTGGCATCACCAGCAGCGGCCCTTTAATGATCGGGAAATCAGCCCACAACAGTAATTCCTGACCATTGCTGCGACCGGTCACATCCGAACTAAAGCGCGCCGTCAGCAGCGCATAAGGAGTAATCAGCGTGCCGCCAGCACCCGCTTCAAACTGCGATTTGCGTTTGTGCATCCCATCGAAGGCATCTTCATCATCAGGATCAAGGTTACCAAAGCGATATCGGCCGTACGCGTAGGCCGCGAAGGTATCGTCAACGTGAAAGTAATAACGAGCGCGATCGCCGAGATACATAAACTGATCGCCAAAATAGAGCCCACCGGGGACGACATACGTTTCATCTTTTTGCGCTTCATAGCGGGCGGTGCCGTGAATTACCGTGCCGCCTAACACCAGGCCTTTAGGGATGGGGCTTGCGTCGTTATCCTCAGAGAACAACTGCAAGGAGCCGAGATCGACATCGGCATGCGCGGATGCACTGAGCAACATAAGCGAGCAAAGTGCGGAGGCAAAATAGCGGTAAAGTCTCATCAGATATCCCAAAATAGGTGAGCGCGTCGGGTCGTATTTTTCTTGCCACAATGTCCGTCCCGTTCTCATCATTGCTGATGAATTCATTGAGTTAATGACGGTTCTTCTTCCTGGCGAGCTACTTGCATAGTTTAGCTTAACGGCTAAAGACATAACGAAATTATTTATACTGGAATCAATGCACTGGAGTCGGTTCAAAAAGTGGGGTGCTTCGTTATATTGTTTTGTTCTTGTTGATAGCTTTTTGGTTTTTAAACCCGCCACAACCCTGCTGCTATAGTCATTTGATTCGCCCTGAGGCGTTATTTAACAAGGACAAAAAGTGAAGCTGACGATACCTCATATACGGACTGGGGCCGTGTTATTGCTGGCGGGATTATTGCTGGCAGGTTGCGACCAAAAAAACAGTGATGCGAAACATATCAAAGTTGGCGTGATTAACGGTGCCGAACAGGATGTGGCTGAAGTCGCGAAAAAGGTCGCCAAAGAGAAATATGGTCTGGATGTTGAGCTGGTGGGATTCAGCGGTTCATTACTGCCAAACGATGCCACCAACCACGGGGAGCTGGATGCGAACGTCTTCCAGCATCGGCCTTTCCTGGAGCAGGACAACAAAGCGCACAACTACCATCTGGTGACTGTGGGCAATACTTTTGTCTTCCCGATGGCCGGATATTCAAAAAAAATCAAAAACGTTTCTGAGCTTAAAGATGGCGCGACCATCGCCATTCCAAACGATCCAACCAATCTGGGCCGTGCGCTTTTGCTGCTGCAAAAAGAGAAACTCATTACCCTGAAAGAGGGGACAGGGCTGCTACCAACGTCTCTGGATATTACGAATAACCCACGCCATCTGAAGATTATGGAGCTGGAAGGGGCGCAATTACCGCGCGTGCTGGACGACCAGAAAGTTGATGTGGCAATCATCAGCACCACCTATATTCAGCAAACTGGCTTATCGCCGGTGCATGACAGCGTGTTTATCGAAGATAAAAACTCGCCATATGTGAATATTCTGGTGTCGCGTGAAGACAATAAAGACGCGGAAAATGTGAAAGAGTTTTTACAATCCTATCAGTCGCCTGAAGTGGCGAAAGCCGCTGAAAAAATCTTTAACGGCGGTGCGGTTGCGGGCTGGTAAAGACTTTCCTGAATCGACAAAAAGCCCGGTACTGCTTGAGGCAGACCGGGCTTTTTTATTGCCTGATTTAAGCGATTAAATACTGTTTCTCTGCGCCATTTTTTTCATTGGAATCAATGAAATGATGAAAGCACCCAACACCAGGAAACCTGCCACCATATAGATCCCGGCATTGAAATTACCGGTGACATCTTTCATCCAGCCCATTAACAGTGGCCCCAATGCCGCACCTGTCATGCCGGTGGCGTTGATCACTGCAATCCCCAACGCGCGGGCTTGCAGAGAGATGGATTGGTCAGGCGTGGTCCAGAAAATCACCATCGCGGCAAAAGCACCCGCTGAGGCCATCACGATCCCACTAAATTGCAGCATCGGGTTGCTGCTTGAGGCCGTTAAAATCCAGCCTGCGGCGGCAAACAGATACGGCAACAGGGTGTGAATTTTACGTTCATTAAAGCGGTCGGAACGCTTACTCCACCAAATCATCCCGACAATGGTACAAATTTGCGGGATGGCACTGAGCAAGCCGATGGTGATGTTATTACTTTCCTGATTAAAACTGCGCAGGATAAGTGGCGTCCAGACGCTCAATGCACTTAAGGTGTTAGTCAGGCAGAAATAGGCCACCGTATAAAGCATTATGACCGGCGTAAATAACTCCCGCAGCATGCTGCGATTCGACGTCGGGCCGAGGTTTGCACTCTGTTGCGACTTCTGATTATTCAGTCTGTCCGCTTCCATCATCTCGTTGAGACAGGCTTTATCGTCGGCGGTCAGCCATTTGGCTTTTGCCGGTGAATCATCCAGCCAGAACCACACCACCAGCCCTAATAACACTGACGGGAAGCCTTCGAGCAGGAACAGCCATTGCCAACCTTTAAGACTGAGCAGGCCATCCATATTGAGAATATAACCGGAAGCGAGTGAACCTAATGCCATCGTGACGGGCATGGCAATCATAAATAACGCATTTGCCCGAGCGCGATATTGCGTGGGGAACCAGTAAGTTAAATAGAGCAATAAACCCGGTAAGAATCCGGCTTCCGCAATCCCTACCAGCATACGCAAAACGTAAAGACTTCCAGGGCCGGTGGCAAACATCGTCGCGGTAGACGCAATCCCCCAGACCACCATCAAAACGGCAATCCAGCGCCGGGCGCCGACAATACTCAGCATGATGTTACTTGGCACACCGCAGATAACATACATCACATAAAACAACGTGGTCGCAAGGCCAAACATGGTGCTGGTCAGCCCCAGATCTTTGCCCATGGTTAAACCGGCAAAGCCAATATTAATGCGGTCCAGATACGAAAAAACAAACAGCACAAACAAGAAGATGATCAACCGACGAAACAGCTTTTTGATCACCGCCTGTTGCCGGGGATCGAGCGCGACTTCGTTTGACGATGGCGGGGCCAAAACCTCGGAGCGAGCCTGTTCCAGAGAAGAGTTTTCGTTCATTAAGAACTCCACGTTATCTTTATTAGTATGATGTTTTCGGTGTTGTCATGGATGGAGTGCTGCCGATCCCAGACAACGCAAACACGTGCGCTAACGTATAGGAAAGAGGAGGAATGGATGTCAATGCAGTGTTTGATAAATGATACGTAATTGTTGGCCGTGTGGCATTTTTGAATCATTAAGTGTGCGGTAATCGCCCAAAAACCGGGATCTCTCCATGGCAGTACCCGAAGCGCTATAGCGGCCAGGGTTTAGCAGGTATAATCGCTAAATCTAAGACTTTTTCGGTAAGGAACTTCATGAATAGCCTCAAAAAAACACCGGATGATCAGCCTGCGGATACCGCTTTTCATCGTGAAGAGTTCCCGTTTTACTGGATAGTCAACGTCTACGCCCGCTATACCCAAATCATGGAAATCACGCTAAAAAAGGCGCAGCTGGACGTGTCCGGGTTCCGCGTTTTAATGGTTACACATCAGTATGGCAAGGCCAGCATTTCGCAAATCTCCGAATACGCGATGGTAAAAATGCCTACCGTGACCAAGATTGTTGGCCGTCTGCGTGATGAAGGTCTGGTCAGCACCGCCAGCAGCGAACAAGATGCCCGGGTAACCGAAGTGATGTTGACCGCCGTTGGGCAGGAAAAAGTAGAAGAAGCTTACCGTCTGGCAGGCAAAGTTTTTGAGAAAGGTTTTAAGGGAATGAGCGTCTCGCAGGTGGAAAAAATGAACCTGTCGCTGGGAAAAGTTCTCGATAACCTTAACGAACTCTGAACGATTCAACCGAATGACAAATTTGTGACCGCGTTAAACCTTTCATCTAACACGCTGTAAAATAAAGCCTTTTTATCCATTTGTCGTCCTGATCTCTCAAGACGACTTTTTGGGCTTTTGCCGTTTTTTTCCTTATCAATTCATCAGCATAAATTAAAATCCATTTGTTAATTTCGGTTAACGACGTGTTAACTGCTCGTAAAATTTACGTGAAATATTACTTGAATTTTCATCTAAATATTCCATGATTGACTTATCTTCACTCAGAACAAAAAAGCAGCAATGACTGCTTGAGTAATGTGATTCACATTATCTGATTAAGGTGTTAATGATGAAGTCTATTTGTGAGAGCAATGGTTACGTTGAGCAGTTTGTCCTCGGTGAGGGTGAACTCCGCTTTGCAGTAAAAGACACGCTGGATATTGCCGGTTACCGCACTCAGGCTGGGTGTCCGGCGCTCGCGGCAGCCCCGATTGCCCGGCATCATGCAAGCGTTGTTGAGACGTTACTCGACAAGCGTTGCGTGCTGACCGGCAAAACCACACTGCATGAATTAGCATTCGGCGTGACGGGGATTAACACCTGGAGTGGAACGCCGGTGAATCCGCGCTTCCCGACGCTTATCCCTGGCGGCTCATCAAGCGGATCCGCAGCGGTAGTGGCATCGGGTGAGGTCGATTTTTCTCTGGGCACCGATACCGGCGGCTCGGTACGTATGCCTGCCGCCTGCTGCGGGATCCTCGGATTGAAACCAGGTTACGGGGTTATCAGCCGTAAAGGGGTTTTACCGGCGCAAAGCTCGCTGGATTGCGTAGGCATTTTCGCCCGTCACGCCACCGTGCTGCGCCAGGTGGCTACACATCTTTCGATTCCCGTTGGCGAGCCAGTCAGCGCCTTGCCGGAAGTGACCTTTGTCGCGGCGGCGCTGCCGCAAATCGACGCACTCATCCTCAAACAACTGGAGCAACGGGGCGTTCGCCCACGTCATTCCACACTGCCCATGCTTGCCGAGGCGCACCGCGCGGGTCTGACTATCATCAGCCACGAAAACTGGCAGGCATTTAACTCATTGCTAAACAGTGACGAGGTTTCGCCCGATGTGGCGAGCCGCATCCGCGCGGGCAAGGATGTCAGTCCTGCCGCACTTGCTGATGCCGAACGCATTCGAAGCCAGTTCACCGCCCAAGTGGATGCGTTACTCGAACATTCCCCTTTACTGGCGCTGGCAACCTTGCCGGAGCTCCCACCCACGCTACAAGAAGCCGCCGATCCGCTCAGTGTGGTCAACCTGACTCGCCTGGTGCGGCCTTTCAACCTCAGTGGGCACCCGGCGCTGACGCTGCCTGTAGGTGAGTTGCAGGGTCGCCCGGTTGCCTTGCAACTGGTGGCGGGCAAAGGGCGCGAAGGCTTGTTGATTCAGGCCGCCGAGTGGTTACAGCTTTTGTAGGGTGGAAAAGCGTTAGCAACCTCCACCCATTGCACCCCCCTTACTTTGGGAGTTCGCCATGTCTGTCGTAAACGTCCGTGAAGAGCTTGTTCCGCTACTGAGTGAAGTGACGACACGTAGCGCCGATTTTGAGCATCAACGCCATATCTCTGAAGACATCATTGCTCGTTTTAAGCAGGTGGGCGTTTACCGCGCGCTGGTGCCGAAAATCTACGGTGGCGACGAATGTTCGCCCGCCCAGTTTTGCGAACTCATTGAGCAGATTGCGACAGCAGATGGCTCGGCGGGATGGGTGGCAAGTTTTGGCATGAGCCCGTTTTATCTCGGCGCGTTGCCGCCTGACACACTGAAAGAGTTATACCGCGACGGGCCTGATGTGGTGTTTGCCGGTGGTATTTATCCGACGCACAAAGCGATGCAGGCCGACGGCGGTTATCGCGTCAGCGGACGCTGGAGTTTTGCCAGCGGCAGCATGGGGGCATCGGTATTTGGCGTGGGTATCCAGCCTGACGAAGAAAAAGCCTTGCCGCGGATGGCGGTCTTGCCACGCGAATATGTGCAGATCGATCCGGTGTGGAACACGGTGGGGCTTGCGGGCACCGGCAGCCACGACCTTGTGGTCAGCGATGCGTTTGTCCCGCAGGAGTGGACCTTTATTCGCGGTGGCGCACTGAATCTGGAAGGGGCGTTGTATCGCTATCCGGTGCTGTCTCTGGCCACGCAAGTGCTGTCAGTGGTGGCACTCGGTGTGGCGCGGGCGGCACTCAATGAAATCTATCTTATCGCGCACCGCCAGCAGTCGGTGACTGGCGCGCCAAAACTTGCCGAAAGACCGCAGGCACAGATGCAAATTGCCCGTTGCGAAGCGGATCTGCGCTCGGCACGCGCCTGGTTCTACGAGGCGATTGACGAGGTCTGGCAGTGTCTGTTGGCGGGCGATGCGCCGAATCAGGAACAGATTAACGCCTTGCGCCTGTCTTCCACACACGTTACTCGCGTGGCGGCAGAAGTGGCCCGCCAGGCGCTGGCGCTCAATGGCATGGGCGGCGTCACGATGACCAGCCCGTTACAGCGTTACGTGCGCGACACCATGGTGATTACCCAACATGCCTTTATGGGCGACCTCTCATACATCAACGCCGGTACGGTCTTTTTCGGTGGCAAACCGCTACCGGGTTACCTGTGATTTTTTAAAAGGAGCAACAGATGAGCCAGACAAACAAATTACGCGTGCTGTTTTGCATCGGGGTAAATCAGAACTTTTTCGATGCCAGCCCAGTTGAAGCCAAACAGGTGTGGGGCGCTTTTGGCGTGATGATGAAAGGGGTTGATGAGACCCCTGGTATTCGGGTTATCGGCAACATGGATGACGACCAGTTGATGGTCGGCCCGTCCACTACCGCGCCATGGACGACTTACATCCTGGCAGATGCGGACGCGCTGGAAAACGTTGCGGCGGTGTGCAACTTGTTCCGCACCACGCCTGTGGGCGACAGCGGCAGCAAATTGTGGAAGTACTGCAAAATCGAAGCGCGTGTTGGGCGCGAGCTGATTATTCAGGGCTAACGGAGTCGATGATGAATCCACAGGACGCGCTGCGTTTGCAGCAACTCGAAGACCAGCAAGCGGCACGGGTTTGCATCAGCAACTACATGTGGCTGTGCGACAGGCTCGATAGCGCCGCAACGGTTCAGGCCATCGGTGAGCTGTTTACGGCGGATGCTTGCTGGGAGGGTGTCGGCGAACCTTACGCCGCGCGACTGGGGAGATATCTGGGACGCGAGGCGATTGTGGCGATGATGGCAGGCTATGTGCGCACCCCAACGCATTTCGCCATGAACGCCCATTTTCTTTGCTCTGAAGCTCTCAGCCAGCAGGGCGACGGCAAGCTCACTGGCCGCTGGCTGATGCTGCAAACCTCTGCGTTTACTGCCGGAGGGGCGCATCTCAACGCGGCGGAAATTAACGTGGAATTTTGCCGCGAAGCAAGCGGTATGCGTATCCACCATTTCACCACCCGCAACCTGTTCAGCCGGCCAGTCGACCACTGGCATGCAGCGGATGAACTCCCGGTGCCGGATAAAAAATAGACAGCCGAATACGTGCAGGAGATTGGACATGCAGTGTGACAACATCATCAACATAAAAAACATTGATACCACGGCGCCAGCAGTGCCTGACCGTGCGGAAATTGCGGCCCTGGTTCAGCACGACCGGGTGCATACCTCGCTGTATAACTCCGACGAACTCTTCCAGCTCGAGCTGGATCGTATCTTCTCTAAAACCTGGGTTTGGGTGGCGCATGCCAGCGAAATCCCGGAAACCGGCAGTTTTAAAACCACAGAGATCGGCACTCAGCCGGTGATCGTGGTGCGTGACCGCAAAGGCACGGTGCACACCTTACTGAACCGTTGTCGTCACCGCGCAGCCACCGTATGTGAGCATCGCACCGGGAAAACCAACAGCTTTGTTTGCCCGTATCACGGTTGGGGTTACGCGCTGGACGGCAGTTTACGCGGCGTGCCGCACCCGGAAAGCTATGCCGACCAACTGGAAAAGGGCGAGCTAGGGCTGGTGTCGCTGCGTACGGAACAGTACGCCGGAATGATTTTTGCCACCTTCAATGACCAGGTTGAACCGCTGGAAGATTTCCTCGGCCCCGCCAAAAAGTGGATGGATCTGTTTATGAAACAGGGCGCGGGCTTCCCGATTAAAACCGGGCCTGCCCATCGTTTCCGCTTCCCGGGCAACTGGAAAATCCAGCTGGAAAATACCACTGACGGCTATCACTTCCCGGTGGTGCATCGCTCATTCCTCAGCTCTGTCGATAAGCAGACGGAAGAGATGCTCAATTTCGTTGATGGCAGCGGCTACGTCGAAGATTTGGGTCATGGCCACAGCGTGATGGTGATGATCCCGGAGCTTGTGGATCTCGATGCCAATCTGGATGCGCCGATCCCCGAGCGTTTTAGCGATCTCGCCGATGCGCTGCGCCAGGATCACGACGAACAGCAGGTACGCCGCATTGTGCGTGCGGTCGGCGGTTCCGGCTTTAACCTCAATATCTTCCCGAACATTGCCTGCTCGATGGCCTTTTTCCGCGTCCTGCAGCCAATTTCTGTCAATGAAACTGAAATTCATCACGCGGTGATCATGATGGATGGCGGCCCGGAAATTGCCAACCAGGCAAGATTGCGTCTGCATGAACACTTCCAGGGGCCGATGGGCTTTGGCACGCCGGACGACTCCGAAGCCTGGGAGCGTGTACAGCGTGGCGCGACCTCGGGTAATGACCTGTGGATCATGCTCAATCGCGGGCTGGCAGGGGAATATCGTACCGATGAGGGTTTGCGCAGCGATGTCAGTGCTGAAACCGGCATGCGCGCGGCTTACCAGATGTGGAAAAAACTGATGACGGAGGCGGAATAAATGACCACGCCAGATTCTGTACTGATTGCAGCAATGTCTCTGATTAACCTGGAAGGCGATCTCCTCGACCAGGGCGAATTTAACGCCTGGCTGGAGTTATGGCAGCGCGACGGGCTGTATGTGGTACCCATCGATCCACAGGAAACCGATTTCAAAAACACCCTGAACTACGCCTGCGACGATCATGAAATGCGAGCCCGCCGCGTGAAACGCCTGTATAGCGGCGAGTCTATCTCTACGACGCCACGCGCCAGAACGCTGCGCACACTCTCGCGTTTTCGCCTGCTCGAATCTCAGGACGACCTGATTGTGGTGCGCGGGGCGCAATCGCTTTGGGAACACCGCAAAGGCCACAGCCGCCACTACGCCGCAGATATCACCTGGCACCTGAAACCGCAAGGCAACACGTTGCTTATCAAACAAAAAGTGATCCGCCTGATCAACAGCGATGATGTGCTGCACAGCATCGGTTACATCCTCTGAGGAGTCAGCTATGACACAAACCGTATTAGTCACCGGTGCTGCGGCTGGCCTTGGCAATGTCATCGCCAGATACCTTCTGGAGCAAGGTTTCCAGCTGGTGCTGTCGGACGTGAGCCGCGAACGCGCACAACAGGCGGCCGACAGCCTTGATAACGGCCAGGGCAAAGTGCTCGCGGTAGGGCTGGATATTCGCCAGCCGCAGGATTTTGCACACGCACTCTCGGCAGCAGTTGAACGCTTCGGAAGCCTGGAAGTGCTGGTTAATAACGCCGCGCTGACGCTGGCAACGCCGGTGATGGACATCACCGTCGAGGAGTTTGACCGGGTAATTTCCACTAATTTGCGCGGCACATTTGTCGGTTGCCAGACGCTGGGACGCTACTTCGCTAAGCAGGGTTACGGTCGCATCATCAACCTCGCGTCACTGGCCGGGCAAAATGGCGGCACCGCATCCGGTGCGCATTACGCGGCATCGAAAGGCGGCATTTTGACGCTGACCAAAATCTTTGCCCGCGAGTTGAGTCAATCCGGCGTCACCGTCAATGCGATTGCCCCAGGACCGATGGATTTGCCTTCGGTCCACGCCATCGTACCGGAAGAAAAAATGGCTGGGCTACTGCAGATGATCCCAGTGGGCAAGCTAGGTGAGGCTGAGTTTGTCGCTCAGGCCGTGGCGTTGTTGGCGTCTGAACAGGCATCGTTTGTCACCGGAGCAACCTGGGACATCAACGGTGGTCTGTTTATGCGTTAAGGAGTTCCTATGCTGACTTTGCAAATTATCCGCCGCGAGTTGCAGGGCGAAGTGACGCTACTGACGCTTGCCCATGCTGATGGCATCGAGCTTCCTGCGTTTAGCGCCGGTGCGCATATTGACCTGCATCTGACCGAAGATCTGGTGCGCCCGTACTCGCTGTGCGGCGACCCGCAGGACAAGCACCACTACCAGTTGGGCATTCTTAAAGACAGCCGTTCTCAGGGCGGATCGCTGGCGGCGCATGCCTTGCGCGAAGGTGACAACGTGCAGGTCAGTGCGCCACGCAATCTATTTGCGCTGGACACTCGCGGCGCTCACAGCTTGTTGATTGGCGGCGGGATTGGCATCACGCCGATGCTGGCGATGGCCGCCGAACTGCATGCCGCGGGGCGCTCGTTTTCCCTGCATTACTCGAGCCGTTCACGCTCGGGGGCGGCGTTTGTCGCGCAGCTGGAAAATGCGCCGTACGCCGAACGCGTCCAGCTCCATTTTAGTGATGAGCAGCGTTTAAACCTCGCGTCGGTGCTCAGCGATGTGCCACCGAACACCCATGTTTACGTCTGTGGCCCGACCCGCTTAATGGATGCGGTCACCGATCTGGCGACAAGCCTGAACTACTCGCCGGAACAGATTCATCAGGAGTGTTTTAGCGCCGACGTCCAGATTCAAGGCCACGCGTTTGAAGTGGTGGCAGCCACCAGTGGTATCACCGTTCAGGTGCTTGAAAATCAAAGCATCGTCGAGGCGTTGGCGCTGGCGGGGCTGAAAGTGTGCGTCTCCTGTAAACAGGGGATTTGCGGTAGTTGCCTGACGGATGTGCTGGAAGGCGAGCCGGATCATCGCGACAGCTATCTGACCGATGAAGAGAAAGCCGATGGCGATCAAATCCTGTTGTGCTGTTCCCGCGCGAAAGGCGCCCGTTTGATTATCGATTTGTAAGGAGTATCTCATGACACTGCAAAATGAATTTCGTAATGCGATGGCGCAACTGGGCAGCGCGGTCTCTGTGATCACCACCGATGGCCCGGCGGGAAAGTTTGGCTTTACCGCGTCCGCCGTGTGCAGCGTGACCGATCAGCCGCCAACACTGCTGGTGTGTATGAACCGTCACTCGTTTGCAAATGACCACTTCAAACAGAACGGCACCTTATGCGTCAACGTACTCTCCAGTGAACATCAGGATTTGTCGGGGGTTTTCGCCAATGCCAGCCTGCGTTCAGAACAACGCTTTCTGCATGACAACTGGCAGGTGATGTCCAGTGGCGCGCCCGTTCTCAGCTCATCGGTCGCAAGCTTCGATTGCATCATTGATACCTGCCACGAAGTCGGGAGCCATACGGTGTTTTATTGCCAGGTGCAGGCGATTCGTGTCAGCGAACAGCCTCGCGGCCTGGTCTATTTCAATCGTCGTTACCACCGGATTGGCGACGATGTTGAAGTGTAGCCACCCACGGCTTAGCGCGTCTTTTATCCAGGAGGTAACGCTTTATGAGTGATATCGCAGAAGAGAGTGGCCCGCACGATCCTCAGCAAATGCGCAAGCTAGTGCTGGCGTCGGTGCTCGGTAACGCACTGGAATGGTACGACTTTTTCCTCTACGGGACGGCAGCCGCGCTGGTATTTGGCCCGCTGTTCTTCCCGGTTGGCGGCGATCCTTTACAAGGCACGCTGTTAGCCTTTTCAGGCTTTGCGGTCGGTTTTCTTGCTCGTCCGTTAGGCGGAATTGTGTTTGGGCATCTGGGTGACCGATACAGCCGCAAGATGACGCTGGTCATGACGCTGTCATTAATGGGTGCCACCACCTTTGTGATTGGCCTGCTGCCGGTTTATTCCCAGATTGGCATTTGGGCACCGATATCGTTAATCACACTGCGCTTTTTACAGGGCGTGGCATCAGGCGGTGAGTGGGGCGGTGGCGTGTTGATGTTAAGTGAAAACGCACCCACTTCACGCCGTGGCTTCTTCACCGCATGGAGCCAGATGGGCGTTTCCGGTGGCTTTGTGTTATCGGCGTTTGCGTTTTATCTGGTGCAGAAACTGCCGGAATCATCTTTTATGAGCTGGGGCTGGCGTGTGCCGTTCCTGCTCAGTTTACTGATATTTCTGGTCGGGGTTTATATCCGTAAAAACATCCGCGAAAGCCAGGTATTTCAACAGGCAAAACCGCAAGACCAACACGAAAAACTGCCGTTGCTGATTCTGATGAAAGAGCATCCGAAAGCGCTGTTGCAGGCTATCGCTCTGCGTTTGCCAGAGAACGGCGCGTCCTACATCTTTTTCACCTTCTCGGTGGTGTACGCCAGACACATCGGCATCAGCACCGGCGACATCATCAGCGCGGTGACTCTCGCCATGGTGGTGGAGCTTTTCTCGATTCTGTTCTGGGGCGCGTTGTCTGACCGCATCGGCCTGAAACCGGTGTATTACATCGGCGTGATTGGCCTGATGGTGATGGCATTTCCGTTCTTCTGGCTGCTCTCGACCGGTGACTATTACTGGATAATGGTCGCGATGATCCTCGGTTTACCGGTGTGCCATGGGGCGATGATCGGCACGCAGCCGTGCATCATGAGTGACCTTTTCCCGGTGCGAGTACGTTACTCAGGCCTGGCGCTGGGGCACGAAGTGGGCTCGATATTCTCAGGTGGATTAGGACCGATGCTGGCGGTGGCGCTGTTGATGCAATTTGATGCTTACTGGCCGGTTTCATTATTGCTGATGGGCTACGCGCTGCTGGCGTTGATTGCGCTGTGGAGCTTGCCGTCACGAAAATCATCTTCAAGCCAGGCTGTGATGCCGGGTTTAGCCAACGGAGTCGTTAATGAATCTCGCCATTGAATCCATCACATGCTGGCTGGTGGATATTCCCACTATTCGCCCACACAAACTTTCCATGGCCACCATGGGATGCCAGACACTGACCATCATCCGCATTACCTGCGCGCAGGGCGTTATCGGATGGGGTGAGGCGACCACCATCGGCGGTCTGAGTTACGGGGCGGAAAGCCCGGAGGCGATTAAATCCGCCATTGAATGTTATCTGGCGCCGTTGTTGTGCGGCAAAACCTTTAACGGCGTTGCGGCACTCGCGGAAACCATGAACGCCAGCGTGAAGGGAAACACCTTTGCAAAATCGGCGCTGGAAACCGCGTTTCTTGATGCGCAGGGGAAAGTGCTCGGATTGCCGGTCAGTGCCTTGCTGGGCGGCGCGTTAAGCGAGAGTCTGCCGGTACTGTGGACACTGGCGAGTGGCGATACCGAAAGAGATATCGAAGAGGGAAAACGCCTGCTCGAACAAGGGCGACACAATACCTTCAAACTCAAGATTGGCGCACGTCCGCTGGAGGTAGATATTCGCCACGCGCTGGCCATCAAATCCGCTCTTGGCCGGGATGTCAGTATCCGTGTTGACGTCAATCAAGCCTGGGATTTGAGCCGCGCAATCAAAGGTATGGCGCAGCTTCAAGAAGGCGGCATCGATCTGATTGAACAGCCGACCCCAATGTGGGACAGGCAGGCGTTAATCACCCTGAGCCAGCGATTTTCCGTGCCAGTCCTCGCCGATGAATCTGTGGCGACCAGTCACGATGGTTATGCCC
The DNA here is from genome assembly GCF_049686335.1 of Buttiauxella sp. NCBI lineage: Bacteria > Pseudomonadati > Pseudomonadota > Gammaproteobacteria > Enterobacterales > Enterobacteriaceae > Buttiauxella > Buttiauxella sp. The sequence continues at coordinate 113,943 of NZ_JBAVHX010000021.1, read as the reverse complement.
TGGCGAGTGGCGGATTCACCGGTGCGTTTGCACTGAAAATTGCCAAAGCAGGCGGGCCTGCGCAAGCACTGAAACTGGCGCACGTGGCGCAGGCGGCAGGAATTGGGCTGTATGGCGGCACGATGCTGGAAGGAACTCTGGGCAGCGTCGCCTCATTGCACGCCTGGTCGACCGTCAAAATGCAGTGGGGAACCGAAATGTTCGGTCCTTTATTGCTTAAGGACGACATTGTGGTGAACCCGCTGGAATTTAGTCACGGGCAGGTCAAATTACCGCAAGGGCCAGGGCTGGGAATAGAAATTGACGAAGAGAAATTAAGTTTTTACGCCAGAAAATAAAAAGGTAATAAGCGGTTTTTGTAGTGTGGATCCGCGTCGCGATATCCACCCATGACGTCTGTATTTAATAAATATAACTTACCCTACAGTGAGGAATGTACAATGACAGTTAATCCGGCAAAAACATCTGAATTAGAAAAATTACTTGCGGTGAGCAGTGGACTGGTTTCTGCTCAGGGCAATGAACGTTTTAAAGCAATTATGCATCAATTGCTCGGCGATCTTTGCCAGACAATTAAGACATTCGATATTACCGATGAAGAGTTCTGGCTGGCGGTGAATTATCTGAATGAATTAGGTGAACGTAAAGAGTCGGCATTATTAGCCGCGGGTTTAGGCCTTGAGCATTATCTGGATATGCGTGCCGATGAAAAAGAGGCCGCTGCTGGTAATGAAGTGGGTACTCCGCGCACCATCGAAGGCCCGCTGTATGTGGCGAATGCGCCATTAAGTCAGAGCTATGCGCGTATGGACGACGGCACTGAGCAAGCTGAAATCATGTGGTTACACGGCCAGGTAACGGACGCCAACGGCAAGCCCGTTTCGAATGCGATTGTCGATATCTGGCATGCGAACACGCTGGGTGGATATTCCTTCTTTGACCAGTCGCAAAGCCAGTATAACTTGCGCCGCCGCATTCAGACTGACGCGGAAGGTCGCTATGCGGTGCGCAGTATCGTGCCCTGCGGTTACGGTTGCCCGCCAGATGGTCCAACGCAAAAACTGCTCACCGAACTCGGTCGCCATGGTAATCGCCCGGCGCATATCCACTTCTTTGTCTCAGCACCGGGTTATAAGCATCTGACCACGCAGATCAACCTCAATGGCGATGCCTATTTATGGGATGACTTTGCTTTTGCCACCCGGGAGGAGTTGATTGCCGATCCGCTTAAAATTACTGATGCCCGTATTGCGGAGCAGCGTAAAATTAACCAGCCGCATACCGAAGTGAATTTCGATTTCACGCTGGTGGCGGCGAGCGATAATAATGAAGAGACGAAAATTAAACGACTGCGTGTCATGGAATAAGCATTTTCATTAATCATGAATATCGGGGTGACGTTAATCTGTTGCCCCGAAAAGGTATGGCCGGAATATTCCGGCTACACCACACATCACTTGTGATAATTTAATTACCACATCAAATCATCAGGAACCACAAAGTCAGCATACGGATCTTCTTCGTCCTGCGCTTCCTGACTCAGTGCACTGTTCAATACAATATAGCTCGCATCACGCTGTGCAATTTTATCTGCCACACTGGCAGGGATAATAGCGTATTCGCCTTCCGGATTATTATCACTAACCAGACGCGCAATAGCGAGACGGCCATTGGTTAATTGAGTTTGAGTGGTTTTATCCACATAGACTTTTTTAATTAAATTATTGTCTGTGAAGTTATAACCAATATCACCTTTTGAAATAACTATTCTGTTCATTTCAATAAGTTGCTTTATCTGCGCTTTAAATTCTTTAGATAAAGCGGCTTGCTTTTGTTGCTCGCTTAACTGCTTATCGCGTTCAATTTGCGCTTTTTTATTTTCTTCTACCGCTTCTCTTGCCTCACGCGCCTGCACGCGGGATTTCTTAGCGGTTCTTTGTACTTTTGCGACTTTTTTACTGCTGACTAAGCCAGCTTTAAGCATCTGCTCTTGCAATGTGAGTTTTGTCATCTTCGTGTCTAAAACCAATGAAAAATGTTGAGGGGATTATACCTTTAATTTTCGAGGCTGTGCCACGTTGCAGCAAAGGGACTCGCATCCAGCTGATAACCATCGCTATCTAAATCTAATGCGGGTTTGCTATGGGATTGATGACCCATCAGCAAATGGTTATAGAAAAAATCGAATAATCACTTATGTGAAAATCACCCAAATGCATTATTTTTCGTGACCGTGATCACACTTACGATGCCATGTTCCTTGTGAACACAACGTGACACAACCAGATAAGGTGGTCAGAAATGAAATACTATTTTGCTACTTTGTTGTTATCTGTACTTGCCGCACCTTGTTATTCACAAACTGTGGAGACCGAGAGTAATCTACCTGGCCCTAAAAGGACCAACACAACGGAGTACCAGTTACAACACGCCCAGTCATTCGGACCGGGAGTATTGGAGCTTGATACTGAGTGTTACAGCCTACCTAAACCGGAGCATCAGCCAGGCGTAAATTGCGTCCCTGATTATTAAATTCGGTCTTCCCCCAGTCATCTCATGGCTGGGGTTTAGTTCCTGTTTTTTTTCATCTCAGAAACCTTATCCCCAACCGTGGGCTTCATTGATAAAGTGCAGCACTGCGCTTGAACGCTCATCAATCCTTGAAATCAACAACAGCTCACTCACCATTTCTGGTTGATCCAGCGGCACAATCCTAATCCCAGGCATAGTTAAGTGGGTGATGGTTTCTGGCACGATGCTCAGTCCGATACCAGCTGCGACCAGGCCGGGAATACTCATCAGCGACGGGACGTGCATGATGTTCTCTGGGTGCAACTGGTTTTGTCGGCACGCCTGAAGGGTGTGTGAGGTCAAACCGATGCCCGCACCGTCTTGCAAAAACACGAATTTCTCATGGCGCAGCGTCGACAGGTCACCGGTAAAACTATCCGCCAGTTCGTGGTTATCCGGGATCAGCAACACCAGCCTGGATTTGCTGAATTGATGAGTGCGCAGACGGTCAGGCAGGTGATCTTTAAACACCCTGGCAAAGGCCAGGTCGAGTTTGTGGTCGAGCAACATTTCGAACTGCGCGCTGATTCCCGCATCCACCAGCGAGACTTTGACGTCGGGGAAGGTGCTGAAGTAGTGCCGCAGTAATTGCGGCAGGTTGGCCTCGAATAACGCCGAGTGATAGCCGATGTTTATCTCGCCCACCTCTCCACGCCGGGCACGCCGTGCCGCCGCCACCGCAAGCTTACCGGACTCGATGGATTGCCGCGCATGGGGCAAAAACGCCTCGCCCGCCGCAGTCAACACCACTCCCCGGTTTTCCCGCCGAAACAGCGCCAGCCCTAGCTCAGATTCAAGAGTACGCATCAACTGACTCAGTGCGGGTTGCGCAATGCCCAGCTGTTCGGCCGCCCGGCTGAAATGCTGCAAATCTGCGGCGACAACGAAGGCTTTCAAATGACGTAGTTCCATAATCCTCAGTGATAAGTTGAGCTTATCTATTTATCGTAATTTTGATAATTATTCTGCAGAGGGGATGCGCTAATGTCTACTGACTTCGACGTTTCCTGCGTGCACCTGTGCCGGAGCGGAGTGGTATGGATATCCTGCAACCATAATAATTAAAGGACCACTACCTCAATGAATACAACAACTCACGCGAGTCATGACCTACGCATGCCCCGCAAAGCGGTCACCGCCGCGACCATTGGTACTGCCCTGGAATGGTTTGACTTCACGCTGTATGGCGCGGTGTCAGCAACCATTCTGCCAAAATTGTTTTTCCCGGCGATGGAACCGACCGCCGGTTTGCTCGCCTCGCTTGCTACCTTCGGTGTGGGTCTGGCCGCTCGCCCCGTGGGCGCAATCACCTGTGGTTATCTCGGTGACAAATTGGGTCGTCGCAACCTGATGTTGGCAACCGTGACACTGATGGGTCTGGCGTCGGTACTGATGGGCTTGTTACCGACCTATGCTCAGGTCGGTATTTGGGCACCCATATTGCTGGTTATCCTGCGAATTATTCAAGGCTTCGCGCTGGGCGGTGAGTCCACCGGCGCACAACTGATGGCGCTGGAGCACGCCTCTCCAGACCGACGCGGGCGTTATTCCGGCTTGCTCGGCCTGTGTTCACCACTCAGTCAGATACTGGCTAATGGCGTGTTGATGGGGCTGGCCGCGACCCTCTCAACCGCGCAATTCGAAAGCTTCGGCTGGCGCATTCCCTTCGTCATGAGTTTCGTACTGGTGGTGGTCGCCATCTTTATCCGGCTTAAAGTCGACGAAACCCCTGCCTTTGTCGCCCTGAAAAAGACGCCGATCAAGCAGGAAAAAAGCCCGCTCAAGACCGCGGTAGGCAGCCACTACAAAACCATCCTGCGCCTGATGTTCTTCTTCTGCTCGCCAGCAGCACTGTTCTATCTGATTGTGATTTTCTCTCTCAGCTACCTGACCAAACACCTCGGCTTTAGCCAGTCGACAGGCTTTATGTCACTGATGGTGGCAAACATGTGCGCGATTTTTGGTGCGCTGGCCGGAGGGTATTTATCCGATCGTTGGGGGCGCAAAAAAGCCCTGGCATTTGGTTCGTGCATGACCCTGCTGATCCTGTTCGTCTACTTCCCGATCCTCAACACTTTAAACGTTGCGGCGATCATGGCCGTCATGGGGTTGTTCCTCGGCTTCACTCAGTTTCAGAGCGGCATCCAGCCTGTGGCCTTCGCCGAAGCGTTCCCAACCCAGGTGCGTTATTCGGGTTCCGCACTGGCTTATACCGGCGCAAACCTGGTGATCGGTGGGCCGATGCCGATGATCGCCGTGTGGCTGATGAGCCAGTCGAACAACTCGCCATGGCCTCTGGTGACGCTGTGCGCTGCTATCAACCTGATCTCGCTTGCCATGATCCTTATTGGCCCAGAAACCCGTGGCATCGACCTGAATACCGTCGCAGCACCTGATCCGCAAGCTAATGCTGCTTCAGCTCTCTTTTCAAATAACACAATAGGACGACCATGAACCGCACCGTCTTCATCCTTAACGGCCCAAACCTGAACCTGTTGGGCCGTCGTGAGCCGCACATTTACGGACACACTACGCTCGAGCAGATACGTCAACGCAGCGAACGGCTGGCCGGGGAACTTGACCTGGTATGCGATTTTCGCCAGACCAACCACGAGGGCGTGATGGTCGACTGGATTCAGGAGGCATTCGAGCAGGGCGCCGCGGTAATCATCAACCCGGCCGGCTTCTCGTTTCATTCGATTCCGGTGCTCGATGCCCTAAAGATGCTCGACACGCCGCTGATTGAGCTGCATCTGTCGAACATCCATGCGCGGGATGAACTGCATCGACACTCAATCATGTCTGGCGTGGTCAATGCCGTGATTTGTGGTATGGGAGCCGACGGTTATTCATTGGCAATTCGCGCCGTTGATGATTTGCTTCGCAGCCAGGCGGCTAACAACTGATCCTTTTTCGACGGTTGCTTGCATGGCGGTCCACAGGTGTATAAGCGGCAGCGTTATGCGCCATTAGCTCCGGTCATTGCAGGTGAAAGTGTCGGAAGACGCTACGCTTTTCCGACCTACAAAATGGACTCGTAGGGTGGATAAGCGGCAGCGTCATCCACCATTAGCACCATATTGTCGGAAGACGCTACGCTTTTCCGACCTGGAAAAATGGACTCGTAGGGTGGATAAGCGTCAGCGTCATCCACCATTAGCTCCAGTCATTGCAGGTGAAAGTGTCGGAAGACGCTACGCTTTTCCGACCTGGAAAAAATGGACTCGTAGGGTGGATAAGCGACGGCGTCATCCACCATTAGCTCCAGTCATTGCAGGTGAAAGTGTCGGAAGACGCTTCGCTTTTCCGACCTGGAAAAAATGGACTCGTAGGGTGGATAAGCGCCAGCGTCATCCACCATTAGCACCATATTGTCGGAAGACGCTTCGCTTTTCCGACCTGGAAAAATGGATGTGAGAAGACGTTGAAATACGGAAATATAGCTATGTAGGCTGATTTATTGGGGTTTTATAGATTTGAGTAAATGGAAGGTTGTATTTAAATGGTTCCCTGCAGGAATCGAATAACTGTCTAATTTTATGATATTGATGGTTTTATTTTTGTCTGGAATATTTGGTACCAGCAAAAATACCATCAAGGGCCGTCAGAATGATGGTTTTGGACAAAGCAGGAATGTAATCCAGGAATGGCAATACATCATATGGCCGACACTATGCCGTATGAGGCATTGAACTGTTAATATGGCCGTTTTGAGCATGAAGGCTGCGTGTGATGGAGTGATATGACTAGTAATCATTGGCTGGACCAAATGACAGAGTGGCTCATCGAAGCCCGACATTCGCACCAAAATCTCAACAAAAAAGATTCTGTTGAGTTTAATGTCTTCCGATATATCACTGCTGACGAAAATGGTCTTTCACGCATCCTGGCTGACTTGCTCGACGTGCGCGGTGTTCATGGTCAGCAAGCGCTCTTTCTAAGCACCTTTCTGGATTTGATTGAGCAAAGTTTATGGGATGCAACATCTTGTCGGTTTGTTGAGTGTGAACAGCAGACTGATGCCCTGGGCACTAAACGTCGAATTGATATCGTCGTACAAGGGGAACGATGGACTCTTGGTATAGAGAACAAACCCAGTGCCGCCGATCAACCCAATCAGGTTTTGGACTATCTCCACGAGCTAAGGAAGCGCCGCAGTGGATTAAACGAAACGCTGCTGATTTACCTGACACCCGAAGGGAGCAGACCAAGTCTGTTTAGTATTGATAAGCACCAATGTGACGCTGCGCTTCAGTCTGGTGAGCTTGTCCTCCTGTCGTATCAAAGGCTCGTCGTTTGGCTTGAGGGGCTGTGCAAAAATGATGATATACCTTACCGCTTGCGAGTCTTTCTATTCGATTTGCAGCGTTTTATTTCGGTGAATGTGCTGAATTGCAGGGAGGGGAAGGTTGTGGATGTTTTGCTAGACAAAATCTTTACTGACGAATCAACGCTGGATACCACGTTAAGTCTACTAAGCCTTAAAAATAGCATTTATCAAAAACTGACGAAAAAAGCGACTGCAGATTTGATACCACCAGCAGGCTGGGAGGTATGTAGAAAATTATATCCAGATTACGGGATTGGATTGCGCCCTCCAGAGGCTATTGGCTGGCACTACTGTATCGAACCTGGCAAAAGGAGTTATGAGGATTGGAGTTACGGTATTAAGCTGGATGATGCTTCGAATGCTACCGAATCAGCCTTGCTGGCTGCGCAACAACTCAGAATAGATTTCCCAACAGGGGCGAAAGCGAGTGCCTGGTGGCCATGGTGGCGTAGCTTTAATGGATATTTGTCGCATGACCTTGACCCCATTGAATACAGGGATTGGCTTTCGAATAATCGTGCATGGCTTGAAATGAACAATGGTGAGTTCTCCAGGCGCTGTGTGGATTTGTTCATTCGGTTACATGAGTCGGTTAGCAGTAGAATTGCTTCTAACGAATAATGGTTTTCCAGTCGTTGCCCAAAACCTCGTTTCAGGTCATTACGTAACGCACTAATCTGTGTAAAATCAGAGCTAACCCAATATCGTGGAGTGCTCTGCTATGGCTGGCGTAAACAAGGCTCATTTAACTGAAACGGACATCATTACCAAATTCATCCTGCCAGCGGTTAAAGATGCTGGCTGGGACATGATGTTGCAAGTCCGTCAGGAAGTGAAACTCCGCGATGGTAAGATTGTGGTTCGTGGCAAACTGGCCTCGCGTATCAAAGTTAAGTCTGCTGACATTGTGCTCTACCACAAGCCGAATTTGCCGCTGGCGGTGATAGAAGCCAAAGCCAATCAGCACGCCATCAGCAAAGGAATGCAGCAGGGTCTGGACTACGCCAGTCTGCTTGATGTTCCCTTTGTGTTTGCGACCAACGGCGACGGTTTTGTTTTCCACGATAAAACCAACCCGCAGCAGCTTGAATCAGAAATCACTCTCAGTGATTTTCCAACCCCTGAACAACTCTGGCAGAAATACTGTGTCTGGAAAGGCTTTACTCAGGAACAACTGCCCGTTATCAGCCAGGATTATTACGATGACGCCAGCGGGAAATCCCCTCGTTATTATCAGATGCAGGCGATCAACCGAACGGTAGATGCTGTATCTGCAGGAAAGAATCGCATTCTGCTGGTAATGGCAACCGGGACGGGGAAAACCTACACCGCATTCCAGATAATCTGGCGGTTGTGGAAAGCGAAAAACAAAAAACGCATTCTGTTTCTCGCTGACCGAAATATTCTGGTCGATCAGACCAAGCGCAATGACTTCAAGCCATTTGGTTCAGCGATGACCAAAGTTACCGGGCGCACCGTTGACCCCGCTTATGAAGTACACCTGGCGCTGTACCAGGCGATCACCGGGCCGGAGGAACATCAAAAAGCCTATAAGCAGGTTGCTCCCGATTTCTTTGATCTCATAGTCATCGACGAATGCCACCGTGGCAGCGCCTCTGAAGATTCTGCCTGGCGGGAGATCCTGGAATATTTTGGCAGCGCCACCCAGATAGGCCTGACGGCAACGCCGAAAGAAACCGAAGAAGTCTCCAGCACCGATTACTTTGGTGAGCCGGTTTATACCTATTCCCTGAAAGAAGGCATTGAAGATGGCTTCTTAGCCCCGTACAAAGTGGTGCGCGTCGATATCGACGTTGATGTACAGGGCTGGCGACCGGTTAAGGGTCAGTTAGATAAATACGGCGAAGAGATTGAAGACCGAATCTACAACCTGAAAGATTTTGACCGCACGATGGTGATTGATGAACGTACCATGCTGGTAGCGCAGACCATTACCGACTATTTGAAACGTACCAACCCGATGGATAAAACCATCGTCTTCTGCAACGATATTGACCACGCCGCTCGGATGCGCCAGGCGCTGGTGGTACTCAACCCAGAACAGGTGCTGAAGAACGAAAAATACGTGATGAAAATCACAGGCGATGACGATATTGGCAAGGCGCAGCTGGATAACTTCATTGACCCCAAAAAAGCTTACCCGGTTATCGCGACAACCTCTGAGCTGATGAGTACCGGCGTCGATGCGCAAACCTGTAAATTGGTGGTGTTAGACCAGAACATTCAGTCAATGACCAAGTTCAAACAAATCATCGGGCGCGGCACGCGTATCAACGAAAAGCACGGCAAGCTGTGGTTCACCATTCTCGACTTCAAAAAAGCGACAGAGCTGTTTGCCGACCCACGTTTTGACGGCTTGCCAGAAAAAGTGCTGGTGGTAAAACCTGACGACATTTCGGACCCGGCGTCTGATTTTAATGACCAACTCGATGCGGAAGATAACGCAGATGGTGATGTTAGCGTCGTCAATGAAGCGCGGGAAGAGGGAGCCGAATACAAGGTGAACCGAGACAAGTTCGCCGGAAACGGTGAATTCCACGACGATGACGAAAACAAAGTCCGTAAATTCTATGTGAATGGTGTGGACGTTAAAGTGTTGGCGAAGCGCGTTCAATACTACGATGCCGACGGTAAACTGGTGACCGAATCCTTCCAGGATTACACCCGCAAAACGATGCTCAAAGACAGTGATTATGCGTCTCTGGATAGCTTCGTGCGCAAATGGCAGGAAGCTCCTCGCAAGCAGGTCATCATTGAAGAGTTGGAGCAACTGGGAATTCTGTGGGATGTGCTGGCCGAAGAAGTGGGCAAAGATCTTGATCCGTTTGATCTGCTCTGCCACGTAGTGTACGGTCAGCCGCCATTGACGCGCCATGAGCGTGCCGCCAACGTGCGTAAGCGCAATTACTTCACAAAATATGCGGAACCCGCGCAGCAGGTCCTTAACACGTTGCTGGATAAATACGCCGATGAAGGCGTGCGGGAAATCGAAGATGTTCAGGTGTTGAAGCTGAAACCCTTTGATTCGCTGGGGCGTCCGATTGAAATCATCAAAACACGCTTTGGTGACAAACAGGCCTATGAGCAGGCTGTGAATGAACTGGAAAACGAAATCTACCAGTTCCCACCACGTTCAGCCTGATAACCCAAAAACACTATGCCACTGGTCGCCCTTGCGCCGGTGGCATCCTTTTTTAAGAATGGAATAACAACATGTCGATTAGCTCAGTGATTAAATCCCTTCAGGACATCATGCGCAAAGATGCAGGTGTGGACGGCGATGCCCAGCGTCTGGGGCAGCTTTCGTGGCTGCTGTTTCTGAAGATTTTTGATACTCAGGAAGAAGAGCTGGAGCTGGAACAGGATAACTACAGCCTGCCAATCCCGGAACGCTATCTGTGGCGTACCTGGGCGGCGAACAGCGAAGGGATTACCGGCGATGCGCTGCTGGAATTCATTAACGACGACCTGTTCCCAAAACTGAAGAACATGATTGCGCCAATCGACACTAACCCGCGTGGTTATGTGGTCAAACAGGCTTTCAGCGATGCCTACAACTACATGAAAAACGGCACCTTGCTGCGTCAGGTAATCAACAAACTCAACGAAATCGATTTCAGCAGCAGCCAGGAACGCCATCTGTTTGGCGATATCTACGAGCAGATCCTGCGCGACCTCCAAAGCGCTGGTAACGCTGGTGAGTTCTATACCCCGCGTGCGGTAACACGCTTTATGGTTAATCGTATTGATCCGAAACTGGGCGAGTCGATTATGGATCCAGCCTGTGGAACCGGCGGTTTCCTCGCCTGTGCATTCGATCATGTGAAAGAGCATTACGTCAACACCACCGAAGACCATAAAACGCTGCAACAGCAGATCTATGGCGTGGAGAAAAAGCAGCTGCCGCACCTGCTTTGTACCACCAATATGCTGCTGCACGGCATTGAAGTGCCGGTGCAAATCCGTCACGACAACACGCTGAATAAGCCGCTGTCCTCCTGGGATGAACAGCTGGACGTGATCATCACCAACCCACCGTTTGGCGGCACCGAAGAAGACGGTATTGAGAAAAACTTCCCGGCAGAGATGCAGACCCGTGAAACCGCCGATCTGTTCCTGCAACTGATTATCGAAGTGTTGGCAGACAAAGGCCGCGCGGCGGTGGTATTGCCAGACGGCACGCTGTTTGGTGAAGGTGTAAAAACCAAAATCAAAAAGCTACTCACCGAAGAATGTAACCTGCACACCATCGTGCGGTTACCGAACGGCGTGTTTAACCCCTATACCGGTATCAAAACCAACATTCTGTTCTTCACCAAAGGCCAGCCGACTAAAGAAGTCTGGTTCTATGAACATCCGTACCCGGATGGTGTGAAGAACTACAGCAAAACCAAACCAATGAAGTTTGAAGAATTCCAGACCGAAATCGACTGGTGGGGTAACGAAGCCGACGGTTTTGCCAGCCGCGAAGAGAACAACCAGGCGTGGAAAGTCAGCATCACCGAGATCATTGCCCGCAACTTCAACCTCGATATCAAAAACCCGTACCAGGGTGAAACCGTCAGCCACGATCCGGATGAGCTACTGGTGCAGTATCAAACGCAGCAGGCAGAAATCAGCGAATTGCGTAACCAGCTACGCGAAATCCTCGGTGCTGCACTAGCGGGCAACAAGGGGGCGAACTGATGACCGTTGAGAAGTTAATCACAGACCATATCGATATCTGGTCCTCTGCCCTGCAAACTCGCTCCACCGCCGGGCGTGGCAGTAACGGTAAAATCGACCTCTATGGCATCAAGAAACTGCGTGAGCTGATTCTGGAACTGGCGGTGCGTGGCAAACTTGTGCCGCAAGACTCGAATGATGAACCGGCGTCAGAGTTACTGAAGCGTATTGCGGCTGAAAAAGCCGAGCTGGTAAAACAGGGAAAGATTAAAAAGCAGAAGCCTTTGCCGGAGATTAGCGAAGATGAGAAGCCGTTTGAATTGCCGGTTGGGTGGGAGTGTGCTCGCTTAGGTAACACTGTTGCAATTATTCGCGGAATTACTTTTCCTGCGAATGAAAAACATAGAGAACCGTCAGAAGGAAAAATAGCTTGCCTACGGACAGCTAATATTCAAGATAATATTGAATGGGATGATTTACTTTATGTCAGTAAATCATTTGTTAAACGTTCAGAACAATTCGCTGAAAAAGGCGATATTGTTATGTCAATGGCTAATAGCCGAGAGCTAGTTGGAAAGGTTGCATACATATATGATATTCCTACTGGCGAAGCAACATTTGGTGGTTTTTTAAGTGTTATTAGACCATATGGAGTTAATGCTAGCTATTTGATGTCTGTATTACGTTCTCCTAATATAAAATCTATCCTTATTGATAGTTCAAGTCAGACAACAAATATTGCTAACATTTCTCTCGAAAAGTTAAATCCCCTTGTTATTTCAGTTCCTCCTATTGGTGAGCAGAATCGAATCGTTTCTAAATTAGAAGAGTTAATGTCCCTCTGCGACCAACTGGAACAGCAATCCCTGACCAGTCTGGATGCCCATCAGCAACTGGTGGAAACCCTGCTGGCAACGCTGACCGACAGCCAAAATGCCGAAGAACTCGCCGAAAACTGGGCGCGAATCAGCCAGCATTTCGACGCGCTGTTTACCACCGAAGCTAGCATTGACGCCCTTAAACAAACCATTCTGCAACTGGCAGTAATGGGTAAACTGGTCCCGCAAGATCCTAACGACGAACCTGCTTCTGAGTTGCTTAAACGTATTGAGCAGGAAAAAGCGCAACTGGTGAAAGAAGGTAAAATTAAAAAACATCCTCCGGTTGAACCTTTGGGAGAACCTGCCTTATTACCCCGTTCGTGGTTAAATATTGTTGTTCAGGATTTTGCTGACATAAGGTTGGGAAGTACTCCTGATAGATCTGAAAAGAAATATTGGAATGGAGATATCCCTTGGGTTAGCTCTGGCGAAGTTGCCAATGAGGTTATTTTAGATACAAAAGAAAAAATCACACCTGAGGGTTTTAAAAACTCGAGCACAAGTATGATTCCAACTGGTAGCTTACTTATGGCAATTATTGGGCAAGGAAAAACGAGAGGACAGACGGCAATTTTAGGTATTGATGCATGCACCAATCAAAATGTTGCTGCTTTTGTTTTTAACCAAGTGCTTGTCGAACCTGAATATGTTTGGATCTGGGCGAAAAGTAAGTATTTGTCCCATAGAGGAGATGGCCACGGTGGAGCACAACCCGCACTAAACGGGAAGAAAGTCAGAAGCTTTATCTTTCCTCTGGCTCCAATCAAAGAACAGCAGCGAATCGTTAGCGAAGTGAAGCGACTTAATGATATTTGTGACACCCTTCAATCCCGCCTGCAATCCGCCCAGCAAACCCAACTCCACCTGGCGGATGCGCTCACCGACGCAGCATTAAACTAAGGATCAGACGATGCCGGTTCATCATGCTATCTGGCGGGTGGGGGAGAACCCTCAGCCGCTGACCATCAGTAAACTGGTCAGTGAGCAGTTGCTCGAGAAGATGATCTTAAATGACCCAACCATCCTCTCTGACCAGTGGATGATTATTGGTCATCAGGAAAATACGCTCGACAAAGGGCGCATCGACCTGCTGGCTATCGCGCCGGATGCCTCTCTAATTCTGATTGAGCTTAAACGCGACCGCACACCGCGTGAAGTGGTCGCTCAGGCGCTGGATTACGCTTCGTGGGTCGATGATTTAACGGCAGACCGTCTCTCACAGATTTATGAGAAATTCTCCGGTGGCGGCAATCTGGGTGACGCGTTTAAGCAACGTTTCAATACTGAGCTGGAAGAAGAGTCCATCAACCAGTCGCATCAAATCATCATTGTGGCAGCGGAGCTGGATCCGTCGACTGAACGCATCGTGGACTATCTGAGCAAGAACGGCATCTCGATTAACGTACTGTTCTTTAAGGTGTTCCAGCACGGCGAAGAACAGTTCCTAAGCCGTGCCTGGCTTATTGACCCAAGCGAAACGCAAACCAACGCCGTACAAGCCACCGCAGGGGCCAGTGCCAAAACCAAGGAGCCCTGGAATGGTGAGTTCTATGTCTCGTTTGGTGATCCGCAAAGTCGAGTCTGGGAAGAAGCGCGTCGCTACGGGTTTATCAGTGCGGGTGGCGGAAGCTGGTACAGCCAGACCTTAAAGCAGCTCCAGCCGGGTGACCGAATTTGGGCAAAAATCCCGGCAACGGGTTACGTCGGCGTCGGGATTGTGCAGAGCGCCGTTGAGCCTGCCAGTAGCTTCACCATCAACACTGACGACGGTGAAAAGCTGGCGATGGATGTGCTGAAATTTGGTGCCGGATATCGCAACAACGCCGACGATCCCGACAAATCAGAATATTTTGTCCCTGTGAAATGGCTGGAAACGCGCAGCGAACAGGAGGCGGTCAATGAGATTGGTTTCTTTGGTAATCAGAATACGGTCTGCAAACCGACCACACCAAAATGGCGGCACACAGTCGATAAGCTAAAGCGTATTTTTTTACGCTGGGACACTGAACGGGCAGAATAAGAGAGGCTGGAATGATGTCTGTTAGCGATAAAGTATTGAAACTCGCCTTCCAAGGGGAATGGGATGCTCTTTTACCCATTCTTCGTGATTATCCTCATCTGGTAAATCACCCTAGTGAACCTAAAGGTTATACACCGCTACATCAGGCTGCATGGCATGGGGCGAATTTGTCGGTTATTGGAGAACTGTTATCTCTTGGCGCTGACCGAAGTGCGACAACAAATGCTAAGCGGCAGACTGCTTATGACATCGTGGTTGAAAAGCACAAACGGCCTGATCTGCAATATCTTCTGTTTCCGCAAAAATTGACCATCGCACAAATTTTCAGAAAAGTGGTTTCCACTGAGCGGCAATTGTTCACGGATTATGATGGCAACCAAATTTTGGTCGATAAAATGATTGCGGCTTCAGGTGTTGAGCAATGCCCTGATGACCTTAACGAACTGGATACCAGACTAAGTCACCTCTTTTTTGCGTTGACGGGGAAAGCAATATCCACTGTCGATTCTGTTCGTTTTTCCGTTTCTAGTAGTTTTACGTTTGAGATTGAACCGGATTTTTTCAGGCTAATATTTTTCCCGCTGGTACATAAAGTTGCGGCAAAAAAGATTAGCTATCTGGAAAGTGATTGGGCCGTTGTATCCGACTTATTTGATCCTGCTCCGACGCAATGGGGATCGAGAGGTGACTTGTTCTTGTGGCTGGAGATGCGACAGGCTTTATGTCAGGTCAGTATCCCTGAAGATAAAGATGAATTAGCGAATATTATTTCGGCAGCATTTCAGTCACTGACGGGGAAGTCGTTAATCAATCGGGTGGGCGGCAACGACTTTTACGTTGAGCGATTCAGTCGTGGTGGCGGATCTTCGGGTTATGTTGCTTCCCTGTTTTGGCTTAATGAGTTCATCCCACAATTGCAACAGCGGTTAACTTGGCTGCAAACTGTTTGGTCGATTTCTCCACGTTCCTTATGAAGCTTTTTTTAGTAATCATTGGGCGTTGTTTTGCTATTTTTCACGGGATTATTTCATCGCTTCAAATTTGATGTGTTCGCTTAAATTGTTTTAAACAGATCAGGGGGAAATATGACTACAGCAGAATTAGGGCAGTTAATGGTATTGCAGAAACTAACGAGCCTTGGTGCCAGTAATGCCATCGTCCAGAAAGAGGGCAACAGGTCATCCATCACATTTGATGCCCCAAACGGTAAAACGTATAACGTTACCACCAGAGCGAAAACGTCAGGGACCTGGCAAACCTCAACAAACTATGCTGCCCAGTGTACCCTTGATAAAAATGACAATGAGTTTTGGGTATTTATCGATCTTGGTCGAGAACCGAATACTTTCTATGTCACGCCGCTATCCTGGATCAGGAATGATATTTATACGGCATATATGGGTTATCTGGAGAAACACGGTGGACACCGTGCGCAAAATGATGAGTCGACTCATCATGCTATTTCAGTAAAACGTATTGCTGGCTGGGAAGATGCGTGGAGAGAAATGGGCTTGAGTGAGTCTGTAAATGATTCAGCATAACCAGCCTCACCTGAAAGATTACGGGGGCAGTCATCAGCCACTCGTATGATGAAATCTGTGTGGTCATTTTTCATATCCACCATATCGACTCTGATTTTTACTGATAACAAGCAGGTTGTGTTGGTTACGTTGGTTTAGTTGGTTCACTGTCCGCCAGACATTGCCAACACTGGATTTTTCTGAACCAACATTGGTGATGTTGTGATGGTTCAGAGAGACTTTCTGTTGGTTCACTGCCTATCAGGGTGAATGTTAATATTACCAATTGTTGGTTTAATACGGGTATTTGTTGGTTCAGCGCTGGTTCAACATGCGAATTAAAATTCTTATAAAACAATGAGCATTGCATATTGAACAGACTGAGCTAACTGAACCAACACCCTTTTTACGTATGTGAAAAATGCTATTCCTCAGATGCGGCGTAGTCTTCTGTCTGGAAGGTCAGGACGTAAACGTTAATCTGCCTTCCGTCGATACGAGGCGATTTGCGCTGGTAACCTCGCCCGCTCGTAGGAGGGGTCAACATCCCGGAATTTTTCAGAACTTCAGCGAATTGCTTCGGGTTAAAGTTCCGGGCGATTTCATTTTCAAATGTGCCCCGGAAGGTGTAGTAGATTGTCGGATCGTTTTCGTGCTTCCCTTTCTGACGATACCCCGCCAGATCCTTAATCGGCATATCGGCTGAGCTATAGGGGAACGGTGCAAATCGGCTGAATCCATAGGAATTTAAAAACGCCTCGCACTGTTCAATTATTTGCTGGTGTTCTTTGTTGCCGGTGCCAAACTCGCGTAGCCACGCGTTGTAACTGTGCTGTATTGCATCACGGCAGGCCTGTGCATCCCATCCTGTGACCGCTTCACTCAGCTGTAACGCTGCCTCCAGAATGGCAAATCGTGCGGCCACACGATGCACCTGCTCGCCATAGTCGGCAGGAATAAGATTGCGCCAGTGTGCTTCACACTTACGCACGGTATCAATCGCCTGTTGCGAGTGGTCCGTCAGCCATTTTATCCACGTCCTTCCAGCGGAGCCGTGATGGTGCTGGTATGCTTCTTTGAGTGCGTCAGCATGTTGCTTGCCGTTCGTGTATTCGTGAAAGCGCTCAGCTTTACTGAGCGGTATATTCAGTAGGCGAACGAGTTGTCCCGCTTTGGTTTTACGCCCCGCACTGGCTATGAATGTTTCTAAATCCATTTCACCTGTACTGATAGCCACGGTTCGCCAGCGTTTTAAATCGCGGTTGCCGCCTTCCTTCGCACCCTGCAATTTCCCTACACCGTTAAATAGCGCATAGGCAGACTGCGATACGCTCACCGGGTCAGCTCCCTGTCCCACTTCATCCAGAGGCATTAATCCGTCATTGTGGGCGGCAGCTTCGTTTGCCAGCCCTAGCGCCGTGCCGTACCACGTCAGGCGTAATAAATCCGGATCGCCGTATAAGCTGCTCGCCACATTCGCGGTGGTGGTTTTGCCTGCGCTCGACTGCTCATAAAAGTGAATGCCGAACCCATCCGCGCCCGTCAGGCCGATTAATGCCGCGGCTAGGGCGGCAGCGACGCCGGTCATCATTGAATAGTTGCCGTATGCTAGACGCGCCACACTTCCACGCCAACTCTCAGTTGTGCCCTGTACGGCATAACCTGCACTTGCGGAGCTGCGACCGCTGAATAAAACAGGCCTGGCAGGTGTGCCGATGATTTCTCCGTCGGGCATGATATATGCCCCGCACTGCCAGCCAGTGGCATAGGTAACACGCCATAGCTCATGTGAGCTGTTGCGCTGTAACCAGTCGGCCAGAATTGCCCTCATATTGCTTTTAGCAGTGACTTTAACCCCGCCTGCTTTCAAAGCGCGCCAGCCTTCTCGCTCTCCAATATCCGCCAGGGGAATGGCAGCGGTCGTCGGTACGTCTAAGCCAAAGGCCAGCCAGCGTAATATCAGATACTGGTCTTTATCGTCGCGTCCGGAGCCGATCACGTCCATTGCTGACGCCAGCCAGTTTTCGTTATTGATAATATTGCCGCTTTCTTTGTCCACTTTTGGCACAATCCAGTACACACCATACTCCCGGCTCTCGATACGCGGTTTTAACGGGTCTATTTCTGGAGGGCTAGATTTACCTCCCTCAATGGCCTGCGACTTTGGTTTCACGCTTTCCCCCTGTATCTGGTATATCGAATAGGTAAACATGCTGGTGGCCTCAGTTAACCCGTATTGCTGGTGGTGATCATTCCAATCGGCTTTATGCTCGCCCGGAGGAAGAGCCACCCATCCCGCTACCACGTGCGCCGCTTTATCTGCGGCTTCTTTCCCGGTGTTAGATTGGTTGTCGAGGTAGTCGTTATCAGCGGCAATAATTATTTGTGCCTGTGGGTACTGCTGACGCATATGGATGGCGACGTGTAACAGGTTCCCAGCATCGACTGCACACACAGTCAGCGCATCCGGTCGCATCAAGTTAACGGATAAAGCAGTTGCCAGCCCTTCGGCAAGGATCACTTCCTGCGGTTGCTCTGGTGCGTTAATGGCGTGGAATGCTCCGCGTTTGACTGAATCCACTACAAGGCGCTTTTCCCCGCTCGAGGTAATGGTTTGTGCGGCAGTGACCGCTCCGGTGTTGTCCACCAGCGGTAGTAAGATCGCGCCATTAGTGAGAAGTGGATAGGTGAGGCCGTTCAGCCCCTTTGATTTCAGATAGTCAGATTCGCCCTGTGTGACGTTCTCGCTCATCGCTGCATAGCGGCGAGCAAAGGCTAGGCGACGATGCTCTGTGTCCTGTGCGGCCTGCTCTTGTCGTGTCTGCTGCACTGTCTCAAGTAATGCCCGGCGCTCGATAGCAACGCTTGGATTCGTTTGCGTTGTCCGGTAATCAATACCCAGCACTTCCGCCACGAGTTGTGCGGCCTCTGTCGTGCCACAGTCATTCACCTTCTTAATCAGGTCAAGGCCATCGCCAGCGCCACATTGATTGCAGATATGCGCCCCGCGCTCGTTGTCGTCGAACCGGAAGCGATCTGTTCCCCCGCACGCGGGGCAGGCGGTATGCTTGAGCGGTGAACTAGGCACGTCTATATTCAGGCCAGCCAGAACGGATTGCCATTGCCCGGCAGCGGTATGAGTCACTTCGCGGATAAAGTCGATATTACGCATCGGATTCACCGCTCAAATGTTTGCTAATGATAATTAGCGGGTCACTTTTTTTAGCGTGAGTTTGGCCGCTGGCGGTTAAGCCAGAATTTTTTAATTTCATGGTTTTACTCCATGGGATTAGTTGTGTTTCTTAGCTTCCAGCCAGGCGCGGATCTCTGCTGCATCGTAAACAGTGACGCGTTCAGAGAGACGAATTGATTTTGGGAAATCAGGTTTGCTTGTTTCCCAGCGCCAGAGGGTGACTGTGCTAACTTTTAAAAAGTCAGCAGTAGCTCGTGGGCGAGCGTGTCCTGAGAGGGGATAGATCTGCGTAATCATAGGTTTCACCTGCCATGTTATGTCGCTTGTGTAATCAACATGGCAGATGGTAGATAACAGCCGGATAGAGTTAAATGCCTAGTAAGTTTACTCAGCAGTTGAGTAAGCTTACTCAGCAGTTTTTTCTGCTTTGATGATTTCGCTAAGTATTGTGGAAATTTTTCTCACCGATCTAAGTTTCATACCGCCATAATCATTTTTACGCGCCAGGGTGGCTTCTACCCATTTATTGAGTAGTAATTTTCCATTTTTGGTGCATTCATCCGGATAATGTTCACGAACTTTCATGGCAACCTGTTCAACTACTTGCCGGTTGTGTTCGTGTCTGTCTGTTTGTACTATTGAAACTGAACTTACAGGAATGGCCTTAATTTCACGTACCTTGCTTGTAAAATAACTATCCATTGGTTTGCCTGAGATAGCCGATGTCCATATTTTTTCGATATCGCTCCTCGTAATTAGGAGATCTTTTAACTCAAGGATGACGTCTTTCGTTCCTTGGTAAAAAAATAACGCGGAGATTATGTCATTTGGAATGTTTGCAGGGCTTAGCGTTTTATATCCGGTGCTGAATGATTTTGTTATAGTTATGCTGTTTTTTTCATCCACGGAACCATTAATTACAACCCATAAGTCACTGATGTTTCCATAAAATCGAAATTCATCAATTGATGCTATATAGCCCTTGTCATTTGCATCACCCAAATTACGTAGAAATTGAGAGCCATGAATTCCAAGTTCGTGCATGATATATTTAGATTTATTGTATTTTTCTATGTCTGCGCTATCTTTCTGCTCACGTAATTGAACAGAAAAAGAACCTTCCATATTTTCTGGCCTAAATGCTATCGATATAGCACCTATTTTATTCCAGTGAATTAAGTCTTCACATTCGCAATTGAGCAACTTAGCAGCTCTTTCGAATGAGCAGTATTCTAAAGGCGCAATTCTATTTTCTTTCCAAACGTTGCTATCCATCAAGTCACCTTCGTGCGCACCTGATGAAAACTGAAGCAGACAGCAGGTGTTACTGTTTTTCGCCTGTTCGGGCTAGCTTCAGTTTTTCTGGTTAACTGCCAACAACACGTAATTTCTTCATGTCGTATGGCGCAACATGTTTATCAGCGTTTGCTTCCAGATAGTCTGACCACCATTGCATCATTCGACGACGTTCCTGCATGTGCTGCGCCAAATGAACATACGCCGCCCGTACTTCGTTACGTTCCTGGTGGCTCATTTGCCGCTCTACAGCATCCCGTGACCATAACCCTGATTCAGTCAGTGCAGAGCAAGCCATTGCCCGGAAGCCATGTAGGCAAACGTCAGTTTGGGTATCATAGCCCATAGTACGGAGCGCTTTGTTAACCGTATTTTCGCTCATTGGTTTATAAGGGTTGCTATCACCAGGAAAAATTAACGTATATTCGCCACTGATGCTCTTGATCGATTTCAATGCTTCAATTGCTTGAGAGGACAGCGGTACAGAGTGTCCGCCGCCCATTTTTGCGCCACGTTCAGAGAATTTCACACCTTCAATTGCTTCCCGCTGCCCAGGGATTGTCCATGTTGCAGTTTCAAAATTTACCTCATCCCAGCGAGCATGACGAAGCTCACTCGAACGGACAAACGTGTGAAGCGAGAGTAACACAGCGAGCCTGGTAAGTGGTCTGCCTGTGTACGTTGCAGTTTTCGCCATCAATTCTGGCAGACGATCCAGAGGTAGAGCGGGGCGGTGTTTTGTTTTAGGACTCGTCAAAGCACCTTTCAGGTCGTGAGCTGGGTTGTACTCGACAATGCCACGCTGAACCGCATAGCGGAACACACTACTCATAGTGGTCTTTACTCTTCCAGTCGTAGCACCAATGCCTTGTTCGTTCATGCTGATAAGCAAAGGTAGCAGATCCCGTGTTTTTAAGGTGTCGATGGGCTTGCTACCGATGAGAGGAAATATGTGGTTTTCCATTTCCCTCAATATTTTATTACGGGTGATCTCTTTCCACTCTGGATGCCCCATCGTTCCACTGTGCCACTCACGAGCTATAGCTTCGAAAGTCGGTGATATTGGTTCTGTGCTTTCAGTTTTTTTTGCTTCACGTGGATCTTTGCCGTCGGCAAGAAGCTGTCTGGCTTCGTCTCTGCGTTTACGTGCTGTTGTCAGTGGAACATCTGGATAGACGCCCAACGCTAATGTCACCTGCTTACCAGCAAAGCGATAATTCATGCGCCAGTATTTACCACCCGTTTTTTTGACCAATAGATACAGACTGCCGCCATCGGTTATTTTGTAATCGGTGTCTCGTGGCTTGGCATTCTCGATCTGTTTTGGTGAAAGCTCGTTTATAGCCATAAGTGGCACACCTCAAGAGGTAATTGATGGTATCTGGATATCGAACTGAAGGATACCATCACTTATACCATCAGAGTGCTGTAATGTCATGAAGGTAATTGAAAGCTGTGTAAGCGAGGTTGCTGCTGAAAGGCTTGGTATTACTGGTGTTGTGAAGTGAACTGAAGTGGTATGAAATGGCTCAATGGTGTCCCCTGCAGGAATCGAACCTGCAACTAGCCCTTAGGAGGGGCTCGTTATATCCATTTAACTAAGAGGACTTAATACCCTTCATTCTTTAAATGGTGGGTATTGCGGGAGTAGTATACCCGCTTTTGACACCAGGTTAAGGGGTTAGCAGGCTGATTGCCTGAAACGTAACCGTTTTAAGCGCGACGCGCCCGCTTTTCTTCTTTATCTTCGCCTTTGCCATCTTCAACTTCCTGTTGGCGCTTCGCTTTCGCTTTTGCTTCGGCTTTCTTCTTATTGCTCATATCGTTACGGATTTGAGCGTGGCTGATTAGCGCGAAGATAAATGTCCCGCCGCAGATGTTGCCGGCAAGCGTCGGTAGGGCAAATGGCCAGAAGAAATCACTCCAGTGAATGGTGCCGTTAAACACCAGGTAGAGGATTTCGACCGAGCCCACCACGATGTGGGTTAAATCACCCAGTGCGACCAGCCACGTCATCATGATGATGACCACGATTTTGGCCGAACCTGCGGACGGAAACATCCACACCATGGTGGCGATTATCCAGCCGGAAATGATGGCGTTAGCGAACATTTCTCCTGGTGTATTGTGCATCACTTCCATGCCGATTTTGACGAATGCATCCCGGGTCTCTTCATCAAATATCGGCATATATTCAAAGGCATAAGCCGCAAGACCGGTGCCGATAATATTACCCAGCAGCACCACTCCCCATAAACGCAGCAAAAGCACGAAGTTGGCCACACTGGGTTTTTGCATCACCGGCAATACTGCGGTGACGGTGTTCTCGGTGAAAAGCTGTTGGCGCGCCATAATGACGATAATAAACCCGAAGGTGTAGCCGATGTTTTCCAGCAAAAAGCTGCCGGGTACGCCTTCCAGATTGACGTGAAATACCCCTTTTGCCAGCAGCGATGCGCCCATGGATAAACCCGCCGCAATCGCCGACCATAGCAACGCCATCGCGTCACGTTCCAACTCTTTTTCGCCGTCCTGGCGGATATGTTCGTGGATGGCCATGGCGCGTGATGGCAGGCGTTCTTCATCTACCTCTATCTGTTCCCCGTGTTCTTTCTCATCACTTTCTACTTCGATTTCATCGGTTGATTTGTTGATTTTGTCTTCTTTTAATTCATCCATTTTTCGCTTCACTCACGGGTTATCTGTTCCATTAAGCGTAGCGGTTTTTAGCAACGAACCGGGTGGCGTAAGCGAATTCGACTTAATTTTGATCCTGGCGGGGCGGATTACCTCTTTTGGAGTACCGTAACGGCGGTAGCCAACCTGGAGCAAAGCCTATGATGTGTTATGATTTTGCATCCCGAGACAAAGGAGTGACTCCCCAAATGCTTGATGCGATTAACCTGACCTGCATACGTGATGACCGCGTCTTGTTTAGCGAGTTGTCATTTAGCGTGCGTGCAGGGGAGATGGTGCAAATCGCCGGGAAAAATGGAGCCGGAAAAACGTCGCTATTGCGGATTTTGGCGGGGCTTGCCCAGGCAGAGGAAGGCGAGGTGAAGTGGCAAGGGGAAGAGTTATCCCGCGCACGTTATCAGTATCACCAGGATTTGTTGTGGCTTGGGCATCAACCGGGGATCAAAACGGTTCTGACTGCCTTTGAAAATCTCAGCTTTTATCATGCTGAAGGTGCGGAATCTCTACGTTGGCAAGCACTTACTGAAGTGGGTTTACTGGGTTTTGAAGATGTTCCGGTTAACCAACTTTCTGCCGGGCAACAACGGCGTGTGGCGCTGGCACGTTTGTGGTTAAGCGCGCATAAACTCTGGATCCTGGATGAGCCTTTCACCGCCATCGATGTCGCCGGTGTGGAAAAGCTCACGCGCCAGCTCCAGCACCATACCGAAAAGGGCGGAATGGTTATACTCACCACGCATCAGCCACTGGCGGTCGACAATGTGCGTCAGATTGATTTACAGGAGAAACGGGCATGATGCGCCGAATTTTCCTGCATGAACTGCGCGTGGTATTTCGCAAAGGTGCGGAAATCGCCAATCCGTTGTGGTTCTTCCTTATCGTTATCACTCTGTTTCCGTTGGGTATTGGCCCTGAGCCACAGTTGCTGGCGCGTATTGCGCCGGGCGTGATTTGGGTGGCAGCTTTACTGGCGTCGTTGTTGGCGATGGACAGATTGTTTCGTGATGACTTTCAGGACGGTTCGCTTGAGCAACTGATGTTGCTGCCCATCCCTTTGCCGATGGTGGTGTTAGCGAAAGTGACCGCTCACTGGGTGGTGACCGGTTTGCCGCTGCTGATCCTCTCGCCGCTGGCTGCGCTGCTGTTGGGTATGGATTTTTACGGCTGGCAAGTGATGGCGTTAACGCTGCTTATCGGAACGCCGACATTGAGTTTCCTGGGGGCGCCAGGGGTTGGGTTAACGGTGGGTTTGCGACGTAGCGGAGTGTTGCTGAGTCTGCTTGTTTTACCGTTGACGATTCCGCTGCTGATATTCGCGACTGCGGCAATGGATGCGGCCTCTATGCATCTTCCGGTGGATGGGTATCTGGCGATTTTAGGCGCACTGCTGGCAGGCAGCGCGACGTTAAGCCCGTTTGCTACGGCGGCGGCACTGCGCGTGAGCGTTCAATAATTAAAAATGTCGGATGGCGCTTTGCTTATCCGACCTACAAGTTCTAACCCGATTTTGGTCGATATTTCGTGAGCAAATAATTATGTGGAAATGGTTACATCAGCTCGCTAAACCCGAGCGCCTTTATCAGCTATGCGGTTATTTTGTGCCGTGGTGCGCCCTCATCAGTGCCGTGCTGCTGGTGGTCGGGTGTGTCTGGGGCTTTGGATTTGCGCCCGCGGATTATCAACAAGGCCAGAGCTATCGCATTATGTATCTACATGTCCCGGCGGCTATCTGGTCGATGGGGATTTATGGCTCGATGGCAATCGCTGCATTTATTGGCCTCGTCTGGCAAATGAAGATGTCAGATCTCGCGGTTGCGGCGATGGCGCCTGTAGGTGCGGTGTTTACGTTTATCGCACTCGTGACGGGTTCTGCATGGGGCAAACCGATGTGGGGAACCTGGTGGGTATGGGATGCTCGCCTGACTTCCGAACTGGTGCTGCTGTTTCTCTATATCGGCGTGATTGCGCTGTATAACGCCTTTGACGACCGCCGCCTGGCCGGGCGTGCCGCAGGGATCCTGGTGCTGGTGGGCGTGGTGAACTTACCGATTATTCACTACTCGGTCGAATGGTGGAACACCTTGCACCAGGGCTCGACCAATATGCAGCAAAGCATTGACCCTTCCATGCGTACGCCGTTGCGCTTCACCATTTTCGGTTTTCTGATGCTGTTTATCACCCTGACGTTAATGCGTTTGCGTAACCTGATTTTGCTTCAGGAGCAGCGCCGCCCGTGGGTTTTGGCACTGGTGAATAAAGGGAGAAACGCATGAAAAGCGCATTTGTAAACTGGAGTGATTTTTTTGCCATGGGAGGCTATGCGTTTTTCGTCTGGCTTGCTGTCGCAATGACGTTCATTCCGTTACTGATATTGGTGGTCCATACCCGCATACAGCGTCGCACTATTTTAAACTCTGTCAGCCGCCAACAAGCACGAGAAAAGCGTATTCATGCAGCACAACGCGCAGAGGGAATGGAATGAATCTTCGTCGTAAAAATCGGCTCTACCTGGCAATTGCGGTGCTGGTGGGATTGGGGTTGACCATCACCCTGGTGTTGTACGCGCTGCGCAGCAATATCGACCTGTTCTATACGCCGAGCGAAATCCTGTATGGCAAAGGTGAAAGCCATCAGTTACCCGAAGTCGGGCAGCGTCTGCGTGTGGGCGGCATGGTTCAGCCTGGCAGCGTAAAACGTGATAACCAGACGTTGAAAGTGACGTTCAAAATTTACGATGCCAGTGGCGTTATCGATGTCAGTTACGTTGGTATTTTGCCGGATCTGTTCCGTGAAGGGCAGGGAGTGGTAGCGCAAGGTGTCTTTGCCGCAGGAAACAAAGTTGAAGCAAAAGAAGTGCTGGCAAAGCATGACGAAAACTACACACCGCCGGAAGTCAAAGAAGCGATGGATAAAAATCACCAGCGCGCACCTCAGGCCTATAAGGATAACGCTTCATGATGCCTGAAATTGGCAGTTTTTTGCTGTGCCTGGCGCTTGGCTGGTCATTGTTACTTAGCGTTTATCCGCTGTGGGGCGTGAAACGCAATGACTCACGATTAATGGCATCAGCCCGTCCACTGGCCTGGGCGCTGTTTATCACGTTGTGTGCCAGTTTCTTAGTGCTGGTGAACGCGTTTGTGGTCAACGATTTTACCGTGCTATATGTCGCCAATAACTCCAATACCGAGTTGCCCGTCTGGTATCGCGTGGCCGCGACCTGGGGTGCGCACGAAGGCTCATTACTGCTGTGGGTGTTGTTGCTGAGTACCTGGACTTTTGCGGTGGCATTGTTCAGCCGCAGTATGCCGCAAGATGCGGTAGCGCGTGTTCTGGCCGTTATGGGGATGATTAATTTCGGCTTCCTGCTGTTTATCATTTTCACCTCGAATCCCTTTACCCGCACCTTGCCTGATTTCCCGATAGAAGGGCGCGATTTGAATCCCCTGTTGCAGGATATCGGGCTGATATTCCACCCGCCGTTGCTATACATGGGGTATGTCGGTTTCTCCGTGGCGTTTGCGTTTTCTATCGCGGCCTTAATGGCAGGGAAACTGGATTCTGCATGGGCGCGCTGGACGCGTCCGTGGACGTTAGCCGCGTGGTCATTTTTAACCATCGGCATTGTGTTAGGGTCGGCCTGGGCTTATTACGAGTTGGGCTGGGGCGGCTGGTGGTTCTGGGACCCGGTAGAGAACGCGTCGTTTATGCCGTGGCTTGCGGGAACGGCGCTGATTCACTCGCTTTCCGTAACTGAAAAACGTGGCAGCTTTAAAGCCTGGACCGTGTTGCTGGCAATCACCGCATTCTCGCTATGTTTGTTGGGCACCTTCCTTGTGCGCTCAGGGGTGTTGGTTTCGGTACACTCCTTTGCCTCCGATCCGGCGCGCGGGATGTTTATCCTCGCCTTCCTGGTCATCGTGATTGGCGGCTCGCTGCTGCTTTACGCGGTGAAAGGGAGCAAAGTCCGCTCCCGCGTGGGCAATAGTTTGTGGTCCCGGGAATCATTTTTGCTCGGCAATAACGTGCTGCTCATTGCCGCGATGTTAGTGGTATTGCTGGGGACGTTACTGCCGCTGGTGCACAAACAACTCGGGCTGGGCAGTATTTCCATTGGCGAACCCTTCTTTAACACCATGTTCACCGCACTGATGGCGCCCTTTGCCTTGCTGATGGGGATTGGCCCGCTGGTACGCTGGCGGCGCGATGAATCAAAAAAATTAGTCAAACGGCTGGCGATTGCGCTGGCAATCACCGTGGCGCTTTCACTGTTGCTGCCGTGGATAATGCAGGACCGCGTCGAAGCCATGACGGTAGTCGGTTTGCTGATGGCGATGTGGGTGTTTGTGCTGGCGCTAATGGAAGTCTATGAACGTGCGACCCATCGCCACGGCCTGGTCAAAGGGTTATGGAAATTACCGCGCAGCCATTGGGGCATGGTGTTCGGTCATTTGGGACTGGCCGTTACGGTTGTTGGCATCGCCTTTAGCCAGAATTACAGCATTGAACGCGACGTACGGATGAAAGCGGGCGACAGCATCGACATCCACCAGTACCACTTTGTCTTCCGCGATGTTCATGAGCTGACTGGTCCGAACTACCGTGGCGGCGTGGGTATTATCGACGTCACGCGCAATGGTAAGCCGGAAGCTACGCTGCATGCAGAAAAGCGTTTCTACAACAGTAACCGCGCGATGATGACCGAAGCCGCCATTGATGGCGGCGTAACGCGTGACCTTTACGCGGCACTCGGAGAAGAGTTAGACGACGGCAGTTGGGCAGTGCGCCTCTACTACAAACCGTTCGTGCGCTGGATTTGGATGGGCGGCATTCTGATGACCCTTGGTGGCCTGTTCTGTTTGTTTGACCCGCGATACAGAATGCGTAAAAACGAGCCGGAGGCTGCATGAAGCGCAAAATATTGTTTGTTCCTTTAGGGCTGTTTTTACTGCTGGCCGCGATGCTGTTATGGCAACTGGCGCGAAATGCGCAGGGCGATGACCCGAGCAACCTTGAGTCGGCGCTGGTTGGAAAGCCGGTCCCGGTGTTTCGTCTTGAGTCGCTGGAAAACCCCGGCAAGATTTATGACCAGGCGGTGCTCAACGACGGCAAACCGTTGTTACTCAACGTCTGGGCGACGTGGTGCCCAACCTGTCGCGCTGAGCATCAGTATCTTAACGGGCTGAAAGCGCAGGGCGTCCGCGTGGTTGGCATGAACTATAAAGACGATCGCCGCAAAGCGATTAACTGGCTCAATGAATTAGGTAATCCTTACGCGCTGAGTCTGTTTGATGGCAACGGGATGTTGGGTCTGGATCTCGGGGTCTACGGCGCACCGGAAACATTTCTGATCGATGGTAAAGGGATCATTCGCTACCGCCATGCGGGCGATCTAAACGATCGCGTCTGGCAGCAAGAGCTAAAACCGCTGTGGGATAAATATAACAAGGAGGCTGGCGCATGAAACGCGGATGGCTACTGATCGTCGCATTCCTGTTCTCCTTTAATGTTCTGGCGGCTATCGATACTTTCCAGTTCAAAGATGAGGCGCAGGAGCAGCAATTCCGTCAGTTGACTGAACAACTGCGCTGCCCGAAATGCCAGAACAATAGCATTGCTGATTCCAACGCAATGATTGCTTCTGACATGCGTCTGAAAGTCTATGAACTGCAGCAGCAGGGCAAAACGAAGCAACAAATCATCGATTATATGGTGGAAAGATACGGCAATTTCGTGACGTACGAACCGCCGATGACGCCTGCCACTCTCATCTTATGGGTGCTTCCTGTGCTGTTTATTCTGGGGGGCGCGTGCGTGATTGTGATGCGTAGCCGCAAACGGCGGGTGCATTTTACGGATGAACCGGAAACTGAAGCGCCGCCTGTTATTAGCAAAAAAGCCCACTTCTGGTTTTTCGCCCCAGGAGCGGTGTTGTTGATTGTAGTGAGCGTGGGTGTCTATCTGAAAACCTCGGACATCCAACAAGTGCGCGCCTGGAAAAAAGTCTCGGATCAGACTCCGCAGCTTTTACAGCGTGCATTAGATCCCCAAGCCAGACCGCTGGATATGCCAGAAATGGCCGCGTTGGGGCTGGGATTACGTACGCAATTGCAGTACGAACCTAACAATATTGAGGGCTGGATGATGCTCGGGCGTATTGGTATGGTTCTGAATAATGCAACAATCGCTACGCAAGCCTTTGCACATGCGTATAAACTGTCGCCCTCCAACAGTAATGTAAAGCTGGGCTATGCTGAAGTATTGACGCGCAGCGGAGATCCGCAGGATAACCAACTGGGTGGGAATCTGTTAAGAGAGCTCCTCAAAACGGACCATACGAATGTTCGTGTATTAAGCCTGCTGGCTTTTAACGCATTCGAACAACAACAGTACCGCGAAGCGATTGGTGCATGGCAAATCATGTTGCAAGTCCTACCAGCAAACGACCAGCGTCGGGCCGTGGTGCAAAGAAGCATCGAACAGGCAAAGGCCGCGCAAGCTGGCATGGACAACACCAAACCTGAGAGCGTAGAGCAAAAATAACAGGGAGAGACATATGAATTTCCGCCTGACCGGGATAGCACTTGCCGCTACCGTTTTAGTCGGCTGTGCGAGTTCGGCCGATACACAACCGCAAGGGCGTTCGGATCCATTAGAAGGGTTCAACCGCACGATGTACGACTTCAACTTTAATGTGTTGGACCCGTATGTGGTGCGCCCGGTTGCTGTGGTGTGGCGAGATTACATGCCGCAACCAGCGCGTAATGGGCTGAGCAACTTCACCAGTAACCTCGAAGAACCAGCGTCTATGGTGAACAACTTTATTCAGGGCGACCCGTATCAGGGGATGGTGCATTTCACCCGCTTCTTCCTGAATACCTTGTTGGGCATGGGCGGTTTCATTGATGTTGCTGGCATGGCCAATCCGAAGTTACAACGCCTTGAGCCAAACCGTTTTGGTACCACACTTGGGCATTATGGCGTTGGCTATGGTCCTTATGTGCAATTACCGGCGTACGGTAGCTTCACGATTCGTGAAGATGGCGGTGAGATGGTAGACAATTTGTATGCCCCACTGTCCTGGCTAACCTGGTGGATGTCGCTGGGCAAATGGACTCTTGAAGGTATCGAAACGCGTGCGCAGTTGTTGGATTCTGAAGGCTTGCTAAAACAATCTTCAGACCCGTACATTTTGGTGCGTGAAGCTTACTTCCAACGCCATGATTTCCTGGCAAACGGCGGGAAACTTTCTCCAGATGAGAACCCGAATGCCGAGTCTATTCAGGACGACCTGAAAGATATCGACTCTCAGTAAGTACTCGCTTTGCGAGACCAATAAAAAAGGCGAAACCACGGTTTCGCCTTTTTTGTCACTGTTAACTATTAGAATGCGTAGTTAAAGTTCATGCCGTACAGCCACGCTTTACCTTCAGAACGGAAGGTGTAAGGGCCTTCTTTGATTTCAACGTTCTGACCGTGCATATAGGAAACGCCCAGGTCTACAGACGCATCGTCGTTAAATGCGTAGGTGGTACCTGCACTGATCCAGAAGCGGTCCTGATCCGGGATAGAAATAGAACGGTGATCTGCTGGAACCGGGCTGTCATCGAACGCGATACCGGTGCGGAAGGTCCAGTTCTTATCCATAAAGTAAGTGGTACCGACCGCAATACGGTACGCATCTTTAAAGCTTTCATCTTTATAGAACAGCGTCTGGCCGTTGGTGCCGGTCGCTTTCAGCTCCTGGAACTGGCTCCAGCTGGTGTAAGTCAGGCTGTAGTGAATCGCCCACTGTGGATCAACTTTGTTATAACCGGACAGTTCCCACATTTCTGGCAAGTTCAGGGTCAGAGAACCTGGAACGGTTTGACCGCTGGTGCCTGCTGGTAAACCAAAGTTAGACAGGATCGGGTTATAAGCGGCTGGTAAGTTGCTCTTATAGTCGCCGTCGAAGTCGATTTTGATTTCTGAACGGTAAGTGAAGCCGTAGCGGTTGTCTTTATCGATTTCATAAAGGATACCGGCGTTCCAACCGTAGCCCCACTCGTCACCTTTCAGGTGCGCGATTTGGGTGTCGGATGGAATACGGGAAACTGGGCCTGCCAGTGAAGGAGGCAGTGCACCGGAACCTGCAACTAGCTGGCCAAGGTCGCCCGCGTAACGCTCGATTTTCGCTTTCGCATAGACAGCATCAAAGCCAAGACCGAAGCTCCAGTTGCTGTTCAAACGGTATGCGCCGCTCAGGTTCAGGTTCAACGTTTCCAGGTCGGTTTTGCCGCCCATGGAACCTGCTGTGTAATCGTCTGTGAATTCTGTTGCTAAACCGTAGTTAGATGTAACAGAAGCACCCCAGCCAAATTGTTCATTGATAGGTGCAACAAAGTGGAGGTTTGGAACCCAGGCGGTCGGTGCGATGTTATCAGCATCAGTGCTACGGCCTGTTGGAGACGTACCGGAAATATTAACGTCCGGATCAACAAATACTGCGCCGCCAGAGAAAGAAGGGCGGTCAAACATCATAATTGTTGCAGGGTTACGGCTTGCAGAGCCCGCATTATCTGCGACTGCACCTTCCCCAGAGTAAGCTCGGCCAAGGCCAGAGGAAGAGAACTCGTTTAATTGAAAGCCGGCTGAGTACGCCTGCGATGAGACTATTGCCACTGCAACCGCGAGGGCTGACTTTGTAAACAGGTTTTTCTGGCTCATGACCAAAACCTCATAATGGATTTATTTTTATACAAACAATGTTACACACCGTAACAGGAGCGCGAATAGTAGGGGCTGATCTGTTACAGAGAAATCAGACCAGTGGCGAGAGTATAGGTCTGACCAGATGGGATGTTGCAAGTTTGTATCTAAGAATTTTCAAATTTGATCACCGAAACGAGATCTGCCTGGCAAAATCGGGTTTGGCGTCACTACGCAAAATGGGTGAATCTTGTTTTAGATCATTTTTAAGTGTGATTTGGGTCACTTGCGGATTTTGACAAGATTAACGACTGGAGTCGCTTCAACAGGGAGCGTAAAATAAGCAGGAATTGTTTAATCCTGTTCATGCGAAATACAGAGGAAATCATAAAATGAGTAAAAACAGTGCTGATGAAACCCCGGTTTGCTGCTGTATTGATGTCGGTTCCATCATTGATAACACCGACTGCACAGCAACCTACAGCCGTGTGTTCGCGACCAAAGCAGAAGCTGACGAAACCCTGGCAGCGCTGAGTGCAAAAGCGCGTGAAGTTGAAAACGAACCTTGCCAGATCGTTCCGACGTTTACCGAAGAAGCTGAAGGCGTTCGTCTGGATATTGATTTCATCTTCAGCTGCCAGGCTGAGACCATGATCTTCCAGCTGGGCCTGCGTTAATTGTAAAAATGTCGGATGGCGCAAGCTTATCCGACCTGCAAGTGCCAACTGTAGGGTGGATAGGCGAAAGCGTCATCCACCTTCTTTCACTTTACTATCCTTCCCTAAAGCGTGTCCCCCCTCCCAATTCTTTCGTCCCCTAGTTGGCTGAATGTAACTTTTTGGTTAAAACTGTGATCAGGTCAGACCACTATTGGTCTTTTACAATTTTATTCCCAGGAATATGAAGTTACGGCATCGCCGCTATCGATTCATGGACTAAGGGAAGAACAGGGGAGCGTTATGAGTCAGGCACTTCCGTTGGTGACCCGTCAGGGTGACCGCATCGCCATTGTCAGTGGTTTACGCACACCTTTTGCGCGCCAGGCTACGGCATTTCACGGTATACCTGCCGTCGATCTCGGTAACATGGTGGTCAGCGAATTACTGGCCCGCAGCGAAATTCCCCCAGAAGTCATTGAACAATTAGTTTTCGGCCAGGTTGTCCAGATGCCGGAAGCCCCTAATATTGCCCGTGAAATTGTCCTCGGCACCGGGATGAGCGTGCACACCGACGCCTACAGCGTCAGCCGTGCCTGTGCGACCAGTTTCCAGGCCGTGGCGAATGTCGCCGAAAGTTTAATGGCGGGTACGATTCGCGCTGGGATTGCCGGCGGCGCTGACTCCTCATCCGTATTGCCCATTGGTGTGAGTAAAAAGCTCGGGCGCGTACTGGTTGATGCGAATAAAGCCCGTACCCTTGGGCAAAAGCTAAAACTCTTCTCTCGTTTACGCCCTCGTGATTTATTGCCGGTGCCGCCAGCGGTTGCGGAATACTCGACCGGTTTGCGGATGGGGGATACTGCCGAACAAATGGCGAAAACCCACGGTATCACGCGTGAACAACAAGATGCTCTGGCGCATCGCTCCCATACCAAAGCAGCAATTGCCTGGCAAGAAGGCAAACTGAGAGATGAGGTGATGACCGCCTTTATCCCTCCTTATCGCCAGCCTTTCGCCGAAGATAATAACGTTCGCCAGAACTCGTCGATTGTCGATTATGCGAAGCTGCGCCCTGCGTTTGACCGAAAACATGGCACTGTGACTGCCGCTAACAGCACACCGTTAACCGATGGTGCTGCTGCGGTTATTCTGATGACAGAGTCCCGCGCGAAAGAGTTGGGTTTGAAGCCACTGGGATACCTGCGCAGTTACGCGTTCACCGCGGTTGATGTCTGGCAAGACATGTTGCTTGGCCCCGCCTGGGCGACACCACTGGCGCTTGAAAGAGCAGGCATCACATTGAATGACCTGACCCTATTCGATATGCACGAAGCGTTTGCCGCGCAAACATTGGCTAACCTGAAAATGCTCGCCAGCGAACGTTTTGCGCGTGATGTGCTGGGCCGCGCCCATGCCACTGGCGAAGTAGACGACTCGAAATTCAACGTGTCAGGCGGCTCTATTGCTTACGGTCATCCGTTTGCCGCCACTGGTGCGCGAATGATCACCCAAACACTGCATGAATTACGTCGTCGAGGTGGTGGATTTGGTTTAGTGACCGCCTGCGCGGCGGGTGGACTGGGTGCTGCTATGGTTCTGGAGGCCGAATAATGGAACAGACTTCTGCTTTCAATTTACATATCCGCCTCGACAATATCGCGGTGGTGACTATCGATGTGCCGGGCGAAAAGATGAATACGCTGAAAGCCTCTTTCGGCCCGGAAGTGCATAACATCATTAAGCAAATTCGCGATAACTCCGCGCTGCAAGGGGTTATCTTTATTTCTGGCAAACCGGACAATTTCGTTGCGGGTGCCGATATCAACATGATCGCGAACTGCCAGACCGCACTTGAGGCGCAAAATCTTGCGCATCAGGGCCAGCAAATCATGGCTGAAATTGCGTCATTACCGATTCCGGTCGTCGCCGCTATCCACGGGGCGTGTCTGGGTGGCGGGCTGGAACTGGCGCTGGCTTGCCATGCGCGAATCTGCACCGATGATGAAAAAACCAAACTCGGCTTGCCTGAAGTACAACTGGGTTTACTGCCGGGCTCCGGTGGGACACAGCGTTTGCCACGTTTGATTGGCGTCAGCCATGCGCTGGATATGATCCTGACTGGCAAACAATTACGCCCGCGCCAGGCATTAAAGCTGGGGCTGGTAGATGAAGTGGTACCGCATTCCATTTTATTGGCCGCAGCCATTGAGCGGGTGGCAAAAGGCCGTCAGCCATCGCGAATGCTGCCGGTTCGGGAACGTATTCTGGCGGGCCCGCTTGGCCGTTCTTTACTGTTTAGCATCGTTAGTAAGAAAACCGGGCAGAAAACGCGCGGTAATTATCCTGCCACCCAGCGCATTATCGATGTCATGAACGTGGGTCTGGGGCAGGGGAGTTTTAGCGGTTACGAAGCAGAGGCAAAAGCCTTCGGTGAACTGGCGATGACCCCACAATCCGCCGCTTTACGGGGGTTATTCTTTGCCAGTACCGAGCTTAAAAAAGAACATGGTGCCGACGCGCAACCTCGCCCAATAAATGCAGTGGGCGTGTTGGGTGGCGGATTGATGGGCGGCGGTATTGCGTTTGTTACGGCGTCTAAAGGCAAGTTGCCGGTACGAATTAAAGATATTAACAACGATGGCATTAACCATGCGCTGAAATACAGCTGGGACTTGCTGGATAAAAAAGTGCGCCGCCGCCATATGAAAGCGGCAGAACGCCAGCGTGAAATGGCACGTATCTCCGGTGGGACCGATTATCATGGTTTCCATAACCGCGACATCGTGGTGGAGGCTGTTTTTGAAGATCTGGCACTCAAGCAAAACATGGTTGCTGAGATTGAACAGAATGCGGCACCTCATACCATTTTTGCCTCGAACACCTCTTCGCTGCCGATAGCGGATATTGCGGCAAATGCCGCACGTCCTGAACAAGTCATCGGTCTGCATTACTTCAGCCCGGTTGATAAAATGCCGTTGGTTGAGGTCATCCCGCACGCGGGAACCAGTGCGGAAACCATTTCCACCACCGTTGCTCTGGCTAAAAAACAGGGCAAAACGCCGATTGTGGTGGGCGACAGCGCAGGCTTTTACGTCAACCGAATTCTGGCTCCTTATGTTAACGAAGCGATGCGTTGTCTGATGGAAGGGGAGCCTGTCGATAAAATTGATAATGCGCTGGTGTCGTTTGGTTTTCCGGTCGGACCAATCCAACTTTTGGATGAGGTGGGAATCGATGTGGGGACTAAAATTAGTCCTATACTGCAGAATGCTTACGGCGATCGTTTTGCCGCACCGCAAAATATTGCAGCAATATTGAATGATGATCGCAAAGGTAGAAAAAATGGGCGGGGTTTCTATCTTTATCCAGGGAAAGGGAGTAGAAGCAAAAAGCAGGTTGACCCTGCAATCTATAAGCTGTTGGGCGTTACGCCAAAAGGGCAGCTTGCTGAAAATGAGATAGCACAACGCTGTGTGATGATGATGCTCAATGAGGCGGCTCGCTGTCTTGATGAGGGCGTCGTACGCAGTGCACGCGATGGAGACATCGGCGGCGTGTTCGGTATAGGTTTCCCACCGTTCCTTGGTGGCCCGTTCCGTTATATGGATTCACGGGGCGTGGATGAAGTCGTCGCGCAATTGCAACGCCTGGCCAGTCAGTACGGG
The DNA here is from genome assembly GCF_049686335.1 of Buttiauxella sp. NCBI lineage: Bacteria > Pseudomonadati > Pseudomonadota > Gammaproteobacteria > Enterobacterales > Enterobacteriaceae > Buttiauxella > Buttiauxella sp. The sequence continues at coordinate 77,740 of NZ_JBAVHX010000021.1, read as the reverse complement.
GAGCGTTTTGCTCCTTGCGACAGACTTTTACAAATGGTGGAAGAAAAGCAAAATTTTTGGGGATAGTGAACCCCGAAGATGAAACTGTAGTCAAAGAAACATGAGTTTATGACTCGGTGAATGGATGCTGGTCGGTCATTGTATAACCAGTGATTGACTATACTTGCACCATTGAGGTAAAAAACAGCGTTTCATTCGATGTACGGATAAGGCACAATGCCCGGCTGCTGAATTTCTCCTCGCAAGTTTCAGGGGAATTCAAGCATTCCTGGTTAACAAAAGCGGTGCAATATGCAAGTTTTTATCATGCGTCACGGCGACGCAGCACTCGATGCCGCCAGCGACTCGGTACGTCCACTCACCCAGTGTGGTTGTGATGAATCCCGAGTTATGGCGACTTGGTTGAAAGGTCAAGTAGCGGATATCGAACGTGTTCTGGTGAGCCCTTACCTGCGAGCCGAACAAACCCTGGATGTTGTGCGGGAAGCACTGATTCTTCCAGGTAAAGAAGACATTCTGCCGGAATTGACGCCGTGCGGCGATGTAGGTCTGGTGGGTGATTACCTGCAAGCACTGGCAACGGAAGGCGTTGAATCGGCATTGGTGATTTCCCACTTGCCGTTGGTCGGTTACCTGGTATCTGAGCTCTGTCCACAAGAGACACCTCCGATGTTCAGTACCTCAGCGATTGCCAATGTCACCCTTGATCCTGAAACCGGGAAAGGGGTGTTCAACTGGCAGATGAGTCCGTGTAATCTGAAGGTAGCCAAAGCTATCTGAAAGCCGTAAGCATGAAAAAGAGCCGCGAAATGCGGCTCTTATTATTTGTGCGTTTATCCACCCGACAAAATCAAAATCGTAGGTCGGATAAGCGTAGCGTCATCCGACATAAAATCTTAAGGCAATTCCGGCGGCAACCACTCTTCAATTTCTATCAACACCAACAGGGCTGAATCACCGCCATACTCTTTTGGCGCCTGATGAAATGCCATCACATGAGGGTGTTGCGCTAACCATAGTGGCGTTTGCTGCTTCAAAATGTGTTTACCGTGTCCGTGCATTACGCTTGCACAAAACACATGCTCACGGCGGCAGGCCGCGATCAACGCCCCTAATTCCTGTTTTGCTTGCAGCTGAGTCAGGCCATGCAAATCGAGGAACAGTTCTGGCGAATAATCTCCCCGACGAATCTTTTTAAGCTCAAAATGGCTGACGTCCTCGCGTACATAACGCGTCGGACCTTCCGTCGCCAGCCGTGGCTGGAATTCGTCGGAAAAATAATGGCTGGCGTCGGCTTGCTCTTGTAACAGCCGTTTCACCGGGACTTCCTGCACTTTTTTGCGCATCGGACGATGCACAATAGTGTCCTGAGTCAGTTTTTTCGTGCCGCTCATCAAATCACGGAAAAGGTTCTGATCATCAACGCTGAGCGGAGTTTTCTTTTTCATCTCTTTCTCGTCTCGCATTCGTTTTGTCGCCAGTTTACCTGGTTTGACGTCCATCACTAAATAAAACGCAACTTTCCCCGCAGTGACAGTAATTGAAATGCTGATTTGTCGCGGTCTTCATGGCAAACTAATCGATTATTGAATTAGCGCGAACGGCCTGCGGAGGGCAACGTGGATAAAATTTTCGTCGATGAGGCAGTGAATGAACTGCACACCATTCAGGATATGCTGCGCTGGGCAGTGAGTCGTTTTAGCGCCGCCAACATCTGGTATGGTCACGGCACAGATAACCCGTGGGACGAAGCCGTTCAGTTAGTGCTGCCAAGCCTCTATCTGCCGCTGGATATTCCTGAAGATATGCGCACTGCGCGTCTGACGCCAAGCGAGCGCCATCGTATCGTTGAGCGCGTGATTCGCCGTGTCAACGAGCGTATCCCGGTTGCTTACCTGACCAACAAAGCCTGGTTCTGCGGCCACGAATTTTATGTCGATGAGCGCGTACTGGTGCCGCGTTCGCCAATTGGTGAGCTTATCACCAACCGTTTTGCGGGCCTGTTTGATAACGAACCGCTGCATATTCTTGATATGTGTACCGGCAGCGGCTGTATTGCTATCGCCTGTGCTTACGAATTCCAGAATGCAGAAGTCGATGCAGTCGATATATCTCTTGATGCGCTGGCGGTTGCTGAGCAAAACATTGCTGAGCACGGTCTGGAAAATCAGGTCACGCCAATTCGTTCTGACCTGTTCCGCGACCTGCCAAAAGTGCAGTACGACATTATCGTGACCAATCCTCCGTATGTGGATGCGGAAGATATGTCTGACTTGCCGGGCGAGTTCAAGTTCGAGCCTGAGTTAGGTCTGGCTGCGGGTACCGACGGCCTGAAACTGGCGCGTCGTATTTTGGCGTGTGCCCCGGATTACCTCGCCGATGGCGGTGTCCTGATTTGTGAAGTCGGGAACAGCATGGTACATCTGATGGACCAGTACCCGGATGTGCCGTTCACCTGGCTTGAGTTCGACAACGGCGGTGACGGCGTGTTTATGCTGACCAAAGCGCAATTGATCGACGCGCGTGAACACTTCAGCATCTATAAAGATTGATCTGTGCAGGCGGGCCTTTAGACCCGTCTTCTTTTGCTCACAACACAACGAAAACGACAACGGTAAGGAGCCGTGACAGATGGCAGGTAACTCTATTGGACAAGTATTTCGCGTAACGACCTTTGGTGAATCTCACGGTGTGGCGTTGGGTTGTATCGTTGATGGTGTGCCGCCAGGCATTCCGCTGACCGAAGCCGATTTACAACACGATCTCGACCGCCGCCGTCCAGGCACTTCTCGCTATACCACGCAACGTCGTGAACCCGATCAGGTGAAGATTCTTTCTGGCGTCTTTGAAGGAGTCACAACCGGCACCAGTATTGGTTTGTTGATTGAAAACACCGATCAACGCTCGCAAGATTACAGCGCCATCAAAGATGTGTTCCGTCCTGGTCACGCTGATTACACCTACGAACAAAAATATGGCCTGCGCGATTACCGTGGCGGTGGCCGTTCTTCTGCGCGTGAAACGGCAATGCGCGTGGCTGCAGGCGCTATCGCTAAAAAATATCTGGCGCATAAATATGGCATCACCATTCGTGGTTGCCTGACGCAGATGGGTGATGTGCCACTGGAAATTAAAGACTGGGAGCAAGTTGAGCAGAACCCTTTCTTCTGCCCGGATCCCGATAAAATCGAAACACTCGACGAACTAATGCGCGCGCTGAAAAAAGAGGGCGACTCCATCGGCGCGAAAGTGACGGTTGTGGCTGATAACGTGCCACCGGGCCTGGGCGAGCCGGTATTCGACCGTCTGGATGCTGACATTGCCCATGCGCTGATGAGCATCAATGCGGTGAAAGGTGTGGAAATTGGTGAAGGTTTTGGCGTGGTTAACCTGCGTGGTAGCCAGAACCGTGACGAAATTACCAAAGAAGGCTTCCAGAGCAATCACGCTGGCGGCATTCTGGGTGGCATCAGCAGCGGCCAGCAAATTGTGGCGAATATGGCGCTGAAGCCGACTTCCAGCATCATGGTTCCGGGTCGTACTATCAATCGCGAAGGCGAAGAAGTTGAGATGGTAACGCGTGGTCGTCACGATCCTTGCGTGGGTATTCGTGCCGTACCGATTGCCGAAGCTATGTTAGCGATTGTATTGATGGATCATATGCTACGTCAGCGTGCGCAAAATGCTGACGTGAATTTCCCTTTGCCGCGCTGGTAATGCCATGAAAAAAAACCTCGTGGGACTGCTGGTATTGCTTGCCAGTGCCACTACTTTTGCCGCCACGCCGTGGCAGAAAATTAGTCATCCGATTGCGGGTAGCCCGCAATCCATCGGTGCCTTTTCTAACGGTTGTATCGTTGGTGCCCACGAGTTACCGCTCAATGACCCTCGCTATCAGGTGATGCGACAGGATCAACGCCGCTATTTCGGGCATCCGGATTTAGTGTCGTTTATCCAACGACTGAGTAATCAGTCGACACAACTGGGCCTTGGCACGTTGCTGATTGGTGATATGGGAATGGCGGCGGGCGGGCGTTTTAGCTCCGGTCATGCCAGCCACCAAAGTGGCCTTGATGTGGACATTTTCCTGCAACTTCCCAAAACGCGCTGGACGTCAGCTCAACTACTCAAACCGCAAGCGCTGGATTTAGTCGCCAGTGATAATCAGCATGTGGTGCCGCGTTTGTGGCAGCCTGAAATCAGCAGTGTGATTAAGCTTGCGGCAAAAGATAACGATGTGACGCGCATCTTCGTCAATCCGGCGATTAAACAGCAACTGTGTCTGGATGCCGGTGCCGATCGAGACTGGTTGCGCAAAGTGCGGCCGTGGTTTGCTCACCGGGCGCATATGCACGTTCGCCTGCGTTGTCCGGCAGACAGCCTTGAGTGTGAAGATCAACCGCTACCGCCGCCTGGTGACGGTTGTGGTGCAGAACTGCAAAGTTGGTTTGCGCCGCCAGCTCCTGGCAGCACACCACCGAAGAAAAAAACACCTCCCCCTTTACCCGCCTCTTGTCAGGCTTTGCTGGATGAGCACGTTCTCTAACGGATAAGTTAATGGAATGGTTTATGGTTTCCCCCACCATGTTGGTGGTGCTGTTTTTTGTTGCCATGTTCGCGGGGTTCATTGATTCACTGGCGGGTGGGGGTGGTTTGATTACCGTCCCCGTGCTGTTAGCGACGGGAATGTCACCGGCGCATGCACTGGCAACCAATAAACTCCAGGCGTGCGGCGGTTCAGTTTCCTCCTCCCTCTATTTTATTCGCCGCAAAGTAGTGAGTCTGAAGGATCAGAAACTCAATATTCTGATGACCTTCATCGGCTCCACAACAGGTGCGTTGCTGGTTCAGCATGTGAAATCAGACGTGTTGCGGCAAATCTTGCCGATCCTGGTGATTGGTATCGGTTTGTACTTTTTATTGATGCCAAAACTGGGTGAAGAGGACAGACAGCGCCGTTTATACGGCCTGCCATTTGCGCTGATCGCGGGTGGCTGCGTCGGTTTCTACGACGGTTTCTTTGGCCCGGGTGCAGGGTCTTTTTATGCGCTGGCCTTTGTCACGCTCTGCGGTTTTAATCTTGCCAAATCCACGGCTCACGCCAAAGTGCTAAACGCGACGTCCAATTTGGGCGGCCTGCTGTTGTTTATCATCGGTGGGAAAGTGATTTGGGGAACCGGTTTTGTGATGATGGCAGGGCAGTTTTTAGGGGCGCGCATGGGATCGCGTCTGGTTTTGAGTAAAGGGCAAAAACTGATCCGTCCGATGATTGTTATTGTCTCGGCGGTGATGAGTGCCAAACTCTTATTTGATAGCCATGGACCGGAGATCCTCCATTGGTTGGGGGTAGCTTAAGATGACAACAGCAATGATGACAAAAAATACAGAACACCATTATCAGGAACTTATCGACATTTTCGATAACTGCTTTAAAGACGAATTTAATACACGTCTGATTAAAGGCGACGACGAACCGATTTATCTTCCAGCAGATGAGGAAATTCCTTATCACCGCGTCGTGTTTGCTCACGGCTATTACGCCAGCGGAATGCACGAGATTTCTCACTGGCTGATCGCGGGTAAAGCGCGCCGTGAACAGGTGGATTTTGGTTACTGGTATTGCCCGGACGGGCGTGATGCCGAAACACAAAGCAAATTCGAGGATGTGGAAGTGAAACCGCAGGCGCAGGAATGGTTACTGTGCGTGGCGGCAAACTTCCCCTTCAATGTGAGTTGCGACAACCTGAGCGGCGATGTGGACCCGGACCGGATCGCATTCCAGCGTCGGGTGCATGCGCAGGTGATGATTTACCTGCAAGAGGGTATCCCTGAGCGCACGGCAAAGTTAATTGAAGCGTTGCGGGCATTTTATAAAACGCCGCCGCTGGCAGCGGAGCAGTTTCCGTGGCCGGAAGATTTAAACTAATTACCTGCACAAAAATGAGGAAGTACGATGATCGCGGAATTTGAGACACGCATTCTGGCGCTAATTGATGAGATGGTTGAGACAGCCAGTGATGATGAACTGTTTGCCAGCGGTTATCTGCGTGGCCACCTGACTCTGGCGGTAGCGGACCTGGAACATGGTGAAGACCACAGCCCGGACGCGCTGCACACAGCGGTGTCAAATAGCCTGGAGAAAGCTATCCAGGCGGGTGAGCTTTCACCGCGTGACCAGTCCTTAGTGCTGGGAATGTGGGACAATTTGTACCAGCAGGCGAAGTTTTAAGCTATTCCCCCTCACCCTAACCCTCTCCCCAGGGAGAGGGAACTATTCGGTGCTCTCCGTCTCCTGTGAGAGAGGGGACTATTCGGTGCTCTCCCTCTCCTGTGAGAGAGGGGGACTATTCGGTGCTCTCCCTCTCCTGTGATAGAGGGAACTATTCGGTGTTCTCCCTCTCCTGTGAGAGAGGGAACTATTCGATGTTCTCCCTCTCCTGGGGGAGAGGGCCGGGGTGAGGGCGTTAAGATCCCATTACTTAACTTCTCTACCTCTCAACAACTTCCGCACCCAAAATCGATTCGGATTTAACGCCGCGAGTGTTTCATTATCCATGGGAACCGGTTCATCACTCATTTGCGCTGCCAGAATTTCTGCGGCCAGTGGCGCACTGCAAAGCCCTCTTGAACCGAGCGACGCCAGCATAAACAGATTTGGGTAAACCGGCGCGGTTTGGGCATTTTCGCGGCTTTCAGCGAGCGTTTTATATGCTTCAAGCGTGGCGTCGTAGTCCGGAACCGAGCCAATCATTGGCATATGATCGCGTGAGGCACAGCGCACGCCGCAACGTGCTTCTCCGGCGGAAACATCCACTTCTTGCACCCACGGCGCTTCCGGCAGGCAGTTAATTAAACGCTGACGATTATGCTGTTGATCTTCATCGTTATAGCGCATATCTACCACGCCGCGATGATAGCTTGCACCGATGCAATGTTGCTGATTATTCGGGTTTTGTGGTGTCAGATAACCGTCGTAACACAACACCTGGCGTAACGCCGAAAGTGTTGGGGTCGTCGGGATATGGCTGACCTGTCCGCCCACGGCGTTAATCGGCATTTTCTCGGTTTGCGAGAATTGATTGATTTTGTAGCCGTTGGCTAACACCACGGCGGCATGTTGCTGAGGTGCCTGGTCTGTAAACGACAACTGCCATGTCTCAGGAGCCTGAGTCAGATTTTCCACGCGATGTTGATAATGTGTTTTTAACCCCATCTTCTCGCCGAGTGTGAGCGCTGCCGCGGTGAGTTGAGCCGGGCATAACCAGCCACCGAGTGGGTAAGTGACGCCGCCGAAACCGATCTCCACGCCACATTGTTGCGTCACCGCTTGTGCATCAACGGCATGTGCCAATGCATCCGGTAATTCGAGGCTCAGCATTTGCTCAATCTTATGCTGACTTTTTTCATCCCAACCTAACTGCGTCACGCCACACCAGTCATGATCAAATTCCACTGGCAGTGAGTCATACAAGCGACGCGCAAAGGTAAACGCAGCACTGAAGAAGGTAGCCAGCGCGGCGTCGTGGGTATTCAGCAACGGATAAAGCGCGCCCTGACGATTACCTGACGCACCTTGTGCCGGGGCTTCATCTTCGCAGTACAGAGTGACCTGCCATCCACGACGCAGAAGCGCCAGTGAGAGCAGGGCGCTGGCAACGCCACCACCAATAATCGCCACCTCTTTGCCTTGTGCGGCAGGGCGGGCGTACCACGGCGTACGCGCCTCGGTATCAAGATGATGTTCCATCTTCCCTGTCAGCATTTCCCGTTTGCGACCAAATCCTTTGGTTTTGGTCATCGTGAAACCGGCTTCAATCAGGCCACGACGGACAAATCCAGCGCAGGTAAAGGTTGCCAGCGTGCCACCAGGGCGAGCCAGTCTGGCCATCGCGTTAAATAATTGCGGCGTCCACATGTCGGGGTTTTTTGACGGTGCAAAGCCATCAAGGAACCAGGCATCAATCTGATTATTTAAGGTGTCATCTAATTGCGGTATCAGTTCGTTAATATCGCCAAACCACAGATCTAAAGTGATGCGCCCGCCATCGAGCAAAAGACGATGACACCCGGCGACAGGCAGCGGCCATTGTTGCTGTAATTGTTCAGCAAAAGGTGCCAGTTCAGGCCAGTGCGCATGCGCGGCATGTAAATCTTCCGCCGTGAGCGGGAATTTTTCAAAACTAATAAAATGCAGGCGCTGGAGGGTGGCTTGTGGCTGTTTTTGGGCGAAAACATCAAAAGCTTCCCATAAAGTCAGGAAGTTAAGACCGGTGCCAAATCCGCTTTCACCGACGATAAACAGTGAGCGATCATGGGTCTCAAAACGTTCGGATAGATGGTTTCCTCCAAGAAAGACATAACGAGTTTCCTCCAGTCCATTATCATTAGAGAAGTAGACATCGTCGAAGTCTCGGGATACAGGTGTACCTTCTTCGTTAAAGCCCAGATTGGCCGGTTGTATTGGGGCGTGTTTCACGTAAGTTACTCGTCTGGCAGGCAGTGAAAGGATAGTAACGATGTGTGCGAAGCGGCGCAAATTTCAGGCCGATTTGTCTGATCGGACTTGTTCGGCGTACAAGTGTACGCTATTGTGCCTGTCGAAATCCTAAATCGTGTAGTGGAAGAGGTATTGAATGAAACGTGCAGTGATTACTGGTCTGGGCATTGTTTCCAGCATCGGTAACAACCAGCAGGAAGTCCTGGCATCTCTGCGTGAAGGTCGCTCGGGGATCACTTTCTCTCAAGAATTCAAAGATTCTGGAATGCGCAGCCACGTGTGGGGTAACGTTAAACTGGACACCACCGGCCTGATTGACCGTAAAGTTGTCCGTTTCATGAACGATGCCTCTGTCTACGCTTACCTTTCAATGCAGCAAGCTATTGAAGATGCTGGTTTGAAAGAAGAAGTTTATCAAAGCAACCCGCGTGTTGGCCTGATTGCGGGTTCCGGTGGTTCTTCTAAATCTCAGGTGTTCGGTGCAGACGCAATGCGTAGCCCGCGCGGCCTGAAAGCGGTAGGTCCATATGTTGTGACCAAAGCGATGGGTTCTGCGGTTTCCGCATGCCTCGCAACGCCGTTCAAAATTCACGGTGTGAACTACTCCATCAGCTCCGCATGTGCGACTTCTGCGCACTGTATCGGCAACGCTGTTGAGCAGATCCAGTTGGGCAAACAGGACATCGTATTTGCTGGCGGCGGCGAAGAGCTGTGCTGGGAAATGGCCTGTGAGTTCGATGCAATGGGCGCACTGTCTACCAAATACAACGAAGACCCGACTAAAGCGTCCCGTACTTACGATGCAAACCGTGATGGTTTCATCATTGCAGGCGGCGGCGGTATGGTTGTGGTTGAAGAACTGGAGCACGCTCTGGCTCGCGGCGCACACATCTACGCTGAAATCGTTGGCTACGGCGCAACGTCCGATGGCGCAGACATGGTTGCTCCATCTGGTGAAGGCGCTGTACGTTGCATGAAGATGGCAATGCATGGTGTTGATACGCCGATTGACTACCTGAACACCCACGGGACTTCTACGCCGGTTGGCGATGTGAAAGAACTGGGCGCAATCAAGGAAGTATTCGGTAATAACTCGCCATCAATGTCCGCAACCAAAGCGATGACTGGCCACTCTCTGGGTGCCGCAGGCGTTCAGGAAGCTATCTACTCTCTGCTGATGCTCGAGCACGGTTTCATCGCGCCAAGCATTAACATCGAAGAGCTGGATGAGCAGGCTGCTGGTCTGAACATCGTGACTGAAACTACCGAGCGCGAACTGAACACTGTTATGTCTAACAGCTTCGGTTTCGGTGGGACTAACGCCACACTGGTGATGCGTAAGCTTAAAGCTTAATACCCATCATACTTCAAGCTGCATGTGTGTTGGTTTTCCTCGCTCACCCCAGTCACTTACTTAAGTAAGTTTCTGGGGATTTGCTGCGTCGCCGCCTTCATGCAACTCGAATTTTTTTGGGTATAAGATAGTGATTATGTGTAACGGGGTGCCTATGGCGCCCCGTTTTTTTGCTGTTTACAATTATTGACAGAATGAATGACTGAAGGCACTATCTCGCCATAACATTATCAGTTTGATAATGCGTAAGCGTTCAACGTCAACCAACGCACCCTTAATCTGAACGTTCAGAGGGAAAGGGCGTGGTGGTATCCTCGCCTTACTCTGCAATAAATGGAGTAAGCAGTATGTCTGCATTGATTGATTCTCAGCTAAAAAATACCCAATCAGAAAATAAGTCTTTATTTAATATCACCTTTGCGGTGTTTCTTACGTATATGACGGTTGGCTTGCCGCTGCCCGTTATCCCACTCTTTGTGCATAACCAACTTGGCTTTGGCAACACCATGGTAGGGATTGCGGTCGGCATTCAATTCCTCGCCACGGTTTTAACCCGTGGTTATGCCGGGCGCCTTGCTGATCAGCAAGGGGCGAAGCGTTCTACTTTGCAGGGGATGTGCGCCTGCGCCTTCGCCGGTGTGGCTTATCTGCTGGCCGCATTGTTGCCGGTTGATGCGATGGCAAAATTCGGTTTGCTGGTGGTCGGTCGTTTGATTTTGGGATTTGGTGAAAGCCAGCTGCTGACTGGCAACCTCACCTGGGGCATGGGCTTAGTTGGCCCGGCGCGTTCCGGCAAAGTCATGTCCTGGAATGGGATGGCGATCTATGGTGCATTAGCTGCTGGCGCACCGCTGGGTTTGCTCTTGAACAGCCACTGGGGTTTTGTCGCGCTCGGAGTATCGACCATCGTGCTGCCCCTGGTTGCCTGGGCGTTCAATGGCCGTGTGCGCTCTGTCCCAGCCCACAAAGGTGAGCGTCCTTCACTGCTTACCGTGATTGGGCTTATCTGGAAACCTGGTCTGGGTCTGGCGTTGCAGGGCGTGGGTTTTGCGGTGATTGGGACGTTTGTTTCGCTCTACTTTGCAACTAAAGGCTGGGCCTGGGCTGGTTTCACGCTCACCGCTTTTGGTGGCGCATTTGTCCTGATGCGTGTGCTTTTCGGTTGGATGCCTGACCGTTTTGGCGGCGTGCGAGTGGCACTGGTTTCGCTGGCAATAGAAACTGTCGGACTGGTGTTGCTATGGCAAGCACCGGGTGCGAGCATTGCGTTGATTGGTGCGGCACTCACGGGTTGCGGCTGTTCGCTGATCTTCCCGGCGCTCGGGGTGGAAGTGGTGAAACGCGTGCCTGCACAAGTGCGCGGTACGGCACTTGGCGGCTATGCAGCGTTTCAGGATATCTCTTACGGTGTCGCGGGGCCGTTGACCGGGTTGCTGGCAACGTCGATGGGTTATCCCTCGGTATTTCTGGCAGGCGCGATTTCTGCGGTGCTCGGCATCGTGGTGACGCTAATCGCTTTTCGCAAGTAACTCTTGCCACCCTTTGCAGGGTGGCAAACTTCTAGATAACCATCCACAGCAAAATCATCACTACAACCAGCGCGATAAGTGCCATTCCTGGACGGGCACTGATCAGCTTTATCGGTTCGATAAACGGTGCCCAGATTGGGCTGGCGACTGGCTGAACAGAATGAACCTCAAGCGCTGCTGGCTGGCGTTCTGCTCGCCTCAAAAACACCTGATTCAAAATATCCTGCACTTGCGCGGTGGTCAGTAACGTCTGCGGCGTTGCCTGAAAACGCTGCTGGGAATAATCGGTAATTTCTTTCCATTCAGCGGGTTCAAGCGGCTGTTTAAGCGCAGCCTGGAGGGTATGCAACGTTGGCGTATGCTGTTGGCTTAATGTCTGACGTGCCTGAAGCCATGTCGTCAGCAAAGTGAAGTGTTTTGCTGGGATCAGATCGCCGGTTTTTACACCGGAAAGCTCAAGCATCGACTGCCAGATTAACTTCCCGGACTCGCCCGTCGCAGCAGTCAGTTTGGCAACCTGTTTATTTAAAGAGTTATGCTCAGCCGGAAGCAGCGGACGATCGGTCGCCGGACGCTGTTGCGGCTGCGGGATTGCCAGCTGGTTGTTTTGTAATAACGTCAGGACGCTTTTTAATTGTTCAGGCGTCAGTTGGCTCAGAGCAGTCTGACCAAATTGCTGGCGAATATAGTCGCTCACCGCCTGGCGATTATTACCTTGCGGCAAAAGCTCGCTGAGCTGCTGAACGACCTGGCGCGTGGCGTGAGTCGTCTGGGCATTACTCAGACGCTGATTGAGATTTTGTTCAGCTGCGGGGAAGTGACGCGACAATAAAGGCGTTTCACTTTTTAGCCCAAGATCATGCTTGAGTCCCGCCCACACTTCTGCACTCTGTTGCTGACTGAGTGCAACAAGGCGCGTGACCAGACGTTCCAGAACGGTACGTTGCTGAGTGGAAAGCGGAAGTTCGCCGGCCGCTGAAGGTGTGGAGGGCGGTTCCCCCGGAGGGCGTGCTGTCACCCCCTGAATGGGTTGCATAGTCTAAAATCCTTTATCGATCCCCGGCTCAAGTATGCCAGGCCGCCAGATTATGGCACACTATCGGGCTTATTCTCGACGATTAACAGACAGGTAGCGTAACGTGAAAATCCTCGTTGACGAAAATATGCCCTATGCACGTGAATTGTTTAGTCGCGTGGGCGATGTAACTGCAGTGCCAGGTCGTCCGATCCCAGTGTCCGAACTGGCGGATGCCGATGCGTTAATGGTGCGTTCAGTCACCAAAGTGAATGCTGATTTACTCGATGGTAAGGGGATTAAGTTTGTCGGTACGGCAACGGCGGGGACTGACCACGTTGACGAACACTACCTGCAACAAGCTGGCATCGCTTTTTCAGCTGCCCCCGGATGTAACGCTATCGCTGTTGTCGAATACGTCTTTTCTTCACTGTTAATGTTAGCTGAACGTGATGGCTTCAACCTGACTGACCGCACGGTGGGCATTATTGGTGTTGGCAACGTCGGTTCACGCTTACAGGCGCGTCTCGAAGCTTTCGGCGTGCGTACGCTGCTATGCGATCCTCCTCGCGCAGAAAGTGGCGACGAAGGTGATTTCCAGCCGCTGGAAACGCTGGTGAGTGAAGCGGATGTGCTGACATTCCACACGCCGCTGTTCAAAGACGGCCCGTACAAGTCACGGCATCTTGCTGACGAAAAGCTGATCTCAAGTCTCAAGCCAGGCGCGATTCTGATCAACGCCTGCCGTGGTCCGGTAGTCGATAACGCCGCGTTGCTGAAATGCCTTGAGAATGGCCAGAAGCTGAGCGTGGTGCTGGATGTGTGGGAGCCGGAGCCTGAGCTCAATGTGGCGCTGCTCGATAAAGTGGATATTGGCACTGCACACATCGCAGGTTACACGCTGGAAGGCAAAGCGCGTGGCACCACGCAAGTGTTTGAAGCATTCAGTGAGTTTATTGGTCAGAAACAACAAGTGGCATTAGACACGCTGCTGCCCGCTCCTGAATTTGGCCGCATTACCCTGCATGGTCCGCTTGATCAGCCGACACTCAAAAGACTGGTTCATCTGGTGTATGATGTGCGCCGCGATGATGCCCCACTGCGGAAAGTGGCGGGGATCCCAGGAGAGTTTGATAAGTTACGTAAAAACTACCTGGAACGCCGTGAATGGTCATCATTATATATTCAGTGTGATGATGAAACTGCGGCACAAACACTGCAAAAACTCGGTTTTAGCGCGGTTTATACCCCCGCTCGTTAACCCTAATCTTTTGTCCCACCGGGTCAGATATCCGGTGGGATGCTGTTTTATTAAGTCTGGAGTAAACCAACATGTCTGAAGGCTGGAATATTGCCGTCTTAGGTGCCACGGGTGCCGTAGGCGCAGCTGTGATTGAACTGCTTGCCGAACGCCAGTTCCCGGTTGGTGAATTGTATGCCCTGGCGCGTAGTGAAAGCGCAGGTGAAAACATTCGTTATGAAGGCAAAACCGTGATGGTTCAGGATGCTGAATCATTTGACTGGACTCAGGTTCAGCTCGCGTTCTTCGTTGCAGGTGTGGAAGCGTCCGCTCGTTTCGCCGAAGAAGCCACCAACGCCGGTTGCCTGGTGATTGACTCCAGCGGCCTGTTCGCCATGGAACATGATGTGCCGTTGGTCGTGCCTGACGTCAATCCTTTTGTGCTGGGCGAATACCGTAATCGCAACCTGGTTGCGGTTGCGGATAGCCTGACCAGCCAGCTTCTGACCGCTCTGAAGCCATTGATTGAACAAGGTGGTTTGTCGCGTATCCAGGTGACCAATTTACTGGCGGCTTCAGGTCGCGGCAAAAGTGCTGTCGATGCGCTGGCCGGGCAGAGCGCTCGTTTACTGAACGGTTTACCAATCGAAGAACAAGATCTGTTTGGTCGCCAGCTGGCGTTCAACATGCTGCCATTAGTGCCAGACGCAGAAGGCAGCGTTCCAGTAGAACGTCGCCTGGTGAATGAAGTGCGTAAAGTGCTGCAGGACGAAGGTGTGTTGATTTCTGCGAGCATGATTCAGGCTCCGGTGTTTTACGGTCACGCGCAGATGGTGAACTTCGAAGCGATGCGCCCGCTGGCCGCAGAAGAAGCGCGTGATGCGTTTGGCCAGTTTGAAGATATTGAACTGTCTGAAGAAGGCCAGTTCCCGACTCAGGTTTCTGATGCTTCCGGCAGCGCTCATCTTTCCATCGGTTGTATCCACAATGATTACGGGATGCCGGAGCAGATCCAATTCTGGTCTGTTGCCGATAACGTCCGTTTCGGTGGCGCGTTGATGGCGGTGAAGACAGCCGAAAAATTAGTGCAGGAGTACATGTACTAATGTCCGACGAGTTGCCTACGCTCCCAGTCACAGAAACAGGCCCACTGCGTAAGATTGCACTCGGCATTGAATACGACGGCAGCAAATATTACGGCTGGCAGCGCCAGAACGAAGTCCGCAGCGTGCAGGAGAAGCTTGAAAAAGCGCTCTCTAAAGTGGCTAACGAGCCCATTAGCGTTTTCTGTGCCGGGCGCACAGATGCTGGCGTTCACGCCACCGGCCAGGTTGTGCATTTCGAAACCCGTATGGATCGTAAAGACGCCGCATGGACTTTGGGTGTAAATGCGAATTTACCTGGAGACATCGCGGTGCGTTGGGTTAAAGCTGTGCCGGACGATTTTCATGCCCGGTTCAGTGCCACGGCGCGTCGCTATCGTTATGTCATCTATAACGAGCGGCTGCGTCCCGCTGTGATGGGGCAGGGGGTGACGCACTTCTATCACCCGCTGGATGCCGACCGTATGCACCGTGCCGCGCAGTGTTTGCTGGGTGAGAACGACTTTACTTCGTTCCGCGCGGTGCAGTGCCAGTCGCGTACCCCGTGGCGCAACCTGATGCATATCACCGTCAACCGTTACGGCTCGTACGTTGTGGTAGATATCAAAGCGAACGCCTTTGTGCATCATATGGTGCGCAATATTGTGGGCAGTTTGATGGAAATCGGCTGTGGTAATCAGGACGAAAACTGGATGGCCCAATTGCTGGCGGCAAAAGATCGCAAGCTGGCGGCGGCTACCGGTAAAGCAGAAGGCTTGTACTTAGTCTGCGTTGATTATCCTGAACATTTTGCGTTACCTAAACCCACGATGGGTCCACTTTTTTTAGCTGACTGACTCCAGTCGAAAAGGTAGATAACTATGGAATTTATCCGCTTTGTCATTGATTTTATTCTGCACATTGATGTGCATTTAGCGGAGCTGGTGGCGCAGTATGGTATCTGGGTTTATGCCATTCTGTTTATCATTTTATTCTGCGAAACCGGTCTGGTGGTGACGCCGTTCTTGCCTGGGGATTCATTGCTGTTTGTTGCTGGTGCGCTAGCCGCATTGCCAACCAACGATTTGAACGTGCATACCATGGTTATCTTAATGGTCATTGCGGCTATCGTGGGCGACGCCGTAAACTACACAATCGGGCGGTTATTTGGTGAAAAACTCTTCAGCAACCCGGACTCAAAAATCTTCCGCCGCAGTTATCTTGATAAAACACACGCTTTTTACGAGCGTCATGGCGGAAAAACGATTATCCTCGCGCGCTTCGTCCCGATTGTGCGAACCTTCGCACCGTTTGTCGCAGGGATGGGGCACATGTCCTATCGCCATTTTGCGATGTACAACGTAGCGGGTGCGTTGCTGTGGGTTTTGTTGTTTACCTACGCAGGTTACCTGTTTGGCGATTTGCCCATTGTGCAGGAAAACCTGAAATTGCTGATTGTAGCGATTATCGTGCTGTCGATTTTGCCGGGTGTAATTGAAATTATTCGCCATAAGCGTGCAGCCAAACGCCTGCAAAAGTAATCCCATCGCGCGGTTCGACCACTTTTTTATCCAAAGTCGCGGGCCGTTATGTTTTAATGAGCACCATTTATGGTCTGGGGCAGGTCACACTGCCACAGAAAAACTGGCATCGACCAGGTTCAAGCAGAAAGGTCATCAATGAGCTGGATTGAACGAATTCTCAATAAGAGCAATATTACCCCTACCCGTAAGGCGAGTATCCCTGAAGGGGTGTGGACTAAATGCGACAGCTGTGGCCAGGTCCTGTACCGTGCAGAACTGGAACGCAATCTTGAAGTCTGCCCAAAATGCGATCACCACATGCGTATGTCCGCGCGCGATCGCTTGCACAGCCTGTTAGATGAAGGTTCGCTGTTTGAGTTGGGTAGTGAACTTGAGCCAAAAGATATCCTCAAGTTTAAAGACTCTAAAAAATACAAAGACCGTCTGGCATCTGCCCAGAAAGAAACTGGCGAGAAAGATGCGCTGGTGGTCATGAAAGGCACGCTCTATAACATGCCAGTGGTTGCGGTGGCGTTTGAGTTTGCCTTTATGGGCGGTTCTATGGGTTCTGTTGTGGGTGCGCGTTTTGTTCGTGCCGTTGAACAGGCTCTGGAAGATAACTGTCCGATGATCTGCTTCTCCGCTTCGGGTGGCGCACGTATGCAAGAAGCGCTGATGTCGCTGATGCAGATGGCTAAAACCAGTGCTGCGCTGGCAAAAATGCAAGAACGCGGTCTGCCGTATATTTCGGTTCTGACTGACCCAACCATGGGTGGTGTTTCTGCAAGCTTTGCGATGCTGGGCGATCTCAACATTGCTGAGCCAAAAGCGTTGATCGGCTTTGCAGGCCCGCGTGTTATCGAACAAACCGTTCGTGAAAAACTGCCGCCGGGCTTCCAGCGCAGTGAGTTCCTGATTGAAAAAGGGGCGATCGACATGATCGTTCGTCGTCCAGAAATGCGCCTGAAACTGGCAAGCGTTCTGGCGAAACTGACAAATCAGCCAGCGCCAAATCCGGAAGCACCGCGTGAACCGATAGTGGTTCCGCCAGCACCGGAAGAAGGTCACGAGGCCTGATAGTCAACAAAGGCAGGGCCGCTCGCGGAACTGCCTTTTTTCTTGAACCGTAGCGTAGAGCGGGCATCATGGAAAAAACTCAAACACCTCAAGCCACGTCGCCCCTGGCCACGTGGCTTTGTTATCTGGAAAACCTCCATTCTAAAACCATCGAGCTTGGCCTCGACCGCGTTAAAAAAGTGGCCGCTACGCTTGATATCCTGAAACCTGCGCCGACGGTGTTTACAGTCGCCGGGACAAACGGCAAAGGCACCACCTGTCGCACGCTGGAAAGAGTCCTGATGGCAGCGGGTTATAGCGTTGGCGTCTACAGTTCACCTCATCTGGTGCGCTATACCGAACGTGTGCGCGTTCAAAGCGAAGAGCTGCACGAGGCTTACCATACGGCGGCATTTGCCGAGATTGAAGCCGCACGCGGCGAAACCTCACTCACCTATTTCGAATACAGTACCCTGTCGGCGTTATTGCTGTTTAAGCAACTGGCGGTGGATGTGGTGATTCTCGAAGTCGGTCTTGGCGGACGGCTGGATGCGACTAATATCGTCGATGCCGATGTGGCGGTGGTCACCAGTATTGCGCTTGATCACACCGACTGGCTGGGGCCAGACCGTGAAAGCATCGGGCGTGAAAAAGCCGGTGTCTTCCGTGGTGGCAAGCCTGCCGTAGTTGGCGAGCCGGATATGCCGCTGACTATCGCCGATGTGGCAGTTGAAAAGGGCGCTCATTTGCTGCGTCGCGGTATCGACTGGTCTTACAGCGTTGAAGAGAATAGCTGGCGCTTTAAAGACGCTCAGGGCGAATTGAGTGGGCTGCCGTTGCCACTGGTGCCGCAGCCGAATGCGGCAACGGCGCTGGCAGCATTACGTGCAAGCGAGCTGAATGTCAGCAATGGCGCTATCATTCAAGGGATTAAAGAGGCGACATTACCAGGGCGATTCCAGGTTATTTCCGATGCACCATTGGTTATTCTGGATGTGGCGCACAATCCTCATGCGGCGGCTTATCTTGCCGGGCGGCTGGCAGAGTTGCCAAAACGTGGCCGCGTGCTGGCAGTCATCGGTATGCTGCACGATAAAGACATTGCCGGTACGCTGGCATGTTTGTCCCCTCAAGTCGATAACTGGTATTGTGCTCCGTTAGAAGGGCCGCGCGGTGCAACGGCTGAGCAGTTGACTGAACATCTCGGTCAGGGTGAAGTCTACGACACGGTGGCTGAGGCCTGGTATGCTGCAATGAAGGCAGCAACAGAAAATGATACCGTGCTGGTGTGTGGTTCATTTCATACAGTAGCCCACGTAATGGAAGCGCTGGACGCGGAGAATGCAGGTGGCGAGTAAGTTTCAAAATCGATTAGTCGGAACCATTATTCTGGTCGCACTGGGGGTCATTATCCTGCCAGGGCTGCTTGATGGTCAGAAAAAGCATTATCAGGATGAGTTTGCCGCTATCCCTCTGGTTCCAAAACCGGGTGATACCGATGAACCAGATATGCTGCCTGCGGCGACTCAGGCGCTGCCTTCACAGCCACCGGAAGGTGCGGCTGAAGAAGTGCGTGCTGGGACAGCGGCGGCACCCGGGCTGGATATCGCTTCGCTTCCAGGAGATAGCGGTGCGGGTATTGATGAAGTTCCTGTGACCCGCGACCAACCTAAACCGAAGCCGGTGGTGGAGAAACCAAAACCTAAGCCGGTAGAAAAACCGCAGAGCAAGACTGACGCTTCTCAAACTGAAGAACGTCTGGCGATGATGAACGAAGAGCCGCCAGTCGCAGAAAAACCTGCGAAGCAAGAAACTGCTGAGAAGGCGCCGACGGGGCAAGCCTATATCGTCCAGCTCGGTGCGTTGAAAAATGCCGACAAAGTTAATGAAATTGTTGGTAAACTGCGCGGTGCCGGGTTCAAGGTATACACAATACCGTCGACACCTGTACAGGGTAAAGTGACCCGTATTTTGGTGGGGCCGGATGCCTCAAAAGACAAACTTAAGTCCTCTTTAGGCGAGCTGAGTTCGCTTTCCGGGCTAAACGGAGTAGTGATGAATTATACGGCGCGATAGCTTTCCTGACACACCGGTGAAAGCACCCGCGAAGCCCGGCAACAGGGCAAATTCTTAATGGCGTTGAGCATTTTTTCAACGCCATTATTTATTTACGCGAGGGAAGGAAATCCCTACGCAAACGTTTTCTTTTTCTGTTAGAATGCGCCCCGAACTGGACGTCAGGGCGATTTGTCGTGAGATTTGTTCATGGTCTGGATAGATTACGCCATTATTGCAGTTATCGGCTTTTCGGCTCTGATTAGTGTTATTCGTGGGTTTGTGCGTGAAGCGTTATCGCTTGTAACCTGGGGTTTTGCTTTCTTTGTCGCCAGTCATTACTACACTTACCTGTCAGTCTGGTTCACTGGCTTTGAAGACGAACTGGTACGAAACGGAATAGCTATTGCGATACTGTTTATCGCGACACTCATCGTCGGTGCGATAGTCAATTATGTGATTAGCGCACTGGTTGAGAAAACCGGCCTGTCGGGTACAGACAGGGTGTTGGGGATCTGTTTCGGTGCTTTACGTGGAGCGCTGATCGTCGCCGCCATTCTGTTCTTTCTTGATACGTTTACTGGTTTTTCAAAGAGTGACGACTGGCAAAAGTCGCAGCTTATCCCGCAATTCAGTTTCATCATCAGATGGTTCTTTGACTATCTGCAAAGCTCGTCAAGTTTCTTACCCCGGTAATCGTATCGGGGGGTTGTGGCTTAATGAGGAAAAGACAACATGTGCGGTATTGTCGGTATCGCCGGTTTTATGCCGGTCAACCAGTCGATTTATGACGCGTTAACGGTGCTTCAGCATCGTGGGCAGGATGCCGCAGGCATCGTCACCATTGATGCCTTAAACTGTTTTCGTCTGCGTAAAGCTAATGGTCTGGTGAGCGATGTATTTGGTGCCATTCACATGCAACGCTTGCAGGGAAACATGGGTATCGGCCATGTACGTTACCCTACAGCGGGTAGCTCGAGTGCCTCTGAAGCCCAGCCTTTCTATGTGAACTCCCCTTACGGTATTACCCTTGCACACAACGGTAACCTGACGAACGCGCACGAACTGCGTCAAAAGCTGTTCGAAGAAAAACGTCGTCACATCAACACCACCTCAGATTCCGAAATCCTGCTCAATATTTTCGCAAGCGAGCTGGATAACTTCCGCAACTATCCGCTGGAAGCTGACAACATTTTTGCTGCCATTGCCGCAACTAACCGCCAGATCCGTGGCGCCTATGCCTGTGTTGCCATGATCATCGGCCACGGCATGGTAGCGTTCCGTGATCCTAATGGCATCCGTCCTTTGGTGATGGGTAAACGCGATTTGGGCGATGGCCGTACCGAATACATGGTGGCATCTGAGAGCGTAGCGCTTGACACGCTGGGCTTTGAATTCCTGCGTGATGTCGCCCCTGGCGAAGCGGTGTATATCACCGAGAAAGGGCAGTTGTTCACACGTCAGTGTGCCGACAATCCGACCAGCAATCCATGCCTGTTTGAGTACGTTTACTTCGCGCGCCCGGACTCATTTATCGACAAGATTTCCGTGTATAGCGCACGCGTTGAGATGGGTAAAAAACTCGGCGAGAAAATTGCTCGCGAGTGGGAAGACCTGGATATTGACGTAGTTATCCCAATTCCAGAAACCTCCTGTGATATCGCGCTGGAAATCGCCCATATCCTCAATAAACCGTACCGTCAGGGCTTCGTGAAGAATCGCTATGTTGGCCGTACCTTTATCATGCCAGGCCAGCAACTGCGTCGTAAATCTGTGCGTCGTAAACTCAACGCTAACCGTGCTGAGTTCCGCGATAAGAATGTGCTGCTGGTGGATGACTCCATCGTTCGCGGTACCACTTCTGAGCAGATTATCGAAATGGCACGTGAAGCGGGTGCGAAAAAAGTGTATCTCGCATCAGCGGCACCAGAAATTCGCTTCCCGAACGTATATGGCATCGATATGCCAAGCGCAAACGAACTGATTGCTCATGGCCGTGAAGTGGACGAAATTCGCCAGCTCATCGGTGCTGACGGTTTGATTTTCCAGGATCTGGACGATCTGATTGAAGCGGTTCGCGTTGAGAACCCGGACATCACGCAGTTTGAGTGCTCAGTATTCAACGGTATCTACGTCACCAAAGACGTGGATCATGAATACCTTGAGTATCTTGAGTCGCTGCGTAATGACGATTCGAAAGCCATTCAGCGTCAAAATGAAGTGGAAAACTTAGAGATGCATAACGAGGGCTAAAACCTTCACTTATGCCACTTATAGGGTGGATAAGTGCTGCGTCATCTACCTGCATTTATGGCGGATGACGCGGGGCTTATCCGCCCTACAAATTCCAGATCCACCACGTAACCTTGCATCCATCCCCATCTTCCGGCAAAGTCAGCCCAGATAAACTTCTCGGGCGAACGCAAATTATGAAACGGTTAATTGTTGGAATTTCAGGTGCCAGTGGCGCAACGTACGGTGTGCGACTGCTTCAGGTGCTGCAACAATTACCGGATATCGAAACGCATCTGATTATGAGCAATGCTGCTCGCCAAACCCTTGCGCTGGAAAGTGATATGTCCGTGCGTGAAGTTCAGGCGCTGGCGGATGTGGTTCATGATGCCCGGGATATCGCCGCCAGCATCTCCTCAGGCTCTTTTAAGACGCATGGCATGGTCATATTGCCTTGCTCTATCAAAACCCTTTCTGGCATTGTTCACAGCTATACAGATGGCCTGCTAACGCGTGCTGCAGATGTGGTGCTCAAAGAGCGACGCCCTTTGGTACTTTGTGTGCGCGAAACTCCATTGCACCTCGGCCATTTGCGCTTAATGACCCAGGCGGCTGAGTTGGGTGCCGTGATTATGCCGCCGATGCCTGCGTTCTATCATCGCCCGCAGAGCGTGCAGGATATTATTGACCAGACGGTTAATCGTGTACTCGACCAGTTTGATATTGAGCTTGCGCAAGACCTGTTCACCCGCTGGACTGGCGCATAAACACTGTGCCAGTGTGGTGCATCACAAAACCCAGCGCCTCATAATGGGGCGTTTTTGTAACCCCGATCACTTCCAGAACATTTATCCGCTATTTTCCTCCGTTAATGCTTTTCCCTCAGGCCAGACCTGCTATCTTTCAAGTCTGTGACATGGTTGTAACTATTTTTTAACACAAAAATGCGCACTTTCTTTCACGCAAGAAAAAGTGGCATGAGAACTGCAACTCTGAATCAGCAACACAAAACAAACACAACACGACATTACACATAATAAGATCAGTCAAACTTGAGGGTTACGTATGAAAAAGCAAGTTCTCGCTCTGTCTTTACTGCTCGGCTTGAGCACCACCGCAAGCGTCTTTGCAGCCCTTCCACAGAGCCTTCGTCTTGGTACGGATACGACATATGCGCCGTTTTCATCTAAAGACGCAAAAGGGGATTTTGTTGGTTTCGATATTGATCTCGGTAATGAGCTCTGTAAGCGCATTAATACTAAATGTACGTGGGTTGCAAGTGACTTTGATGCCCTGATTCCTTCGCTTAAAGCGAAGAAAATCGACGCCATCATCTCCTCACTGTCTATCACCGAAAAGCGCCAGCAAGAGATTGCCTTCTCCGACAAACTGTATGCTGCTGACTCCCGCTTAATTGCTGTTAAAGGCTCACCGGTTAAACCGACGCTGGATTCACTTAAAGGCAAGCACGTAGGCGTGTTGCAGGGTTCAACCCAGGAAGCGTTTGCTAATGCTGAATGGCGCACCAAAGGTATCGATGTGGTGGCTTATGCCAACCAGGACCTGATTTATTCGGATCTGGCGGCTGGCCGACTGGACGCGGCTTTCCAGGATGAAACTGCCGCGAGCGAAGGCTTCCTGAAATTGCCAGCAGGGAAAGGTTATGCGTTCGCAGGCCCGTCTGTGAAAAACAAACAGTACTTCGGTGACGGCACCGGTATTGGCTTGCGCAAAGACGATACTGAGCTGAAAGATGCCTTCAACAAAGCACTGGCAGAAATGCGTAAAGACGGTACTTACGACAAATTTGCTAAGAAGTACTTCGATTTTAATGTTTACGGTGAATAAGATTATCCCGTAGTCTGTAGCCCGGTTATGCTTTGATGCAGCCGGGCTGAATAGAATTGCAATCTAACCAAAGTTCGTTGCACCTGTAAGGTGCAAAAATTTAGCAATGCACCAAAATAGTGTATTGCTTGCATCTTGTTGGTGCAGTGGGTTTTTTTGACTTTTTGTGGCATGTGATTCTGGCGCGCCAGAATAGGAAAAAAACACTGTAACAAGATGCATAAATTGGCATGGAACGTGCAATTTTATCCGGTTAAAAAGCAATCGCGTATAAAAACAGTCTATTCGAGGATAATTATGAACAAGCAGATCATCGCTCTTTCGTTAGTACTGGCATTTTCCAGTGTTTCCACAGCTTTCGCCGCTATTCCTAAAAACCTACGCATCGGTACAGACCCGACTTACGCCCCGTTTGAATCAAAAAACGCGCAAGGGGAATTAGTGGGTTTTGACATCGATCTGGCAAAAGAACTCTGTAAACGCATCGAAACGAACTGCACCTTCGTGGAAAACCCACTGGATGCGCTGATCCCCTCGTTGAAAGCGAAAAAAATCGACGCGATTATGTCGTCACTTTCCATCACTGAAAAACGCCAACAAGAAATTGCCTTCACCGACAAACTGTATGCTGCAGACTCGCGTTTAGTGGTCGCGAAAGGGTCGCCAGTTCAGCCAACACTTCAGGCCCTGAAGGGTAAGCGCATTGGTGTTCTGCAAGGTACCACCCAGGAAACCTACGGAAATGAGCATTGGGCGCCTAAAGGCATCGAAATTGTCTCTTATCAGGGCCAGGATTCTATTTACGCTGACCTGACGGCTGGCCGTATTGACGCCGCATTCCAGGATGAAGTCGCTGCGAGCGAAGGCTTCCTGAAGCAACCGGTGGGTAAAGATTATCAGTTTGGCGGCCCGTCCATTAAAGACGACAAATTGTTTGGCGTAGGCACCGGTATGGGTCTGCGTAAAGACGACACCGAGCTGCGTCAGGCCCTGAACAAAGCGTTTGCTGAAATGCGCAAAGATGGGACTTACGAGAAGTTAGCGAAGAAATACTTCGACTTCGATGTTTACGGTGGTTAACAGTCACCAGTGGTTCAACCTGCCCTGAAAGGGCAGGTTAGGTTTGTGCAGACACTGACGACAGGATACGCACCATGCTGTACGGTTTTTCTGAAGTAATCTTTAAAGGGGCCATCGTCACGCTGGAACTGGCGCTAAGCTCCGTTATCCTCGCCGTTATCATAGGTCTGGCTGGAGCTGGTGCTAAGTTATCCAAAAACCGCCCTTTAGCGTTGCTGTTTGAAGGTTACACTACCCTGATTCGCGGTGTGCCGGATCTCGTGTTGATGCTGTTGATTTTCTACGGCCTGCAGATGGCACTCAATGTGTTAACCGACGCGATGGGAGCCGCTCAGTTTGATATCGACCCCATGGTGGCGGGTATCATTACCCTGGGCTTTATCTACGGTGCTTATTTCACTGAAACTTTCCGCGGTGCTTTCCTCGCTGTTCCACGCGGGCATATTGAAGCCGCAACGGCATTTGGTTTTACCGGTTCTCAAACCTTTCGCCGCATTCTCTTCCCGGCCATGATGCGCTTCGCGCTCCCGGGGATTGGCAACAACTGGCAGGTAATTTTAAAAGCCACTGCGCTGGTCTCTTTGTTAGGGCTGGAAGATGTGGTGAAAGCCACGCAACTTGCCGGGAAAAGCACCTGGCAGCCATTCTACTTTGCGATTGTTGCCGGGATCATTTACCTGATCTTTACCACGGTTTCGAACGGAGTCTTGCTCTGGCTTGAACGCCGCTACTCGGTGGGTGTGAAGAGGGCTGAGCTATGATCGAAATTATCCAGGAATACTGGAAAGCGCTGCTGTGGACGGATGGATACCGCTTTACCGGTGTCGCTATCACGCTGTGGTTGTTGATTACCTCGGTGGTAATGGGCGGGATTCTGGCGCTGTTCCTCGCGATTGGTCGCGTATCGAGCAACAAGTTTATTGCTTTCCCAATCTGGTTATTCACCTACATATTCCGTGGCACACCGCTGTATGTGCAATTGCTGGTGTTCTACTCCGGTATGTACACGCTGGAAGTGGTGAAAGGGACGGTGTTGCTCAATGAGTTTTTCCGCAGCGGCCTCAACTGTACGGTGCTGGCGCTGACGTTAAATACCTGTGCCTATACCACCGAAATTTTTGCCGGGGCGATTCGCTCGGTGCCGCACGGTGAAATCGAAGCCGCTCGTGCTTATGGTTTCTCGCCATTCAAATTGTACCGTTGCATTATTTTGCCATCGGCGCTGCGTATCGCGCTGCCAGCGTACAGCAATGAAGTCATTTTGATGCTGCACTCCACGGCGCTGGCGTTTACTGCCACGGTGCCTGATCTGCTGAAAATTGCCCGTGATATCAACTCCGCGACCTACCAGCCGTTTACGGCGTTTGGCATCGCGGCGGTGTTATATCTGATTATTTCTTACGTCCTGATAAGCCTGTTCCGCAGAGCCGAACAGCGTTTTATGCAGCACGTTAAACCCAGTTCTTCGCACTGAGTAATTCCCATGGCTGAAAATAAATTAAACGTAACTGATTTGCACAAACGCTACGGCGAACATGAAGTGCTTAAAGGGGTTTCTCTGCGCGCTAACGCGGGAGATGTGATTAGTATTATCGGTTCGTCTGGCTCCGGGAAAAGTACTTTCCTGCGTTGCATTAACTTCCTCGAAAAACCGAGCGAAGGGACGATTGTGGTCAGCAACCAGAATATCAACCTGGTGCGCGACACTGACGGGCAACTGAAAGTGGCGGATAAAAATCAGCTGCGTTTGCTGCGTACGCGTCTGACCATGGTATTCCAGCACTTCAACTTGTGGAGCCACATGACGGTACTGGAAAACGTCATGGAAGCGCCGATTCAGGTACTAGGCTTGAGCAAGCAAGAAGCCAAAGAGCGAGCCATTAAGTACCTCGCAAAAGTGGGTATCGATGAACGCCAGCAGGCGAAATATCCGGTGCATCTTTCCGGTGGTCAGCAGCAGCGTGTCTCTATCGCCCGTGCACTAGCGATGGAACCGGAAGTGCTGCTGTTCGATGAACCGACTTCTGCGCTCGACCCTGAGTTGGTAGGTGAAGTGCTGCGTATCATGCAGAAACTTGCTGAAGAGGGGAAGACCATGGTGGTAGTGACACATGAGATGGACTTTGCGCGTCATGTATCAAACCATGTGATCTTCTTGCACCAGGGCGTCATTGAAGAAGAGGGGACGCCAGCAGAGTTGTTTGGTAATCCCAAAAGTGCGCGTTTGCAGCAGTTTTTGTCGGGTTCGTTGAAGTAATTTCCCCTCACCCTAACCCTCTCCCCAGGGAGAGGGAACTATTCGGTTTTCTCCTTCTCCTGGGGGAGAAGGTTGGGATGAGGGCGTTTCCTACCGCACCACATCCCCCAACGCCTCCTCCAGGTCGTACCAACGGAAGCCAAATCCTGACTCTTCGAGCCGCTTCGGTAGCGCCCTTTGCCCGCCTAACACCAGCACCGAAGATTCCCCCATCATCAAGCGAACCGCCTTTGCCGGGGCGCGCATAAACGCCGGGCGATGGAGTGCA
Source organism: Buttiauxella sp. (assembly GCF_049686335.1). NCBI lineage: Bacteria > Pseudomonadati > Pseudomonadota > Gammaproteobacteria > Enterobacterales > Enterobacteriaceae > Buttiauxella > Buttiauxella sp. The sequence continues at coordinate 50,704 of NZ_JBAVHX010000021.1, read as the reverse complement.
TGGCCGAGCGCGTGAGAGAATTGTTCGTTACGTACCGGGTAGGGCGAAACCATGTTGAACGGCCCACGCAGATCGTTATCCAGCAGCCACAGGATCCCGTTGACCATATCGTCGATATGGATCCATGCCAGATACTGGCGACCGTCGCCTATCGGGCCACCCAGGCCTAAACGGAAGATTGGTAAGAGCTTCGCCAGAATCCCACCTTTTGGCGCCAGAACCACGCCGGTACGCAGCAGGCAGACACGCGTCTGCTCACTCTGCGCGCTGCAAGCGATTTGCTCCCAGCGGGCGCAAAGCTTGTGAGTAAACTCGTTATGCGGTGGCTCATCTTCGTTGACCACCACTTCGCCGAGGTCACCGTAGTAGCCTGCGGCAGAGCCGGAGATAAGCACTGAAGGCGGCGTCTGGCTTGCTTTAAACATCTCGACCAGACGCTCGGTGATTTGCCAACGGCTATTACACAGCCGCTGTTTTTGCGCCTCAGTCCAGCGTTTATCGGCTATCGGTTCGCCAGCCAGATTGATAACGGCATCAAACCCATCAAGATTGGATCTCTCACTCAACCCTTTCCAGAAGGTCACTTTGGTGTCAAACAGCGCACGGCCTTTCTCGGGATTTCGGGTAACGACGGTGACATCGTGCCCTAACTCCAGCAAGCGTGGCACCAGATGGCTGCCAATCAACCCCGTTCCGCCGGTTATCAGTATCTGCATGGTCGTCTCCAGCTTTTTACGCCTGGCGACGCCAACTCATTGTCATGGATACAGAGTCGGCATAACGCAGCGCGTGAAGTTTATCGATCTCTACTTCAGCATAAGACACCCACGGATGGTCGCATGCGATATCGAGCACATCCTGAGTTAATTTTTCCAGGAGTGAGAACCGAGTATTCTCAACCAACTGGATGATTTGTTTAGTAATGGTGCGATAGTTCAGCGCATCGTTAATATCTTCGCTGGCGCGAGCTTTGTCCGCCGGATAATGAATCGCGACGTTAATGACGATATCCTGGCGATTGGCAATTTCTTCTTCTTTGATGCCAATGAAGGTGCGCAGGCGTAAGTTTTTAATTCGAATAATCGCGTCTGGCTGATGAGATGACATTGCAGGTTTCTTCCATATGATTGTAATTTTCCAGCCCTAGAATACATGAGGAAAAACATTGCGCCCATAGCGGGCGCATTGGCATTAACTTATTTGTGATTGCTGATAGGCGCGTTCTGTCGCAGGGCGCGAGCGGATGCGCTCAAACCAGTTCTCGACTGCCGGGAAGTTCGCCAGATTAATGCGCTGGCGCTCATGTGAAACCGTCCACGGGTAGGTAGCGATATCCGCAATACTGTATTCATTGCCGCCCAACCAAGGGGTTTTCTCTAGCTGTTTGTTTAGCACGCCATACAAACGCTGAGTTTCCACCTGATAGCGTTCAATCGCATACGGCACAGGTTGCGGTGCGAAATGGTTAAAGTGATGGTTCTGACCAAGCATCGGACCGAAGCCACCGACTTGCCAGAACAACCATTGCAGGGTGTGGGCACGTTCACGCAGATCCTTGCTTAAAAGCTCGTTGGTCTTCTCCGCCAGATAAAGCAAAATTTCCCCTGATTCAAACAAGCTCAACGGGCTGCCACCATCGAGAGGATGCTGGTCGATAATTGCCGGAATTTTATTGTTTGGGGAAATCGCCAAAAAGGCAGGCTGAAACTGATCTCCTTTGCCAATATCAATACGGTGAATGTTGTACTCCAGACCTGCCTCTTCCAGAAACAGCGTGATTTTGTGGCCGTTTGGTGTCGGTGCGTAGTAAAGGTCGATCATCTCATTGCCATCCTGATATTAGTTTTTGCAGAACCCTATGGAGTATAGACTTTTTGATAAATTTGCCGGGCAGATGAGTTTTGCTCAAGTGACAACCGCCATTTTCCGCTATATGTTCAATAACCTGGAAGCTTGAATGATGGGGATATTATGAGCCAGCCGACAATAACGCTTTGGTCCGACAGTAACTACTTTAGCCCTTACGTGATGTCCGTCTATGTTGCCCTGAAAGAGAAGGGACTGAACTTTACGATGCAAACAGTCGACCTCAATACCGGACAAAACCTGCATCCCGGTTGGAAAGGCTATGACCTCACTCGACGCGTTCCTGTGATTGCGGTCGATGACTTTTTGTTAAGCGAATCCTCCGCGATTACTGAATATCTCGAAGATCGGTTTGCCCCGCCGACCTGGGAACGCATCTACCCACATGATTTAGAAAAACGCGCGCGTGCCAGACAAATTCAGGCGTGGATCCGCAGTGACTTAATGCCGATCCGTGAAGAGCGTTCAACCGATGTGATTTTCGCCGGTGTCAAAAAGCCACCGCTGAGTGACAAGGCGCAGGCCACAGCGCAAAAGCTGGTGACCACCGTTGAAGGTCTCTTGCCGGTCGGCCAGCAAAATTTGTTTGGTGAATGGTCTATTGCCGACACGGATCTGGCATTGATGCTTAACCGTCTGATCCTCAATGGCGATGAGGTACCTGAGCGCTTGCAAGAATATGCAACGTTCCAGTGGCAGCGCGCTTCGGTTCAACGTTATCTGGCACTTTCCGCAAAGCATTCTGGTTGATTCGCCCCATAATTCGTTATGATGAATTCGCTTATCATTAACAGGAATGTGGTTTTATGAAGCTAATGTTTGCCTCGGATATTCATGGTTCTCTACCCGCTACAGAGCAAGTGCTAGCGCACTTTGAGCGTAGTGGTGCTAAATGGCTGATATTACTGGGGGACGTGTTGAATCACGGGCCGCGTAATGCATTACCGGTGGGCTATAATCCAGGTGCGGTTGCAGAGCGGTTTAACAGCATTGCGGATAAAATTATTGCGGTGCGTGGCAACTGCGACAGCGAAGTTGATCAGATGCTGCTACATTTTCCGATAACAGCTCCCTGGCAACAGATTTTAATGGCCGATCAACGTCTATTCGTTACGCATGGCCATTTGTATAATCCTGACAAACTGCCTCCGCTGGCAGAAAATGACGTGCTGGTTTTTGGCCACACTCATCTACCCTTAGCGGAAAAACAAGATACAGTTTATCTGTTCAATCCAGGTTCGGTGAGTATTCCCAAAGGTGGGTTCGAGGCGAGCTACGGCATGCTAAACGATGGTGTTCTGAGCGTTCACGCACTGAATAACGATGGGGTTATTGCACAGGTCGAGATTACCCCGTAACTTACCGCCTGTTGAACATAACGCGCCATAAGAGCGCCCTGAATAAGGTTTCCCCGATGGTGGAACAGAGTCATTTTGTTGGCACGGAATGGATAGACATTGTCAATGAAGACAATGAAGTTATCGCGCAATCAAGTCGAGAACAAATGCGCGTGCAACGTTTACGACATCGTGCGACTTATATTGTTGTGCATGACGGTATGGGTAAGATTTTGGTGCAGCGACGCACTGAAACTAAAGATTTTATGCCGGGTATGTTAGATGCCACCGCGGGCGGCGTGGTTCAGGCCGACGAACAATTACTCGACTCTGCGCGCCGCGAGGCTGAAGAAGAGCTGGGTATCGCGGGTGTGCCTTTTGCCGAGCATGGTCAGTTCTATTTCGAAGATACCAACTGCCGGGTGTGGGGAAGCCTGTTTAGCTGCGTTTCTCATGGTCCGTTTGCTTTGCAGGAAGAAGAAGTCAGCGAAGTTTGCTGGATGTCTCCAGAAGAGATTACCGCCCGCTGTGACGATTTCACGCCGGACTCTTTAAAAGCCCTGGCATTGTGGATGACCCGCAACGCTAAAAATGAATCCCAGCACACCGCTGCTGCTGAGTAACTCATTCAGTTTTCTACGGAATATCGACAATAAAAAAAGGCCGCTAATACAAATTAGCGGCCTTTTTGCTTCTCAGAAGAACTTAGTCTTGTTGAGAAGACTGAATCGCAGTCAGAGCGATGGTGTAAACGATATCGTCTACCAGTGCGCCACGAGACAAGTCGTTAACGGGTTTACGCATACCTTGCAGCATTGGCCCGATGGAGATCAGGTCGGCTGAACGCTGTACCGCTTTATAAGTGGTGTTACCGGTGTTCAGGTCTGGGAAGATGAATACGGTAGCGCGGCCCGCAACTGGTGAGTTTGGCGCTTTGGACTTAGCAACGTCAGCCATAACTGCGGCGTCATATTGCAGCGGACCATCGATAACCAGGTCAGGACGTTTTTCCTGAGCGATACGAGTCGCTTCACGTACTTTCTCAACGTCGCTACCAGCACCAGAAGTCCCGGTGGAGTAAGACAGCATCGCAACGCGTGGGTCGATACCGAATGCAGCAGCGGAATCCGCAGACTGAATTGCGATTTCTGCCAGCTGCTCAGCTGTTGGATCCGGGTTGATCGCACAGTCACCGTAAACATAAACCTGTTCTGGCAGCAGCATGAAGAAGACAGAAGAAACCAGCGAGCTTCCTGGTGCAGTTTTGATAAGCTGCAACGGAGGACGAATGGTGTTTGCGGTGGTGTGAACCGCACCGGAAACCAGACCGTCAACTTCGTCTTGCTCAAGCATCAACGTACCCAGCACAACATTGTCTTCCAGTTGCTCACGAGCAACGGCTTCAGTCATACCTTTGCTCTTACGCAGCTCAACCAGGCGAGCAACGTAGCTTTCGCGAACCACTTCTGGATCCACGATTTCGATGCCTGCGCTCAGTTCAACGCCTTGCGCTGCAGCAACACGGGTGATTTCATCCGGGTTACCCAACAGTACGCAAGTTGCAATACCACGTTCAGCACAGATAGATGCCGCTTTCACGGTACGTGGCTCTTCGCCTTCTGGCAGTACAACACGTTTACCGGCTTTACGAGCCAGTTCAGTGAGCTGGTAGCGGAACGCTGGAGGAGACAGACGACGGCTGCGCTCAGAAGTTGCAGTCAGAGATTCGATCCAGTTTGCATCAATGTGGCTTGCCACATATTCCTGCACTTTTTCGATACGCTGATGGTCGTCAGTTGGGACTTCCAGGTTGAAGCTCTGCAGGCTCAGAGAAGTCTGCCAGGTGTTGGTATCAACCATGAACAGCGGCAGGCCAGTGGCGAATGCACGCTCACACAGTTTGCTTACGCGTGGGTCCATTTCGTAACCACCGGTCAGCAGAACTGCACCGATGTCGACACCGTTCATTGCGGCCAGGCACGCTGCAACCAGCACGTCTGGACGGTCTGCTGAAGTCACCAGCAGAGAACCTGGGCGGAAATGCTCCAGCATGTGCGGAATGCTACGCGCACAGAAGGTTACAGACTTCACGCGACGGGTTTTGATGTCGCCTTCGTTGATGATGGTGGCGTTCAGGTGACGCGCCATATCAATTGCGCGAGTTGCGATCAGATCGAAACTCCACGGCACACAACCCAGAACTGGCAGCGGGCTGTCAGCAAACAGTTCTTTAGGATCGATGTTTGCGATGCTCGCTTTAGTGGAGTCATCGAAAATCTCGGACAGGTCAGGGCGAGTACGACCTTGATCATCCACTGGGGCATTCAGTTTGTTGATGATTACGCCAGTGATGTTGGTATTTTTGCTACCACCGAAGCTGCTGCGAGCCAGTTCGATACGCTCTTTCAACTGCTCTGGAGAGTTGTTACCCAGAGACATCACGAAGACGATTTCAGCGTTCAGCGTTTTAGCAATTTCGTAGTTCAGAGACTGCGCAAACTGATGCTTGCGAGTAGGCACCAGGCCTTCAACCAGAACCACTTCAGCATCTTTGCTGCTGGCGTGGTAGTTGGCGATGATCTCTTCCATCAGCACGTCTTGTTGGTTGCTGGATAGCAGCGACTCAACGTGGTTCATGTGCAGTGGCTCAGCGGTAGGGATGCTGGAGTTTGCACGAACGATGCTGGTGGTTTGATCTGGAGTATCGTCACCGGTACGCGGTTGAGCGATAGGTTTGAAAACGCTAAGGCGAACGCCTTTTTGTTCCATAGCACGGATAACACCCAGGCTGACGCTAGTCAGGCCGACGCTAGTTCCGGTAGGGATCAGCATAATAGTACGGGACACGGTATAACCTCTTTGTCTATACCCTTCATACTTCAAGTTGCAGGGGTGTTGGCTGCACTCACTCACACCAGTCACTTACTTCAGTAAGCTCCTGGAGATTCCTGAGCTTGCCGCCTGGCTGCAACTCGAATTATTTTGGGTATTGCCTTTACAGGACTCAGAAAACAGTACCGCCAGCGAAGGCTGGCGGTAAGGAGAATCAAGCGGTCAGGCGAGATGCATCCTGAGCGATAACCAGTTCTTCGTTGGTCGGAATGACCACCGCAGCACGGGTACCCTCTTTGTTGATGAAGCCTGATTTGCCAAAGCGTGCAGCCAGGTTGCGTTCGTGGTCAACTTCGAAGCCCAGAACACCCAGTTTGCCCAGAGACAGTTCACGAACCATCGCGGCGTTTTCACCGATACCACCGGTGAATACCACTGCGTCCAGACGACCATCCATCAGCGCAGTGTAAGAACCGATGTATTTAGCCAGGCGGTGGCAGAAGACGTCCATTGCACGCTTAGCGTCTTCTTTAGTTGTGTAGTTGTCTTCAACATAACGGCAGTCGCTGGTGACTTCAGTCAGACCCAACAGGCCAGATTCTTTGGTCAGCATTTTGTTGATGTCATCAATGCTCATGCCTAGGGAATCGTGCAGGTGGAAGATAATCGCTGGATCGATGTCACCAGAGCGAGTACCCATTACCAGACCTTCCAGTGGAGTCAGACCCATAGAGGTGTCAACACACTTGCCGTTACGGATAGCAGAAACAGAACCGCCGTTGCCCAGGTGGCAAGTGATGACGTTCAGCTCTTCTACCGGTTTGTTCAGCATTTTCGCGGCTTCTTGAGTCACATAGAAGTGGCTGGTGCCGTGTGCGCCGTAGCGACGAACGCCGTGCTCTCTGTACAGTTTGTACGGCAGAGCATAGAGATAAGATTCTTCTGGCATGGTCTGATGGAACGCGGTGTCAAACACTGCAACGTTTTTATCAGCCAGTTTAGGGAAAGATTTCAGTGCTTCAGCAATACCGATCAGGTGTGCCGGGTTATGCAATGGTGCAAAAGAAGCAGTATCTTTGATACCCTGAATCACGGTCTCGTCGATAACAACGGAGCGGGTGTACTTCTCGCCGCCGTGAACAACACGGTGGCCGATAGCAGTCAGCTGCTCGGACAATTCAGGTTTTTGTGCCAGAATGGTATTAACCATAAAGTTCAGAGCTTCGCTGTGAGCGGCGCCTGCACCCAAAGCCGCTTCTTGTTTACCGCCGTCCATTTTCCACTTGATACGTGCTTCAGGAAGATGGAAACATTCGGCTAAACCAGAGAGGTACTCGTCACCGTTTACAGCATCAATAATTGCGAATTTCAGTGAAGAGCTACCGCAGTTCAGAACCAGTACTAGCTTACTCGACATGGAAGTACCTACTTTTATACGTGGCTAAAAAAACGTCATTTAGTCTCTCAGCGTAGCGCATGATGAGACAGACATTTATGATTAACGTCATGCCGAAAGCGTTTTTTTGGCATGACGAAGAAATACTCTTGAGTTTACGCCAGTTTGCGTGATTTTTGTGCAATGGCGAACTGAGCAAAAAATTGACAACCTGCGGTTTCCCTTCTACGGCCATCAAGGCCGGCACAGGATAACTGATTGCGATGGTTAAAGACAAAAGATTTTGAACCATGTAATTTAGAGTTGTTTAATTGCACAAAAATTTTATTTTTTATATGTGAAGTTGAGGTAAAGCCATGTCTATCCCTAAAAATAGCCACGCTAGCTGGTTCAGTATGTTCAGCCGTGGGCAACACTATTCAAAGACCTGGCCAGTTGATAAACGCCTCGCGCCTGTCTTTGTAGAAAACCGTGTGATCCGCGCCACGCGTTTTGCCATCCGCTTTATGCCTCCGCTCGCTGTGTTCACGCTGACCTGGCAAATTGCGCTTGGCGGCCAACTTGGCCCTGCCGTTGCCACCGCTTTATTTGCCTGTAGTCTGCCGATGCAGGGATTATGGTGGTTAGGTAAACGCTCCGTGACGCCACTTCCGCCAACCTTGTTGAGCTGGTTCTATGAAGTCCGGGGTAAATTGCAGGAAGCAGGGCAGGCATTAGCGCCTATCGAAGGCAAGCCAGACTACCAGGCACTGGCAGATGTACTGAAGCGTGCGTTCAAGCAACTGGATAAAACTTTTCTGGATGATTTGTAAAATCCCTGCCGCTACGCATATAAAGAAGGATATTTTTTCGCAGGCTTATGTCTGCGCAATAGGAGCTAAGAAATGGAAATGACTAACGCCCAGCGTCTGATTTTATCGAATCAGTACAAAATGATGACCATGCTCGACCCGGACAACGCCGAGCGTTATCGTCGCCTGCAAACGCTCATTGAGCGTGGCTATGGTTTGCAAATGCGCGAGCTGGATCGTGAATTCGGTGAGCTGACGGAAGAAACCTGTCGCACCGTTATCGACATTATGGAGATGTATCACGCTCTGCATGTCTCCTGGACCAACCTGAAGGACAACCAGGAAATCGACGAACGTCGTGTGACTTTCCTTGGCTTTGATGCGGCTACCGAAGCGCGTTTCCTCGGTTATGTTCGCTTTATGGTGAACATTGAGGGTCGTTATGCTCATTTTGATGCAGGGACTCATGGCTTCAATGCGCAGACCCCAATGTGGGAAAAATATCAGCGCATGTTGAAAGTCTGGCAGTCTTGCCCGCGTCAGTACCATTTAAGTGCGAACGAAATCGCGCAAGTTATTAATGCCTGAGGGGGAAAGCGTGGTGAAGTGCAAAGGTTTCTTGTTTGATTTGGATGGGACACTGGTTGACTCTCTGCCAGCCGTCGAGCGAGCCTGGATTAACTGGGCTAAGCGATTCGATATTTCGCCACAGGAAGTTTTAGGCTTTATTCACGGCAAACAGGCGATCACTTCGTTACGCCACTTTATGGCGGGCGCGACTGAAGATGAGATTCAGCAGGAGTTTCTTCGTCTTGAGAAAATCGAGTCTGAAGATACCGACGGGATTGTGGCGCTGCCTGGTGCCGTGGAGCTGCTGACTCATTTGAATGAAGCGGGCATTCCGTGGGCTATCGTGACGTCGGGTTCATTACCGGTGGCGTCTGCTCGCCGTGCGGCGGGTGGTTTACCGAAGCCTGAAGTTTTGGTCACCGCTGAGCGTGTTGCGCGCGGGAAACCAGAGCCGGATGCCTACTTGCTCGGCGCGCAATTGCTCGGTTTCGAGCCGGAAGAGTGCGTGGTGGTGGAAGATGCTCCAGCTGGCGTGTTGTCAGGTTTGGCGGCGGGCTGTCATGTGATTGCCGTCAATGCGCCAGCAGATACGCCGCGCCTTGAGCATGTCGATTATGTGCTGCATTCATTGACCGAGCTTCTGGTTCAAAAATTGCCAGATGGCACAGTTGAAGTGTTCAGAAAACACTGAACATATGATTTAGCCCCGCGATAGCGGGGCTTTTTTATGGCAAAATTTCTTCTTCCTGAGCAATCACAAAAGGAATTGTTTTGAACTCAGAACTGATTTGGGTTTTATCATTGCTGGCAATAGCCGTCGTGTTATTCGCCACCGGTAAAGTGCGCATGGATGCGGTCGCACTGCTTGTCATTATTGCTTTTGTCCTCAGCGGTACACTCTCTCTTAGCGAAGCCTTCTCAGGCTTTAGCGACCCCAACGTTATTCTTATTGCAGCGCTATTTATCATTGGCGATGGCCTGGTGCGCACCGGCGTGGCTTCCAAAATGGGTTCGTGGCTGGTGGACGTGGCGGGCAGCAGTGAAACCAAAATGCTTATTTTGCTGATGCTGACCGTTGCCGGGCTGGGCGCGTTTATGAGCTCGACAGGCGTGGTCGCCATTTTTATCCCCGTGGTACTCAGCGTTTCAATGCGCATGAAAACTTCCCCGTCGCGCCTGATGATGCCGCTAAGTTTTGCAGGGCTGATAAGCGGCATGATGACGCTGGTCGCTACCCCGCCAAACCTGGTGGTGAACAGCGAACTGTTGCGGGAAGGTTTGCAGGGGTTCCATTTCTTTAGCGTCACGCCTATCGGGCTGGTTATTTTGCTGCTGGGCATCGGTTACATGCTCATCGCGCGTTTTGCTTTAAACGGGCAGAAAAAGGACGATGGGAAACAAAACTGGCGACGCCGTACTTTCCGTGATCTGATTAAAGAATATCGTTTAACCGGGCGCGCACGTCGTCTGGCGATCCGCCCCGGTTCGCCAATGGTTGGCCGTCGCCTGGACGATTTAAAATTGCGTGAGCGTTATGGTGCGTACGTCATAGGTCTTGAGCGCTGGCGTAAATTCCGCCGCGTTATTGTCAATGTGACCGGGACGACTGAGTTTCGCGCCCGTGATGTGCTGTTAATTGATATGTCTGCGTCCGAAGTTGACCTGCGTGAGTTTTGTAGTGAGCAGATGCTAGAACCGATGGTCCTGCGCGGTGAGTATTTCTCGGATCAGGCGCTCGACGTTGGCATGGCTGAAGTTTCATTAATCCCTGATTCTGAACTGTTTGGTCAGACGCTTCGTGAAATCGGTTTTCGTACACGCTATGGCCTGAATGTCGTGGGGCTGCGTCGTAATGGTGAAGTGATGGATGGGCTTCTGGTGGATGAGTCCTTACAACTGGGGGATATTTTGCTGGTAGTGGGCGACTGGAAGCTTATCAGCCAGTTACAGCAAAAAGGCCGCGATTTCCTGGTACTCAATTTGCCGGTAGAGGAGGGCGAAGCATCGCCTGCTCACAGCCAGGCACCACATGCGATTTTCTGCCTGGCACTGATGGTTGCGCTGATGCTGACCGACGAAATCCCCAATACGATAGCTGCGATTATCGCCTGTTTGCTGATGGGGAAATTCCGCTGCATCGATATGGAAAGCGCTTATAGAGCGGTGCACTGGCCAAGCATTATCCTGATTGTCGGGATGATGCCTTTTGCGCTTGCGTTGCAAAAAACCGGCGGCGTGGATTTGATAGTTAATGGCCTGATGCAGATGGGTGGCGGTTACGGCCCGCACTTGATGCTAATTTGCCTGTTCGTCATGTGCGCCGCGATTGGTCTGTTTATCTCTAACACGGCGACGGCTGTTCTGATGGCACCGATTGCGCTGGCTGCGGCAAAAACCATGGGCGTCTCGCCTTATCCGTTCGCCATGATTGTCGCACTAGCTGCATCAGCTGCGTTTATGACGCCAGTCTCATCCCCGGTTAATACCCTGGTGCTGGGGCCGGGGAATTATAAGTTCAGCGATTTCGTGAAAATGGGCGTGCCATTTACGGTGATTGTGATGGTGGTAAGTGTGGTGATGGTGCCGATGCTGTTCCCATTTTGACTCATTAGTGTCGGTTGGCGCTTGCGCTATCCGACCTACGAAAAATGACGTGGGTGGATAAGCGCAAGCGCGATCCACCATTACCCCAAACTAAAGCGGTGAATCCTGGCTAATCTCATCCAACGAAAGCTGGAAACTTGGCACAAAAACCGTCATGAAATAGTCCATCTCTTCGCTGTGACGCTCCGACAGCGTTTTCTCGAGACGGCTTTTTGCCAGTAAAAATTCATTGTTACCCGCAGAGAGTTCTTCCAGACATTTCAGATACGCACATAACGCATCAGCCTGTTTGACGATAGCTCGCTCTTCATCACTACTCTGATGTTCATCAATGAGCGGCGCCCAAATGTCACGTAACTCTTCTGGCACCATATCGATCAATTTCTGCTGCGCGATTTTCTCAATAGCCTTGTATTCGTGAGCTATTTGCGAGTTGAAATATTTCACCGGAGTTGGCAAGTCACCCGTCAGCACTTCACTGACGTCGTGATACATCGCTAATAATGCGACATGCTCAGCGTTAATCTGTCCGTTAAATTTGCGGTTTTTTATTACGGCTAAGGCATGAGCAACCATAGCGACTTGCAGACTATGCTCAGAAACATTTTCAGTGCGCACATTGCGCATGAGCGGCCAACGGTTGATTAATTTCAGACGTGAAAGGTGGGCAAAAAAATGGCTCTGGCTCATAGATACACTCGGGGTCTGTAGGGCGGGTAAGCAGAGCGTCACCCGCCGAGAACGTGGTGGACCAAGCTTACGCTTATCCACCCTTTGAGGCTAAAAATTACTGATGGTAATGACCGAGGAAACGACCAAATTTACTGATAGCCATATCCAGTTCATCAACGCGCGGTAAGGTAACAATACGCACGTGATCAGGCCACGGCCAGTTAAACGCAGTCCCTTGAACCAACAGCACTTTTTCCTGTAACAAGAAGTCTAGCACCATTTTTTGGTCGTCATGGATGTTAAAGCGCTTAGCATCTATTTTCGGGAACATATACAGCGCCCCGCGTGGTTTCACGCATGAAACGCCAGGAATATCGTTAAGCAGTTCCCATGCCCGGTTACGCTGTTCGTACAGACGTCCGCCGGGAACAATGAATTCGCTAATACTTTGATAACCGCCCAGTGCCGTTTGAATGGAGTGTTGTGCCGGAACGTTGGCACACAGACGCATAGACGCCAGCATCTCCAGCCCTTCGATATAACCTTTCGCGTGTTTCTTCGGCCCGTTCAGGACCATCCAGCCCTGACGGAAGCCCGCAACACGGTAGGTTTTTGACAAACCATTGAAGGTCACGGTCAGCAGATCCGGGGCTAGCGCTGCAATCGAATGGTGCTGCGCTTCGTCGTACAGAATCTTGTCGTAAATTTCATCAGCGAAAATGATCAAATTATGCTGACGCGCGATTTCAACAATTTCCAGCAGCAGCTCTTTCGAGTAGACCGCACCGGTTGGGTTGTTGGGGTTGATAATCACGATACCGCGGGTACGTGGCGTGATTTTAGCGCGAATATCATCAAGGTCAGGGAACCAGTCGGAAGACTCATCACATAAGTAATGAACGGCTTTACCACTGGAAAGCGAGACGGCTGCGGTCCATAAAGGATAATCAGGAGCAGGCACCAGCATCTCATCACCGCTGTTTAGCAGTGCTTGCATGGATTGAACAATCAGCTCAGAAACACCGTTGCCGATATAGATATCTTCAACCGTCACATCCCGCATTTCGCGTGCCTGATAATGCTGCATGATGGCTTTACGTGCGGAGTAGAGTCCTTTTGAGTCGCAATAGCCCTGCGCCGTAGGTAAGTTACGAATCACATCGACAAGGATCTCATCCGGGGCATCAAAGCCAAAGGGCGCCGGGTTGCCAATATTCAGCTTGAGGACTTTATTCCCTTCTTCTTCGAGGCGTTTCGCTTCTTTGAGCACTGGGCCACGGATGTCATAACAGACGTTATCAAGTTTGCTGGATTTTTCGATAGGGGACATGAACCTGACCTTAAATGTTAGCGCCACTTCCTGCCGTGGAAGCGACCAGGCAACAATGTACTCCTGCAACGCCCAGATTTGAAGGTTGTCGAAGCGCCAATTAGTAATAAATCTTCAATTTTTAGGAGAAGGGTAAAAGTCACTGAATAACCATTTATTGGAGTTATATATCGCTAACTGTACAAATAACAAAATTAAATATACTGTAATTTCATATTTACAATATTATTAGCTCGTTAAAGGTGAGTGCTGTAGTAGGTACTGCTAATCATCAAGCTAATTAAACTGAGTAATAGTTAAGGAAAATTGAATATTCATGCTGATGTTTAAATGTAGTGCGTGAGTGTGAGTTAATAATATGTATATAAAAATAATCCAGTATGTGATTAATATAAACAAAAAATAGAGTTAAGTTGCTTCTCATTTAGAATGTAGAATTTTGGACAATTCTCAGAATAAATGGTTGAGGAGCGAAATAAAAAAGAGAATGAGATCAGATAATTCGTAACAAAAGTTATGAGTTAGGTCGTTTTGCGGTAAGATACTGTCCTGAAAATGGTAGCTAAATCTTGCTAAAAATATCGCAACCTCATGTTTTATTGTGGATTGGTTGGCAGGCGTCGTAGTGTGTCAATTGCCAGTGAAACGAAGTGCCTTAAAGAAAACTTTCACGGTGCTTACGCTTGTTTTTGCCCTGAATTGAATAAATAAAACTCTGTGCTGAAGTTGTTTTACAATAATTACTCAGTTTTAATTTTAGTGGCTAGTACGTTTAGACGAATGTTTGTATGTTGTTATCGTCCGTATAATATCCCCGGGTATATGTGTGTCGCTTTATTGAGTCGCATTCGCCTGAGGGCATGAAAAATAAATAAGTCAGAACGACTGTCAGGATGACGGTGCTCCCCTCTGGGAGGCGTTCTGTAAAAGGGAATTGCTTTATCTTTTTGATAAATCACAGCAATAGAACAAAGGCAGACTCGTAAGAGCAACCTACTAGTGAAAAAATTATGATTAACGCAAATCGTCCGATACTCAATCTCGACCTCGATCTGCTCAGGACTTTCGTTGCCGTAGCGGATCTCAATACTTTTGCCGCTGCTGCCGTTGCGGTTTGCCGTACACAGTCGGCTGTCAGCCAGCAGATGCAACGTCTTGAACAGTTAGTTGGAAAAGAGCTTTTTGCCCGTCATGGCCGTAATAAACTGCTGACCGAGCACGGTATACAGCTCCTTGGTTATGCGCGAAAGATTCTGCGTTTTAATGATGAAGCATGTACTTCGCTGATGTTCAGTAATTTACAGGGCGTATTAACGATTGGCGCATCTGATGAAACCGCGGATACCATTCTGCCGTTTCTGTTAAATCGGATTAGCTCGGTCTACCCAAAATTGGCGTTGGATGTTCGTGTTAAACGTAATCCATTTATGGTTGAAATGCTCAATCAGCAGGAAGTGGATTTAGTCGTCACCACCACCAAGCCTGCGCATTTTGAATCCATTGTTTTACGCACTTCGCCAACGTTATGGTACTGCGCTGCAGATTACGTCTTCCAGAAAGGTGAAACGGTGCCGTTGGTCGTGCTCGATAATCCGAGCCCATACCGTGACATGATGATTGAGCAATTGAATGCAGCCCGTATTCCATGGCGTATTGCCTATGTTGCATCGACGCTCTCTGCGGTTCGTGCGGCGGTGAAAGCAGGGCTGGGGATTACTTCCCGTCCGGTGGAAATGATGAGCCCGGAACTGCGCGTACTCGGAAACGCCGATGGTTTGCCAGCCATGCCTGATACGCAATACATGCTGTGTCGCAATCTGCAAACCACCAATGATTTGGCTCAGGCTATTTTCACCGCGTTGGAAAGTAACCCGAATCCATATCGTTACATCGCTTCTTCAGATGAAGATGGCGATGCGATGTTAATGGAAGGGGATTTCGAGTAATTCCGTACCCGTATTAGTGATTTGTTAGTAACAAATTATGAAATTCCAAAACAGGTCATTGAGCGCTCTTTTTGCGTCAATGGCTTGTTTTTTAATCAGCACGCCCTGGATTGATGACTTTTTTGTAAAAAAGCTTTTTAAAACAATCTGTTTTGCACCTCTCTGACTACCGCTATTCTTTATACATCCGACCAATCAAAAGCGGTTTAAATGTTAAAAAATAGGCTGCAATGTTGTTGGTTTTTGATATGAATTAACAAAAGCGTGTCTCAGATCAAGAAAATACTCCCTATAGGGGGGATGAATAGTTGAGATTTCCTGCCAAAATAGAGCAGTAGTTATTTTTTTCCTCCTTAACGGACTCGATTCACCTTCATTAAAAACGAGTTAGTAACGCGACGTTACCAGCTTTTAACGCATTAAATGTTAATGAAGTTGCTTTGATGTAAATTAATGTGTGGATACTTTTGTTAAAGTTGACAAAAGGTTATAGAAAGGAGTAAAAAACCCCATCAATTTGCTGGTAAAGTTTTGATTCCGGCAGTAATTGTAAGGTTAATTGTTCCTCCCCATGAATCGATGTGGTGTTCATCTGCCAGCAAGAGCAGAGACTTTGGCGCCACTTTTGATGAGTAAGCAATGAGTATGTCAACATCCACTGAAGTTATCGCTCACCACTGGGCGTTCGCAGTCTTTCTTATTGTTGCCATAGGCCTGTGTTGCGTAATGCTTCTCGGGGCCTGGTTCCTTGGCGGGAGAGCTAAGGGTCGGCACAAAAATACTCCCTTCGAGTCAGGTATCGACTCAGTTGGTACTGCGCGCTTACGTCTATCCGCTAAGTTTTACCTGGTTGCCATGTTCTTCGTCATCTTTGACGTGGAAGCCTTGTATCTCTACGCGTGGTCAGTTTCTATTCGTGAAAGCGGATGGATAGGCTTCGTCGAGGCCGCAATTTTCATTTTTGTGCTGCTGGCAGGCCTGGTATATCTCGTGCGCATTGGTGCGCTTGATTGGACCCCTGCGCGTTCGCGTCGCTCCCAAATCAATCCAGAAACCGACAGTATTACTAACCGTCATACGCAAGATGCTCTAAAGAATTCTGATTACAGCAAGGCGGCAAGCGAGTAAATCCCATGAGCTTACTTAGGTAAGTGATTGGGGTTTATGAACGCAGCCAACACCGCTGTAAACTGAATTATAACGAGCATAAAATGAGGCAATAAGATGGACTATACGCTCACCCGCATAGACCCCGACGGTGAGAACGACCGTTACCCCCTGCAAAAACAGGAGATCGTAAGCGATCCTCTTGATCAAGAAATCAACCGTAGTGTGTACATGGGCAAGCTCGAACATGCCATGCACGATATGGTGAACTGGGGGCGTAAAAACTCAATTTGGCCTTATAACTTTGGCCTTTCTTGCTGCTACGTTGAGATGGTGACTTCGTTTACCGCGGTGCATGACGTGGCACGTTTTGGTGCCGAAGTACTGCGTGCCTCTCCGCGTCAGGCCGACCTGATGGTTATTGCAGGAACCTGCTTTACCAAGATGGCTCCCGTTATTCAGCGCCTTTACGATCAAATGCTCGAGCCTAAATGGGTCATTTCGATGGGTGCGTGCGCCAACTCCGGCGGCATGTATGACATCTACTCTGTGGTGCAAGGCGTGGATAAATTCCTGCCAGTGGATGTTTATATCCCAGGTTGCCCACCGCGCCCGGAAGCTTACATGCAAGCACTGATGCTGCTGCAAGAGTCCATCGGCAAAGAGCGTCGTCCGCTGTCCTGGGTTGTTGGCGATCAAGGCGTCTACCGCGCCAACATGCAATCAGAGCGTGAACGTAAACGTGGCGAGCGTATCGCTGTCACCAACTTGCGGACACCAGACGAGATTTAATATGCGCCTGTGGGCAGTGTGAGTTTACTTCGCATATCAATAATACTAGCGCGAAGCCACTGCTGACAGTCACCACAGTACCATTTGCAATGGTGAGAATTATGACCGATTTAACTGCGCATGATGCCAACCAGGAAGCCTGGCAAACCCGTGACCATCTGGATGATCCGGTTATTGGTGAACTGCGTAACCGTTTTGGGCCGGATGCTTTCACTGTTCAGCCTACCCGCACTGGTGTTCCAGTGGTCTGGGTTAAGCGCGAACAATTACTCGAAGTAGGCGACTTCTTAAAGAGACTCCCGAAGCCCTACGTCATGTTGTTCGACTTACACGGCATGGACGAACGTCTTCGTACCCACCGCAACGGTTTACCGGCTGCGGATTTTTCCGTTTTCTACCACCTGATTTCTATCGATCGCAACCGCGACATCATGCTCAAGGTGGCACTGTCTGAAAACGATCTGAATGTCCCTACATTCACCAAACTTTTCCCGAATGCCAACTGGTATGAGCGTGAAACCTGGGAAATGTTTGGCATCACCTTTAATGGTCACCCGCACCTGACGCGCATCATGATGCCGCCAACGTGGGAAGGCCATCCACTGCGTAAAGACTACCCGGCGCGCGCCACCGAATTCGATCCGTTTGAATTGACCAAACAGAAAGAAGACCTCGAGATGGAAGCGCTGACCTTCAAGCCTGAAGAGTGGGGCATGAAGCGCAGCAGCGAACATGAAGATTTCATGTTCCTGAACCTTGGTCCAAACCACCCCTCCGCGCACGGTGCATTCCGTATTGTCCTGCAACTCGACGGTGAAGAAATTGTCGATTGTGTGCCGGACATCGGTTACCACCACCGTGGTGCTGAGAAGATGGGTGAGCGTCAGTCCTGGCACAGCTACATTCCGTACACCGACCGTATCGAGTACCTGGGCGGCTGCGTGAACGAAATGCCTTATGTGTTGGCGGTTGAAAAACTGGCGGGCATCAAGGTTCCAGAGCGTGTCGACGTTATCCGCGTCATGCTTTCTGAACTGTTCCGTATCAACAGCCACCTGCTGTACATCTCCACGTTTATTCAGGACGTGGGCGCGATGACCCCGGTGTTCTTCGCCTTTACCGACCGTCAGAAAATTTATGACCTGGTCGAAGCGATTACCGGTTTCCGTATGCACCCGGCCTGGTTCCGTATCGGCGGTGTCGCTCACGATTTGCCAAACGGTTGGGAACGCTTGCTCAAAGAGTTCCTCGACTGGATGCCAAAACGTCTGGATTCCTACGAGAAAGCAGCACTCCGCAACACCATTCTGAAAGGTCGTTCTCAGGGTGTGGCTGCGTACGGTAAAAAAGAAGCGCTGGAGTGGGGTACCACCGGTGCGGGTCTGCGTGCAACGGGCGTCGATTTCGATATCCGTAAAGCGCGTCCCTATTCTGGCTATGAAAACTTCGACTTTGAAATCCCAGTGGGCGGTGGCGTCAGTGACTGCTACACCCGTGTGATGCTGAAAGTTGAAGAACTTCGCCAGAGCTTGCGCATTCTTGAGCAGTGCCTGAAAAACATGCCTGCTGGCCCGTTCAAAGCTGATCACCCGCTGACAACGCCGCCACCGAAAGAGCGCACGCTGCAACATATCGAAACCCTGATCACTCACTTCCTGCAAGTTTCGTGGGGCCCGGTCATGCCGGCTAACGAATCATTCCAGATGATTGAAGCGACGAAAGGGATTAACAGTTACTACCTGACCAGCGACGGTAGCACCATGAGCTACCGTACCCGTATCCGTACCCCGAGCTTTGCGCACTTGCAGCAAATCCCGGCGGCGATTCGCGGCAGCCTGGTTTCTGACCTGATTGTCTATCTGGGTAGTATCGATTTTGTAATGTCTGATGTGGATCGCTAACTATGCACGATAAACAACAACCCCAGGCCGAAGCTTTTGAGCTAAGTGCGGCAGAGCGTGATGCGATTGAGCACGAAAAACATCATTACGAAGATGCTCGCGCCGCATCTATCGAAGCGCTGAAGATTGTCCAGAAACAGCGTGGCTGGGTGCCTGACGGCGCGATTTATGCCATTGCTGAAGTTCTGGATATCCCTGCCAGCGACGTAGAAGGTGTTGCCACATTCTACAGCCAGATTTTCCGCCAGCCGGTAGGCCGCCACGTTATTCGCTATTGCGACAGCGTGGTTTGCCATATTACGGGCTACCAGGGCATTCAGTCGGCTATCGAAGCAAAACTGAACATCAAACCGGGTCAAACCACGTTTGATGGTCGCTTTACCCTGCTGCCGACTTGCTGTCTGGGCAACTGCGACAAAGGGCCGACCATGATGATTGACGAAGATACGCACAGTCATCTGACGCCGGAAGCGATCCCTGATTTGCTGGAGCAGTACAAATGAAAACCATTATTCGTACTGCCGAAACCCATCCGCTGACCTGGCGGTTGCGCGATGACAAACAGCCTGTGTGGCTGGATGAATATCGCAGCAAAAATGGTTACGAAGGTGCGCGTTTGGCACTGACGGGTTTGGCACCGGACGAAGTCGTTAATCGTGTTAAAGACGCTGGCCTGAAAGGGCGCGGCGGTGCAGGCTTCTCCACTGGATTGAAGTGGAGCCTGATGCCGAAAGACGAATCCATGAACATCCGTTACCTGCTGTGTAACGCCGATGAAATGGAGCCTGGTACTTATAAAGACCGTCTGCTAATGGAGCAACTGCCACACCTGCTGGTGGAAGGCATGTTGATTTCAGCATTCGCGCTGAAAGCATACCGCGGTTACATCTTCCTGCGTGGCGAGTACATCGAAGCGGCTGTGCATTTGCGCCGTGCGATTCAGGAAGCGACCGAAGCCGGGTTGCTGGGTAAAAACATTCTCGGTTCAGGTTTTGATTTTGAGCTGATCGTGCACACCGGTGCCGGGCGTTATATCTGTGGTGAAGAAACCGCACTGATTAACTCCCTGGAAGGCCGCCGCGCGAACCCACGTTCAAAACCACCATTCCCTGCTTCAAGCGGTGTCTGGGGTAAACCGACCTGCGTCAACAACGTCGAAACGCTGTGTAACGTCCCTGCGATTCTGGCCAATGGCGTCGAGTGGTACCAGGGCATTTCTACCAGTAAAGATGCGGGTACGAAGCTGATGGGCTTCTCCGGTCGCGTGAAGAATCCTGGCGTTTGGGAATTACCGTTCGGCACCACCGCACGTGAAATTCTTGAAGATTACGCGGGTGGCATGCGCGATGGCCTGAAATTCAAAGCCTGGCAGCCGGGCGGGGCAGGGACTGACTTCCTGACCGAATCGCACCTTGATCTGCCGATGGAATTTGAAAGCATTGGTAAAGCGGGTAGCCGTCTGGGTACGGCGCTGGCGATGGCTGTTGACCATGAAATTGGTATGGTGCCGCTGGTTCGCAACCTGGAAGAGTTTTTTGCCCGTGAGTCTTGCGGCTGGTGTACACCGTGCCGTGACGGCTTACCGTGGAGTGTGAAAATTCTGCGTGCGCTGGAACGTGGCGAAGGCCAACCTGGGGATATCGAGACACTTGAGCAACTGTGTCGTTTCCTTGGGCCGGGTAAAACCTTCTGTGCGCATGCGCCAGGTGCGGTTGAACCGTTGCAGAGTGCGATTAAATATTTCCGCGATGAATTCGAAGCAGGCATTGCCAAACAAGATTTCGGGAACACCCGCGCGATTAGCGGTATTCAACCGAACTTGTTAAAAGCACGCTGGTGATAGACCACTTTTCACCCTCACCCTAACCCTCTCCCTGAGGGAGAGGGGATCGATCACTGTTCCCCCTCTCCTGGGGGAGAGGACCGGGGTGAGGGCGAAGGTTGTTCGCACAAGAATTTTTGATTAACGCCTGAATATTTCAGGCCAACTGGAAGCATGCTGACTATGGCTACGATACATGTAGACGGCAAAGAATATGAGGTAAACGGGTCAGACAACCTGCTGCAAGCATGTCTGTCACTCGGCCTTGATATTCCTTATTTTTGCTGGCACCCGGCGCTAGGCAGCGTCGGTGCTTGCCGCCAGTGCGCGGTGAAGCAATATCAGAACGCAGAAGATCTTCGTGGCCGTCTGGTGATGTCCTGTATGACACCGGCCTCAGACGGTACGTTTATCTCCATTGAAGATAGCGAAGCAAAGGAATTCCGTGAAAGCGTTGTGGAATGGTTGATGACCAACCACCCACACGACTGTCCGGTTTGTGAAGAAGGCGGCAACTGCCACCTGCAGGATATGACGGTCATGACCGGTCATAGCTTCCGCCGTTATCGCTTCACAAAACGTACGCACCGTAACCAGGATCTCGGCCCATTCATTTCTCACGAAATGAACCGCTGTATCGCCTGTTACCGCTGTGTGCGTTACTACAAAGATTATGCCGATGGCAAAGATCTGGGCGTCTATGGTGCCCATGACAACGTTTACTTCGGTCGTCCTGAAGACGGTACGCTTGAAAGCGAATTCTCCGGTAACCTGGTAGAAATTTGCCCGACTGGCGTATTCACGGATAAAACGCACTCCGAGCGTTATAACCGTAAGTGGGACATGCAATTTGCACCAAGCATCTGCCAACAGTGCAGCATCGGCTGTAACACCAGCCCTGGTGAGCGCTATGGTGAATTGCGTCGTATCGAAAACCGCTACAACGGCACCGTGAACCATTACTTCTTGTGTGACCGTGGCCGCTTTGGTTATGGCTACGTCAACCTGAAGGACAGGCCACGCCAGCCAATTCAACGTCGTGGCGACGATCTGATCACACTGAACGCTGAACAAGCGATGCAGGGTGCGGCAGATATTCTGCGTCAGTCGAAGAAAGTTATCGGTATTGGCTCCCCGCGTGCCAGCGTTGAAAGCAACTTCGCGCTGCGTGAACTGGTGGGTGCAGCTAACTTCTACACCGGTATCGCAAGCGGTGAACAAGCGCGTCTGCAACTGATGCTGAAAGTGCTGCAAGAAAGCGGCATTCATACGCCGGCACTGCGTGAAATCGAATCCTACGATGCGGTTCTGGTGCTCGGCGAAGACATTACTCAGACCGGTGCGCGTGTTGCGCTGTCTGTGCGTCAGGCTGTGAAAGGCAAAGCACGTGAGATGGCAGCAGCACAGAAAGTGGCTGACTGGCAGATTGCGGCCATCCTCAACATTGGCCAGCACGCTAAACATCCGCTGTTTGTTACCAACGTTGACAGCACTCGTCTGGACGACATCGCTGCATGGACTTATCGTGCGCCGGTAGAAGATCAGGCGCGTCTGGGCTTCGCAATCGCCAATGCGCTGGACAGCAATTCCCCAGCCGTTGAACTCGATCGCGACCTGAAAAACAAAGTCGACGTGATCGTTCAAGCGCTGGCTGGTGCGAAAAAACCATTGATCGTTTCCGGTACCAACGCCGGTAGCGAAGCGGTCATTCAGGCTGCTGCAAACGTGGCTAAAGCCCTGAAAGGCCGTGGCGCTGATGTCGGTGTCACGATGGTTGCGCGTGCAGTTAACAGCGTCGGCCTAGGTCTGATTGGTGGCGGTTCGCTTGAAGAAGCGTTGAGTGAACTGGAAAGCGGTGCTGCCGATGCGGTAGTCGTGCTGGAAAACGATCTGCATCGCCATGCTTCTGCGGCTCGCGTTGATGCAGCACTGAGCAAAGCTCCGCTGGTATTGGTTATTGACCATCAGCGCACTGCAATTATGGATAAAGCGCATCTGGTGCTGTCCACCGCAAGCTTTGCCGAAAGTGACGGTACTGTCATCAACAACGAAGGGCGTGCACAACGTTTCTTCCAGGTTTATGACCCGGCGTACTACGACAACTCGATTGTGATGCTCGAAAGCTGGCGTTGGCTGCATTCTCTGCAAAGCACGGTCGAAAGCCGTGAAGTGGACTGGACGCAGTTGGACGATGTTATCGATGCCTGCGTCAAAGCGTTACCGCAACTGGCTGGGATTAAAGATGCGGCACCTGATGCAAGCTTCCGTATCCGTGGTCAGAAACTGTCACGTTCTCCAATCCGCTCCAGTGGTCGTACGGCAATGCGCGCCAACATCAGTGTGCATGAACCGCGTCAGCCGCAGGATAAAGACACTATGTTCGCCTTCTCAATGGAAGGGAACAACAGTCCGTCGGCCAATCGCCAGCAGATCCCATTCGCATGGGCACCAGGCTGGAACTCACCGCAAGCATGGAACAAGTTCCAGGCCGAAGTGGGTGGCAAATTGCGTCACGGCGATCCTGGTGTGCGTCTGATTGAAGCCTCCGAAACGGGTATTGATTACTTCACCGACGTGCCGGACATCTTCCAGGCAGAAGAAGGTCAATGGCGTATCGCGCCTTACTATCATCTGTTTGGCAGCGATGAAATGTCTCAGCGCTCAGAAGTGTTCCAGCGCCGCATGGTCGAACCTTACGTCAAGCTCAACCCAGCCGATGCCGCAAAACTTGGCGTGAATGCGGGAAGCCTGATTTCGTTTAGTTATGAAGGCCAGACACTGAGTCTGCCATTGCAACTTTCCGAAGGGTTGGCAGCAGGGCAGGTGGGTTTACCGATGGGTATGCCTGGCATTGCTCCAGTACTGGCGGGTGCTCGTCTTGAAAATCTTCAGGAGGCTGGCCAATGAGTTGGTTAACACCGGATGTTATCGACATTCTGCTGAGCATTCTCAAAGCGGTCGTTATCCTGCTGGTCGTGGTGACATGCGGCGCGTTCATGAGTTTTGGCGAGCGCCGTTTGCTGGGTCTGTTCCAGAACCGTTACGGACCTAACCGTGTTGGCTGGGGTGGCTCGCTCCAGCTGGTCGCGGACATGATCAAAATGTTCTTTAAAGAGGACTGGACCCCGCGCTTTGCGGACCGTGTCATCTTTACCCTGGCGCCGATGATTGCCTTCACCTCGCTGCTGCTGGCCTTTGCGATTGTGCCAGTCAGCCCAAGCTGGGTGGTCGCCGATCTGAACATTGGTATTTTGTTCTTCCTGATGCTGGCAGGTCTGGCGGTTTACGCCGTACTGTTCGCTGGCTGGTCAAGTAACAACAAATACTCACTGTTAGGTGCGATGCGTGCTTCTGCGCAGACACTGAGCTACGAAGTGTTCCTTGGTCTGTCTCTGATGGGCGTTGTTGCTCAGGCTGGGTCGTTCAATATGGGCGATATCGTTGATAACCAGGCCAACTTGTGGAACGTGATCCCGCAGTTCTTTGGCTTCGTTACCTTTGCTATCGCAGGCGTGGCAGTGTGTCACCGTCACCCATTTGACCAACCAGAAGCCGAGCAAGAACTGGCAGATGGTTACCACATCGAATATTCCGGCATGAAGTTTGGTTTGTTCTTCGTGGGTGAATATATCGGCATCGTGACTGTTTCAGCCTTAATCGTGACCCTGTTCTTTGGTGGCTGGCATGGCCCGTGGTTACCACCGTTCATCTGGTTCGCGCTGAAAACCGCGTTCTTCATGATGATGTTCATTTTGATCCGTGCAGCATTACCTCGTCCGCGTTATGACCAGGTGATGTCCTTTGGCTGGAAAATTTGCCTGCCGTTGACACTGGTCAATTTGCTGGTGACCGCTGCGGTCATTCTCTATCAGGCACCATAAGGGGTGAAAAAACCATGACATTGAAAGAGTTAGTGGTTGGTTTCGGCACCCAGGTACGCAGTATCTGGATGATCGGTCTGCACGCGTTTGCCAAACGCGAAACGCAGATGTATCCGGAAGAACCAGTGTATTTACCACCACGCTATCGTGGCCGCATCGTGTTAACGCGCGATCCGGACGGCGAAGAGCGTTGTGTTGCCTGTAACCTGTGTGCGGTAGCGTGTCCGGTAGCCTGTATCTCTTTGCAAAAAGCCGAAACGAAAGATGGCCGCTGGTATCCAGAGTTTTTCCGTATCAACTTCTCGCGCTGCATTTTCTGTGGCTTGTGCGAAGAAGCGTGCCCAACAACGGCAATTCAGCTTACTCCAGACTTCGAGCTGGGCGAGTTTAAGCGTCAGGATTTGGTGTACGAAAAAGAGGACCTGCTGATCTCCGGTCCGGGTA
This sequence comes from Buttiauxella sp., assembly GCF_049686335.1. NCBI lineage: Bacteria > Pseudomonadati > Pseudomonadota > Gammaproteobacteria > Enterobacterales > Enterobacteriaceae > Buttiauxella > Buttiauxella sp. Next base: position 25,413 of record NZ_JBAVHX010000021.1, on the reverse strand, counting down.
AATACCCGGAATATAACTTCTACCGGATGGCAGGTATGGCAATCGACGGCAAAGATAAAGGCGAAGCGGAAAACGAAGCTAAGCCTATCGACGTCAAAGGCCTATTACCTTAAAGGAGCAAGGCAATGGAATTCGCTTTTTATATTTGCGCAATCATCGCGGTCGGGACCACCCTGCGGGTGATCACGCACACCAACCCGGTGCATGCCTTGCTGTATTTGATCATCTCACTGCTGGCGATCTCTGGGGTGTTCTTCGCCCTGGGGGCATACTTTGCCGCAGCGCTTGAGATTATCGTCTACGCCGGCGCCATTATGGTGTTGTTCGTCTTTGTGGTGATGATGCTAAACCTCGGTGGTGCGGTCGTTGAACAAGAGCGTAACTGGCTTAAGCCGCAGTTGTGGATTGGACCTGGCGTGTTGTCAGCCATCCTGCTGTCGGTATTGGTGTACGCCATCCTGAGTATCAATGACCAGGGTATCGACGGCACATCTGTCAGCGCTAAACAGGTCGGTATCGCGCTGTTCGGGCCATACGTTCTGGCAGTGGAATTAGCCTCAATGCTGCTGTTGGCGGGTCTGGTTGTTGCCTTCCACCTCGGTCGTGAAGATCGCCCTGGTGAAGTGCTGAGCAATCGCCAGGCGGACCAGGCTGTGAAAAGAAAAACGGAGGAGCACGTATGATTCCGCTGCAACATGGACTAATCCTCGCGGCTATCCTGTTCGTACTGGGCCTGACGGGGCTGGTGATTCGTCGCAACCTGCTTTTCATGCTGATTAGCCTGGAAGTGATGATTAACGCTGCGGCACTCGCGTTTGTGGTCGCTGGCAGTTATTGGGGCCAGGCTGATGGCCAGGTGATGTATATACTCGCGATTAGCTTAGCTGCTGCCGAAGCCAGTATTGGCCTCGCACTATTACTGCAGCTCCATCGTCGTCGCCAGAGCCTGAATATCGATTCAGTAAGTGAGATGCGTGGATGAACCTTCTCTGGTTAACCATTCTTTTGCCTTTTGTTGGCTTTTTATTGTTGGCGTTTTCTCGTGGTCGTTGGTCAGAGAATCTTTCTGCAACGGTCGGAGTCGGCTCGATTGGTCTTGCGGCCTTAGTTACCGCGATTGTCGGCGTAGATTTCTTTAACAACGGGCAACAAGCCTTTACCCAGCCGCTTTGGACCTGGATGGCAGTCGGCGATTTCAACATCGGCTTCAATCTGATCCTCGACGGTTTGTCCTTAACCATGCTGTCTGTGGTGACCGGCGTTGGCTTCCTGATCCACATGTTCGCCTCCTGGTATATGCGCGGTGAAGAGGGCTACTCTCGCTTCTTCGCTTACACCAATCTGTTTATCGCCAGCATGGTGATTCTGGTTCTCGGTGACAACCTGTTGCTGATGTACCTCGGTTGGGAAGGCGTTGGTCTGTGCTCGTATCTGCTGATTGGTTTCTATTACACCGATCCAAAGAACGGCGCTGCCGCGATGAAAGCGTTTGTTGTGACCCGTGTGGGTGACGTGTTCCTCGCGTTCGCGTTGTTCATTCTTTACAACGAACTGGGCACGCTGAACTTCCGCGAAATGGTTGAGCTGGCGCCGCAGCACTTTGCTGCGGGTAACCAGATGCTGACTTGGGCAACCCTGATGCTGTTGGGCGGTGCGGTAGGTAAATCTGCGCAGCTGCCATTACAGACCTGGCTTGCAGATGCGATGGCTGGCCCAACGCCGGTTTCAGCGCTGATTCACGCCGCGACCATGGTAACGGCGGGCGTCTATCTGATTGCCCGTACGCACGGTCTGTTCCTGTTAACACCTGAAGTGCTGCATTTAGTGGGCATCGTGGGTGCGGTTACGCTGGTGATGGCAGGCTTTGCTGCTCTGGTGCAAACCGACATTAAACGTGTGCTCGCGTACTCGACCATGAGCCAGATTGGCTACATGTTCCTGGCACTCGGTGTACAAGCGTGGGATGCGGCCATTTTCCACCTGATGACTCACGCGTTCTTTAAAGCGTTGTTGTTCCTGTCATCTGGTTCGGTAATTCTTGCCTGCCACCACGAGCAAAACATCTTCAAAATGGGTGGCCTGCGTAAGTCCATTCCGCTGGTGTATGTCTGCTTCCTGGTGGGTGGTGCCGCATTGTCTGCGCTGCCAATCATTACTGCGGGCTTCTTCAGTAAAGATGAAATTCTGGCCGGTGCGATGGCAAATGGTCATATCAACCTGATGGTTGCAGGTCTGGTCGGTGCGTTTATGACCTCTCTGTATACCTTCAGAATGATCTTCATCGTCTTCCACGGTAAAGAGCAAATTCACGCTCACGCAGGGAAAGGCATTACTCACCATCTGCCGCTGATTGTGTTGCTGGTGCTGTCCACGTTCGTTGGCGCAATGATTGTTCCGCCACTGCACGGTGTTCTGCCTGCCACCACTGAGCTTGCGCACGGTAGCGTTCTGACTCTGGAGATTACCTCAGGCGTTGTGGCGATTGCCGGTATCCTGATTGCTGCGTTCTTGTGGTTGGGCAAACGCACTCTGGTCACCGCCATTGCAAACAGCGCACCGGGCCGCTTCTTCGGTACCTGGTGGTTCCATGCCTGGGGCTTCGATTGGCTGTACGACAAAATCTTCGTTAAGCCATTCCTGGGTATCGCCTGGCTGATTAAGAGCGATCCACTGAATTCACTGATGAATATTCCGGCAGTCCTTTCACGCTTTGCAGGTCGCGGCCTGTTGGTGAGCGAGAACGGTTATTTACGCTGGTATGTCGCCTCAATGAGTATTGGTGCAGTCGTGATTCTGGGCTTGCTGCTGGTCTTGCGCTAATTCAACATTCCCTCCTCTTTGGGGGAGGGAAGTGAGTGATGTTTTGGTTTATTTTGACTTAGGGACACAAATGCCATGCTATTACCCTGGCTGATACTAATCCCCTTTATTGGCGGCTTCTTCTGCTGGCAGACTGAACGCTTCGGCGTAAAAGTGCCACGTTGGATTGCGCTGGTAACGATGGGGCTGACACTCGCTCTTTCACTGCAACTGTGGTTAGCCGGTGGTTACTCGCTGACGCAATCCGCAGGTTTGCCGCAGTGGCAGTCTGAATTTATCCTGCCGTGGATCCCACGTTTTGGGATTGAGATCCACTTAGCACTTGATGGCTTGTCATTGCTGATGGTGGTGCTCACCGGCCTGCTCGGTGTGCTGGCAGTACTTTGTTCCTGGAATGAAATTGAAAAATATCAGGGCTTCTTCCACCTCAACTTGATGTGGATCCTCGGTGGCGTTATCGGCGTGTTCCTTGCCATCGATATGTTCCTGTTCTTCTTCTTCTGGGAGATGATGCTGGTACCGATGTACTTCCTGATTGCACTGTGGGGCCACAAAGCCTCCGACGGGAAGACGCGTATCACCGCGGCCACCAAGTTCTTCATCTATACCCAGGCAAGCGGCCTGGTGATGTTGATTGCGATCCTTGGCCTGGTCTTTGTGCATTACAACACCACAGGTGTCTGGACGTTTAACTACGAACAACTGCTGCATACCGAAATGTCCCACGGTGTTCAGTGGCTGTTGATGCTTGGCTTCTTCATTGCGTTTGCGGTGAAAATGCCAGTCGTTCCATTGCACGGTTGGTTGCCAGATGCGCACTCCCAGGCACCAACGGCGGGTTCTGTTGACCTCGCAGGTATCTTGCTGAAAACGGCAGCTTACGGCCTGCTGCGTTTCGCACTGCCACTGTTCCCGGAAGCCTCCGCTGAATTTGCGCCAATCGCGATGTGGTTGGGTGTCATCGGTATCTTCTACGGCGCGTGGATGGCGTTTGCGCAAACAGATATCAAACGTCTGATTGCTTACACATCTGTCTCCCACATGGGCTTCGTGTTGATTGCCATTTATACCGGCAGCCAGCTGGCCTACCAGGGTGCAGTGATTCAGATGATTGCTCACGGTCTTTCTGCGGCCGGTATGTTCATCATCTGTGGTCAGATTTACGAGCGTTTGCACACTCGTGATATGCGTCTGATGGGCGGCCTGTGGAACAAAATTAAATGGCTGCCGGGTCTGTCGTTGTTCTTTGCAGTGGCAACGCTGGGTATGCCGGGTACCGGTAACTTCGTTGGCGAATTTATGATTCTCTTCGGCAGCTTCCATGTCGTGCCAGTGATTACCATTATCTCGACCTTCGGTCTGGTCTTTGCCTCTGTTTATTCTCTGGCGATGATTCATCGTGCTTACTTCGGTAAAGCGAAAAGTGAAATCAGTGATAAACAACTGCCAGGCATGTCGCTGCGCGAGTTCTTTATCATCCTGTTGCTGGTGGTGTTGTTAGTCCTGTTGGGCTTCTACCCGCAGCCAATTCTGGATACTTCGCATGCCGCGATGAGCAATATTCAGCAGTGGTTTACCAGTTCAATTCCAACTACAAGGCCGTAATTCGCCATGACTATAACTCCTCAACAATTGATCGCGCTGCTACCGCTGCTCGTCGTCGGATTGACGGTGGTGGTTGTGATGCTCTCCATAGCGTGGCGACGCGACCATTTTGTCAATGCAACACTGTCAGTTATCGGCCTGAACGCCGCATTGGTTTCACTGTGGTTTGTCGGCCAGGCTGGCGCGATGGACGTCACGCCGCTGATGCGCGTCGATGGCTATGCCATGCTCTACACCGGTCTGGTTCTGCTGGCGAGCCTCGCGACCTGTACGTTTGCTTACCCGTGGCTTGAGGGTTACACCGACAACCGCGAAGAGTTTTACCTGCTGGTGCTGATTGCCGCACTGGGCGGTATTCTGCTGGCAAACGCTAACCACCTGGCGGCCTTGTTCCTCGGTATTGAATTGATTTCACTGCCGCTGTTCGGCCTGATTGGTTACGCCTTCCGTCAGAAACGCTCGCTGGAAGCCAGTATCAAGTACACCATTTTGTCTGCCGCAGCCTCTTCCTTCTTGCTGTTCGGTATGGCGCTGGTGTATGCGGAATCTGGCGACCTGTCGTTTGTCGCGCTCGGCAAGAGCCTGGCAGACAACATGCTGCACGAACCGCTGCTGCTGGCAGGTCTGGGTCTGATGATTGTTGGCCTCGGCTTTAAACTGTCACTGGTTCCATTCCATCTCTGGACGCCAGATGTTTATCAGGGCGCTCCGGCTCCGGTTTCCACTTTCCTGGCAACCGCCAGCAAAATCGCCATTTTTGGTGTGGTGATGCGTCTGTTCCTCTATGCGCCAGTCGGCGATAGCGAAGCAGTGCGTGTGGTGCTGGGGATTATTGCTTTCATCTCCATCATCTTCGGCAACCTGATGGCGTTGAGCCAGACCAACATCAAGCGTCTGCTGGGCTACTCGTCTATCTCCCACCTCGGTTATTTGATGGTGGCATTGATTGCGCTGCAAAGCGGCGATATGTCGATGGAATCAGTAGGCGTTTATCTGGCAGGTTACCTGTTCAGCAGCCTCGGCGCGTTCGGCGTGGTCAGCCTGATGTCCAGCCCATATCGTGGTCCGGATGCAGATTCTCTGTACTCCTACCGTGGTCTGTTCTGGCATAAACCGGTTCTGTCTGCGGTAATGACGGTGATGATGCTGTCACTGGCGGGTATCCCAATGACGCTGGGCTTCATTGGTAAGTTCTACATCATCGCAGTAGGCGTGCAGTCTCACCTGTGGTGGTTGACCGGTGCTGTGGTGCTGGGTAGTGCGATTGGTTTGTACTACTACCTGCGAGTAACGGTGAGCTTGTATCTGAACGCACCGCAACAGCTGACCCGTGATACCCCAACTAACTGGGCGTTCACCGCAGGCGGTGTGGTTGTTCTGATCTCAGCCGTACTGGTGCTGTTACTGGGTGTTTACCCACAACCGCTCATCAGCCTGGTGCGTCTGGCGACACCGATGATGTAAGCCGTATCTGAATGAAATTAAAAGGCTGCCTTTCGGGGTGGCCTTTTTTATTTCAATGAATTGCTACACTTAAGTAAACTTTTAGCTTCGGCAATGAATAATGGAGTGGTATGACCACGCATCTGGTCTGGTTTCGCAATGATTTACGCATTAATGACAATCTGGCACTGAGTGCTGCGTGTCGTGACCCCGACGCTCGAGTGGTGGGGCTGTTTATTGCCTCGCCAGAACAATGGCGGCAACACGATATGTCGCCACGCCAGGCCGAGTTTATCTGGCAACATGTGCAAAGTTTGTCTCATGCACTTGCCCAGCGCGGCATTGAGCTGCGCGTTCATCAAGTGGGTGATTTTAATGACTGCGCTGAATATCTGAAGAATTTCTGCGAAGCGCAGCACGTCGACGCACTGTTTTATAACTATCAATACGAACTTAATGAACGACAGCGCGATGCTGCGGTTGAAAAGGCGCTGGGTCGGGATGTGGTTTGCCAGGGTTTTGATGACAGCGTATTACTGCCGCCCGGGAGCGTGACGACGGGCAATAACGAGATGTACAAAGTCTTCACGCCATTTAGCAAAGCGTTTATCAAACGCTTGCACGAAGGCTTGCCTGAATGCGTTTTGGCTCCGCTTCCGCGCGGTGATGAACTGTCAGTCACGTCCGCAGAGTCGTTTGATTACCCGCGCGCGGACGTTGACCCTATGCTGTTCCCCATCGGCGAACGGGCCGCTATCGCTAAATTGCGCGAGTTTTGCCAGCATCCTGCCGCAGCTTATCCCGGGCAACGTGATTTCCCCGCCATCGACGGCACCAGTCGTTTATCGGCTTATCTGGCGATTGGTGTGCTGTCACCACGCCAGTGTCTCCACCGCTTGCTGAAAGAGCATCCCCAGGCGCTGGAGGGGGGGAGCGGGAGTGTCTGGTTAAACGAATTAATCTGGCGCGAGTTTTATCGCCATTTGCTGGTGGCGTACCCGAAACTTTGTCGCCATCAGCCATTTATCTCATGGACGGATAACGTTGCCTGGCGGCAAGATAACGCTCAATTTGTTGCCTGGCAGAAGGGCAACACTGGTTTTCCAATCGTCGATGCGGCGATGCGCCAGATGAATGCTACTGGCTGGATGCACAACCGCTTGCGTATGGTGGTGGCCAGCTTTTTAGTCAAAGATTTATTGTGTGACTGGCGGCAGGGTGAACGCTATTTTATGTCACAACTGATTGATGGTGATCTGGCTGCCAACAACGGTGGCTGGCAGTGGGCCGCCTCGACGGGCACTGACGCGGCACCTTATTTTCGTATTTTTAACCCTACCACCCAGGGCGAGCGGTTTGACAAGCAAGGTGAATTTATTCGTCAGTGGTTGCCAGAACTGGGTGATGTGCCTGATAAATACATTCATACCCCGTGGGTCTGGGCCGAGAAACAGCAACTGACGCTGGACTATCCGCAGCCAATTGTTGACCATAAACAGGCACGTATAGCGACACTCGCCGCTTATGAAGTGGCCCGTAAATCTTGAGAGAAAGAACATGAAAAATAGCGAACTGGAACGCCTGATTAACGAAAAACTCAACAGCGCTGCGATTAGCGACTATGCGCCAAATGGTTTGCAGGTTGAAGGCCGCGAAGAGGTTCGCAAAATTATCACGGGCGTAACGGCAAGTCAGGCGCTGATTGATGAGGCAATACGTAGCCAGGCGGACGCGGTGATTGTGCATCATGGTTACTTCTGGAAAGGGGAATCCCCGGTGATTCGTGGCATGAAACGCAATCGCCTGAAAGCCTTGCTCAGCAACGACATCAATCTCTACGGCTGGCATTTGCCGCTTGATGCTCATCCACAACTGGGTAATAACGCGCAACTCGGCGCACTTCTTGGGATTGAAACCCAGGGTGAAATCGAGCCGCTGGTACCGTGGGGAGAATTTCCCACGCCGCTTTCTGGCGTAGAACTGGCATCATGGATTGAGATGCGCCTTGGCCGCACACCGCTGTGGTGTGGCGATACCGGCCCTGAGCAGATCCGTCGCGTGGCCTGGTGTACGGGCGGTGGGCAAAGCTTTATCGATAGCGCGGCACGTTTTGGTGTCGATGCATTTATTACTGGCGAAGTGTCAGAGCAAACCATTCATTCTGCGCGTGAGCAGGGGCTACATTTCTACGCGGCCGGGCACCACGCCACTGAACGTGGCGGCATCCAGGCACTGAGTGACTGGCTGAACAGCGAAACAGATTTGGAAGTGACATTCATCGATATTCCAAACCCAGCGTAGCGCAAAACCAAGGAGCAAAAGTGCAAAGAGCACGGTGTTATCTGTTAGGCGAAAGTGCAGTGGTTCTTGAGTTGGAACCCCCTATATCGCTGGAAAGCCAGCAACGCATCTGGGGATTAACTCAACGACTGATGGAAGCGCCAGGGGTTACAGACGTGATCCCGGGGATGAATAACATCACTGTGGTTCTGCGTGACCCGAAAAGTGTGGCGCTGGATGGCATTGAACGTATTCAACGCTGGTGGGAGGAGAGCGAGGCGATTGTGCCAGAATCCCGCCGCATTGAAATTCCGGTGATTTATGGTGGCAGTTTCGGCCCAGATCTCGAGGAGGTCGCTAAACGTTGCGGGTTATCGCCAGCTCAGGTAGTAGAGCAACACTCATCAGTTGAGTACATCGTCTACTTCCTCGGTTTCCAGCCAGGTTTCGCCTATCTTGGCGGTCTGGCAAAGACGCTTGAGACACCACGCCGCGCTGAACCACGTTTGATGGTGCCAGCCGGTTCGGTGGGGATCGGTGGCAGCCAGACGGGGATTTATCCGCTAGCGACACCGGGAGGTTGGCAAATTATCGGCCAGACTTCGGTGCAGTTATTCAATCCGGCAAAAGAAAATCCAACATTATTAACCCCGGGTGATACCGTCCGCTTCGTGCCTCAAAAGGAGGGCGTGTGCTGAAAATAATTCGTGCAGGAATGCATATGTCGGTACAGGGTACGGGACGTTATGGTTATCGGCAGTTAGGCGTGAGCCTGTGCGGTGCGCTTGATACTCCAGCACTGCAAACGGCGAATTTGCTGGTGGGCAATGAACCTGACAGTGCTGCGTTAGAAATTACTCTGGGAAATTGTGTCGTCGAGTTCACGCAAGACGGATGGTTTGCGCTGACAGGAGCGGGCTGTCATGCGGACCTGGATGGTCGTGCGGTGTGGACGGGCTGGCGTTTGCCGGTGAAAGCGGGCCAGCAACTGAAGCTCAAAAACCCCGAGCGTGGTATGCGTAGTTATCTTGCCGTTGCAGGTGGATTTGATGTTCCCGAAGTGCTGGGCTCGTACAGTACCGATATAAAAGCCCAAATCGGTGGCATCGAAGGGCGGCTACTTAAAGATGGCGATGAAATCGCGCAACTGCCTGCAACACGACATTTCCGTGAAGCGCGTGGCGTGAAACAGCTGTTGTGGGGAAACCGCATTCGTGCGCTCGAGGGGCCGGAGTATCACGAGTTCACTCAAACCTCTCAGGACGCGTTCTGGCGTTTGCCGTGGCAGCTTAGCCCGCAGAGTAACCGGATGGGTTATCGTTTACAGGGGCAGCGGCTGGAGCGCACCACAGACCGCGAATTACTGTCACACGGATTGCTGCCGGGTGTGGTGCAAGTACCGCACAACGGTCAGCCTATCGTGTTGATGAATGATGCTCAGACAACGGGCGGCTATCCGCGCATTGCGTGCGTTATCGAAGCGGACATGTTTAATCTGGCGCAATTGCGTTTGGGTGAACCGATCCACTTCGTACACACCACGCTGGAGGAAGCACTGAAAGCGCGTCGCGAGCAGCATATTTACCTCGAACAACTGGCCTGGCGGCTGAATAACGAAGACTGATTCTCAGGGATAATCTGATGCCAGAAGGCCCGGAAATACGACGAGCGGCTGACAAACTCGAAGCCGCGGTTTTAGGTAAGCCTATCACTGCGGCCTGGTTTGCCTTTCCTGCTTTAAAAGCGTTTGAAAAGGCACTTGTAGGCCAAAAAGTTGAGTGTATCGAAACGCGCGGTAAAGCGTTACTGACGCATTTCTCTGACGGTTTGACTCTCTACAGCCACAACCAGCTTTACGGCGTGTGGCGCGTGGTTAATGCCGGGGAAATACCGGAAACTAATCGTGTTTTACGCGTAAACTTGCAGACCGCCGATAAAGCCATTTTGCTCTACAGCGCCTCGGATATTGAAATGCTCGATGCGGAGGGGGTGGCGAGTCATCCATTTTTGCTCCGTGTTGGCCCGGATGTATTAGATCTCACTCTGAGTGCCGAACAGGTTAAAGAACGATTATTATCTGCAAGATTTCGCAAGCGACAATTCAGCGGTCTGTTGTTGGATCAGGCGTTTCTGGCAGGATTAGGAAACTATCTGCGCGTTGAAATTCTGTGGGCAGTAGGTTTGCTGGCGCAACATAAAGCACAGGATTTAACCCCCGTACAACTCGATAAACTGTCGCATGCCCTGCTGGATATTCCTCGACATTCCTACAATACCCGTGGAAATGTCGATGAAAATAAACATCATGGGGCGATTTTTAGCTTTAAGGTGTTTCATCGGGCAGGGCAGAAGTGCGAACGCTGCGGTGGCAAAATAGAGAAAACAATGCTGTCATCCAGGCCATTTTATTGGTGCCCGGGTTGTCAGCATTAACAATCCTGAGGATTGCGTTTATCTCATCTGACAGAGATCGGGTATATTGGGACGCAGATCACAAAAATATCTTAAAGGAAGACGTTGTACTATGAGTTATCGTTTCGCCCTGACTGCCATAGCAGCCGTTTTAGCCCTCACGGGATGCGCAAAATCGAAAACCGCCGACCAGACTCCGGCTTTCGATTTCGGCTCCTCGCGGGTGACCGTGACGCATATCCCGACTAAAACCGATGATGGCACCGCAATTTACGTGACTATTGATAGCAAGGATGCCGGTGCGCTGGGGAAGAGTGAGAGTCTCGAAGTTCAACTGCCAGAGGGCAAACATAAAGTCGGCGGCTATGCCCGGACGCTGATTGGTCGCGTGACCATAGCGCCTGTCGAAGTGTCGACATCAAGTGATGTTGTCAGCCATGTGACCTATTCTGTGACGAAGGGCAAACCAACATTTATCGTCCGTGCATCAACGCCAGTTCCGAAACCGAAGTCAGAATCGATTCCGGCGGAACCCGTTCCGATGATACCGAAACAAATTGAAGAGCCTGCCGCCACCGAACAGACGCAGACTGATGCACCTGTCGCGCCAGTAGCAACGCAGGAACCCCAGGAACCGCCGAAAGTTACCGAGTTGACGCCAACCATTCAATCGCCGACTGAGGCGCAAACATCAACCCCGCAGGGCGTGAGCATCACAACTCTGACGGATACCCCGCAGGCGTAACACTGGCGAGTAGAAACTAAAAAACTGGCGGATGACGTTTGCGCTTATGCACCTTACGAAACCGTTACTCGCAATATAAAAAAACGCGCCATTTGGCGCGTTTTTACTTTTCAGAAACGAACTTATTTCTTCAAATCAGATTTGAAATCACGCTGTGCGTAGCCAGTGTACAACTGACGTGGACGGGCAATTTTAATGCCGTCGTCGTGCATTTCGTTCCAGTGAGCAATCCAGCCAACAGTACGCGCCATCGCGAAGATAACGGTAAACATGGAAGATGGAATCCCCATGGCTTTCAGGATGATGCCTGAGTAGAAGTCCACGTTCGGGTAGAGTTTCTTCTCGATGAAGTACGGGTCGTTAAGCGCGATATGCTCAAGTTCCATCGCCACTTCCAGCAGGCTGTTATCTTTCAGATTCAGCTCTTTCAGAACTTCATGGCAGGTTTCACGCATTACAGTGGCACGCGGGTCGTAGTTTTTGTAGACGCGGTGACCAAAGCCCATCAGGCGGAAAGAGTCATTCTTATCTTTCGCACGACGGATGAATTCTGGAATGTGTTCAACGCTGCTGATCTCTTCGAGCATTTTCAGCGCCGCTTCGTTAGCACCACCGTGCGCAGGTCCCCACAGGGATGCGATACCGGCAGCGATACAGGCGAACGGGTTAGCGCCAGAAGAGCCTGCGGTACGAACGGTAGAGGTGGAAGCGTTTTGCTCGTGGTCAGCGTGCAGGATCAGAATTCGGTCCATAGCGCGTTCGAGAATCGGGTTAACTTCGTATTTCTCACACGGAGTGGAGAACATCATATTCAGGAAGTTACCGGAGTAGGACAGGTCGTTGCGTGGGTAAACGAACGGCTGGCCAATGGAATATTTGTAACACATGGCTGCCATCGTTGGCATTTTGGACAGCAGGCGGAACGCTGCAATTTCACGATGGCGTGGGTTATTCACGTCCATGGAGTCATGATAAAACGCCGCCAGCGCACCGGTCACGCCGCACATTACCGCCATCGGGTGGGAATCACGACGGAAACCGTGGAACAAACGGGTGATTTGTTCGTGGATCATAGTGTGACGGGTAACGGTGGTTTTGAATTCTTCGTATTGTTCCTGATTCGGTTTTTCGCCGTTCAGCAGGATGTAGCAGACTTCAAGATAGCTGGAGTGGGTTGCCAGTTGATCGATTGGGAAACCACGGTGCAACAAGATGCCTTCATCACCGTCGATAAAGGTGATTTTCGATTCACATGATGCGGTAGAGGTGAAACCTGGGTCAAAAGTAAACACACCTTTAGAACCAAGACTACGGATATCAATTACATCCTGACCGAGTGTGCCTTTTAGCACATCCAGTTCCAGAGCATCATCACCGTTATAGGTGAGAGTTGCTTTTTTATCAGCCATTTACGGTCTCCTTAGCGCCTTATTTCATCAGACTGCGCGGTGCCCGACTTGCCTATTCCCGTCATACTTCAAGTTGCATCTTTGTTGGCTTTCCTCGCTCACCCCAGTCACTTACTTATGTAAGCTCCAGGGGATTTGCTGCGTTGCCGCCTCGATGCCACTCGAATTATTTAGGAAATACATTCAAACCAACCGTGACGCTTACCCGTTTTTTTATTTGCTCGTGGCTCTGTTTTGATTGTGTACAGCCAGGGTACAGAGCGATGGGCGCTTGCAGGTAACACATGCCACGCAGGCGATAAATCAGCAAATCAAGGTGTTAGCAGTCCATATCATTCAAACCTGTTTACCACTAATAACTGTCCTAATCGACTGGGTCAATACCGACACACTGTTACATAACTTATTCTCAGGTGAAAGGCTGACCCTATAACTTTTGCGAATTATACGGCTTTTCTGGCTCCGTTTGTAACAAGAATGTTTAACTTTTGTCAAATCAGATGATTAAAATTTAAAATAATGTTGTTATCGTGATCGTGCTCACTGTTCCGACTAAAACCCTTCAAACTATATGTAGGTTAATTGTAATGAATTTGTGAAGCGCCTATACTGCCGCCAGGTCTCCGGAATACCCTGCCACCGGGCGCCACCCAGCGTTGTAGCCAGTTTTTTGGCATCTGGATGTAGCTGTTTTTGCATGACGCACAGTTATAGAAAGTTCACGCTGTCTGACCCCGCCTGCAGACCCGGAGGAAGGAAACAATAAGAACAGCATGTGGGCGCTATTCATGATAAAAAATGCGAAAAAACAAAGACCTGTAAACCTCGATCTCACTACGATGAGGTTCCCCGTCACTGCAATCGCTTCCATCCTCCATCGTGTATCCGGCGTGATCACCTTTGTGGCTGTTGGCATCCTACTTTGGTTATTGGGTCAGTCACTCTCCTCTCCAGAAGGCTTCCTTGTTGCGTCAGCAATCATGGACAGCTTCTTTGTTAAATTCATTATGTGGGGCATCCTCACCGCGCTGGCTTATCACGTTGTTGTGGGTATTCGCCACATCATGATGGACACCGGTTTGCTGGATGAAACCCTGATAGCGGGCAAACGATCCGCGATGATTTCCTTTGTCTTGACTTTCGTGCTTTCAATTCTCGCAGGAGTCCTCGTATGGTAAGCAATGCCTCCGCATTGGGTCGCAATGGTGTGCATGACTATATTCTGGTTCGTGCCTCCGCCATCGTCATCACCCTGTACATCATTTATATGATCGGGTTCTTCGCTGTTACCGGCGATTTAACCTACGAGGTCTGGAGTGGTTTCTTCGGCTCCGCCTTCACCAAAGTGTTCACCCTGCTGACATTGTTCTCAATTTTGATCCATGCCTGGATTGGCATGTGGCAGGTGTTGACCGACTACGTTAAACCAGTGGCGATTCGTCTTGGGCTGCAACTGCTGATTGTTGTGGCACTGCTGGTTTACGTTATTTATGGATTCGTTGTGGTGTGGGGTGTGTAATGAATTTACCAGTCAGAGAGTTTGATGCAGTCGTCATCGGTGCAGGTGGCGCAGGTATGCGCGCCGCGCTGCAGATTTCCCAGTCAGGCCAGACTTGTGCCTTGCTGTCTAAAGTTTTCCCAACCCGTTCCCACACCGTGTCTGCGCAGGGTGGTATTACCGTTGCACTGGGTAATACCCACGAAGACAACTGGGAATGGCATATGTATGACACGGTAAAAGGTTCCGACTATATCGGTGACCAGGACGCCATTGAATATATGTGTAAAACCGGCCCGGAAGCGATTCTGGAACTGGAACATATGGGTCTGCCGTTCTCCCGTCTTGAAGATGGCACTATTTATCAGCGTCCGTTTGGTGGCCAGTCGAAGAACTTCGGTGGCGAACAAGCGGCACGTACTGCGGCGGCTGCCGACCGTACCGGTCACGCATTGCTGCACACCCTTTATCAACAGAACCTGAAAAACAAAACCACTATTTTCTCCGAGTGGTATGCGCTGGATCTGGTGAAAAACGCCGATGGTGCCGTGGTGGGTACCACCGCACTGTGCATCGAAACCGGTGAAGTGGTTTACTTCAAAGCGAAAGCAACCGTACTGGCTACAGGCGGTGCAGGCCGTATTTATCAGTCCACCACTAACGCCCACATTAATACCGGCGACGGTGTTGGCATGGCGCTGCGTGCTGGTGTACCGGTGCAAGACATGGAAATGTGGCAATTCCACCCAACCGGTATCGCCGGTGCGGGCGTTCTTGTTACAGAAGGTTGTCGTGGTGAAGGCGGTTATCTGCTGAACAAACATGGCGAACGTTTCATGGAACGTTATGCGCCAAACGCCAAAGATCTGGCGGGCCGTGACGTTGTGGCTCGTTCCATCATGATTGAAATCCGTGAAGGTCGTGGTTGCGATGGCCCATGGGGTCCACACGCTAAATTGAAACTCGACCACCTGGGCAAAGAAGTTCTGGAATCACGCCTGCCGGGTATCCTTGAGCTGTCACGTACCTTTGCACACGTTGACCCGGTTAAAGAGCCGATTCCGGTTATCCCTACTTGCCACTATATGATGGGCGGGATCCCGACCAAAGTAACCGGCCAGGCGCTGACCGTAAACGAGCAGGGCGAAGACGTCGTTATTCCGGGTCTGTTTGCCGTGGGCGAAATCGCCTGCGTATCGGTTCACGGTGCTAACCGTCTGGGCGGCAACTCGCTGCTTGACCTGGTGGTGTTCGGTCGCGCTGCGGGTCTGCATCTGCTGGAGTGTATCGCTGAGCAAGGCGAACTGCGTGATGCCAGCGAAGACGACATCAATGCCGCTCTGGAACGTCTGAACCGCTGGAACAATAACCGTAACGGTGAAGATCCAGTGCAAATCCGCAAAGCGCTTCAGGAATGTATGCAGCATAACTTCTCGGTATTCCGTGAAGGTGATGCCATGGCAAAAGGTCTTGAGCAGCTGAAACAAATCCGTGAACGCCTGAAAAATGCCCGTCTGGATGACACTTCAAGCGAATTCAACACCCAGCGTGTTGAGTGCCTGGAGCTGGATAACCTGATGGAAACCGCTTATGCAACCGCTGTGTCCGCGAACTTCCGCACCGAAAGCCGTGGCGCGCATAGCCGCTTCGACTATCCGGACCGTGACGATGCAAACTGGCTATGCCATAGCCTGTATCTGCCTGAGTCGGAAAGCATGACTCGCCGTGAGGTGAACATGCAGCCGAAACTGCGTCCGGCATTCCCGCCGAAAGTGCGTACTTATTAATAGCGGAGCAAAGTGATGAAACTCGAATTCTCTATTTATCGCTACAACCCGGATGTTGACGATGCTCCGCGTATGCAGGAGTACACCCTGGAAGGGGAAGAAGGGCGCGACATGATGTTGCTTGACGCGCTGATGCAACTGAAAGAAAAAGATCCGACGCTGTCGTTTCGTCGCTCATGCCGTGAAGGGGTTTGTGGCTCTGATGGCGTGAACATGAACGGTAAAAATGGTCTGGCTTGTATCACGCCAATCTCCGCACTGGGTAACGGAAAGCAGAAGATTGTTATCCGCCCACTCCCAGGTTTGCCGGTTGTGCGAGATCTCGTTGTGGACATGGGGCAATTCTATGCTCAATATGAGAAGATTAAGCCTTACCTGTTGAATAATGGGCAGAATCCACCGGCTCGTGAGCATTTACAGTCACCTGAGCAACGTGAAAAACTCGATGGGCTGTACGAATGTATCCTTTGTGCTTGCTGCTCGACGTCCTGCCCATCATTCTGGTGGAACCCGGATAAGTTCATCGGTCCGGCAGGTCTACTGGCGGCGTATCGCTTCTTAATCGATAGCCGTGATACTGAAACCGCCAGTCGTCTTGACGGTATCAGTGATGCTTTCAGTGTATTCCGCTGCCATAGCATCATGAATTGCGTCAGTGTTTGTCCTAAGGGGCTAAACCCGACGAAAGCTATCGGCCATATTAAGTCGATGTTGCTGCAAAAGAGTGCCTGATAGTTCCCTCTCCTGGGGGAGAGGGTTAGGGTGAGGGCGACCGATGCTGGACACAACCCTCACCCCGACACTCTCCCTGAGGGAGAGGGAGTCATAAAAATGCAGGAAATCTTTAAAAACTGCCCTGTTGCGACAGTTTTTAAAGGTTCCTTCTCGAGCCGCCTGGAAAGGAAAAAGGCTCGTAGTTGTGAACCCCGGTAATGCGTACAGCTTCTGTATTTTGTACGTAATAGTTATTCACGGCGAAATAAGCATAAAAATGCTTAAGGGATCACGATGCAGAACGGCGAAATGAAAGCCTGGCTGGATTCCTCTTACCTGGCAGGTGCAAACCAGTCCTGGATAGAGCAGCTCTATGAAGACTTCTTAACCGATCCTGACTCTGTTGATGCGCACTGGCGCTCAATGTTCCAGCAATTACCTGGAACCGGGGCCAGACCGGATCAATTCCATTCCAAAACACGTGATTATTTCCGTCGTCTGGCGAAGGATGCCTCACGTTATTCCACCGCAATTACCGACCCTGACACTGACGTTAAGCAAGTCAAAGTCCTGCAGTTGATCAACGCCTGGCGTTTCCGTGGTCATCAAGCTGCAAACCTTGATCCGCTTGGCCTGTGGAAACAGGACTCGGTTCCCGATTTGGATCCTGCTTTCCACAATCTGACGGATGCCGATCTTCAGGAAACTTTCAACGTGGGTTCTTTTGCCAGCGGCAAAGAAACCATGAAGCTTGCTGACCTGATTGATGCGCTCAAACAGACCTACGGCGGTTCGATCGGTGCGGAATATATGCACATCACTAGCACTGAAGAGAAACGCTGGATCCAGCAGCGCATTGAATCGGTGGTAGGTCACTCAACATTTACGGTTGAAGAGAAAAAACGCTTCCTGAGCGAACTGACTGCAGCTGAAGGGCTTGAGCGTTACCTGGGTGCGAAATTCCCGG
The DNA here is from genome assembly GCF_049686335.1 of Buttiauxella sp. Lineage (NCBI taxonomy): Bacteria > Pseudomonadati > Pseudomonadota > Gammaproteobacteria > Enterobacterales > Enterobacteriaceae > Buttiauxella > Buttiauxella sp. The sequence continues at coordinate 7,733 of NZ_JBAVHX010000021.1, read as the reverse complement.
GCGCGAAACGCTTCTCACTGGAAGGCGGTGACGCACTGGTGCCAATGCTCAAAGAGATGATCCGCCATGCGGGCAAGAGCGGCACACGTGAAGTGGTTCTGGGTATGGCGCACCGTGGCCGCCTGAACGTACTCATCAACGTACTGGGTAAAAAACCGCAGGAACTGTTCGACGAGTTTGCCGGTAAACATAAAGAACACCTGGGCACCGGTGACGTGAAGTACCACATGGGCTTCTCATCTGATGTTGAAACCGAAGGCGGCCTGGTACACCTGGCGCTGGCGTTTAACCCGTCGCACCTTGAAATCGTAAGCCCGGTGGTTATCGGTTCTGTACGTGCGCGTCTGGACAGGCTGGATAAACCAGGCAGCAACCAGGTTCTGCCAATCACCATTCACGGTGACGCAGCGGTTGCAGGGCAGGGCGTGGTTCAGGAAACCCTGAACATGTCCAAAGCGCGTGGTTACGAAGTGGGCGGTACCGTTCGCATCGTAATCAACAACCAGATTGGTTTCACCACATCCAACCCACTGGATGCGCGTTCTACACCGTACTGTACCGATATCGGTAAGATGGTGATGGCGCCAATTTTCCACGTGAATGCTGATGATCCTGAAGCTGTAGCGTTTGTTACTCGCCTGGCGCTGGACTTCCGTAACACCTTCAAGCGCGACGTGTTTATTGACCTGGTTTGCTACCGTCGCCATGGTCATAACGAAGCTGATGAGCCAAGTGCAACTCAGCCGATGATGTACCAGAAAATTAAGAAACACCCGACGCCGCGTAAAATTTACGCCGACCGTCTGGAGCAGCAAAAGCTTGCCACGCTGGAAGATGCCACCGAAATGGTGAACCTCTACCGTGATGCGCTGGATGCCGGTGAGTGTGTGGTGAAAGAATACCGCCCAATGAACATGCATTCGTTTACCTGGTCGCCATACCTCAACCACGAGTGGGATGAGAGCTATCCGAACAAGGTAGAGATGAAGCGTCTGCAGGAGCTGGCTAAACGTATTAGCAGCGCACCTGAAACCGTTGAAATGCAGTCACGTGTAGCGAAAATCTACAGCGACCGCATGGAAATGGCGAACGGCGCGAAGAAATTCGACTGGGGTGCTGCAGAAAACCTGGCGTACGCCACTATGGTTGATGAAGGTGTTTCTGTACGTTTGTCTGGTGAAGACGTGGGTCGTGGGACCTTCTTCCACCGTCACGCGGTGATTCACAACCAGACCAACGGTTCGACTTACACCCCGCTGCAACACGTTCACAACAGCCAGGGCGAGTTCAAAGTTTGGGACTCCGTGCTGTCTGAAGAAGCGGTTCTGGCGTTTGAATACGGTTATGCGACTGCGGAACCGCGTACGCTGACTATCTGGGAAGCGCAGTTCGGCGACTTTGCCAACGGTGCTCAGGTTGTTATCGACCAGTTCATCAGCTCCGGCGAGCAAAAATGGGGCCGTATGTGTGGCCTGGTGATGTTGCTGCCACATGGCTACGAAGGCCAGGGTCCAGAGCACTCATCCGCTCGTCTGGAACGTTACCTCCAGCTGTGTGCTGAGCAGAACATGCAGGTTTGCGTGCCTTCTACTCCAGCGCAGGTTTACCACATGCTGCGTCGTCAGGCGCTGCGCGGTATGCGTCGTCCGCTGGTCGTCATGTCACCGAAATCCCTGCTGCGTCATCCGCTGGCGGTTTCTACTCTCGACGAATTGGCTAACGGTAGCTTCCTGCCAGCGATTGGCGAAGTTGACGAGCTGGATCCAGCTGGCGTGAAACGCGTGGTAATGTGTTCTGGTAAGGTTTATTACGATTTGCTGGAACAGCGTCGTAAGAACGATCAGAAAGATGTGGCGATTGTGCGCATCGAACAGTTGTATCCATTCCCGCACCAGGCGATGCAGGAAGTATTGAAACAGTTTGCTCACGTACATGATTTTGTGTGGTGCCAGGAAGAGCCGCTTAACCAGGGCGCATGGTACTGCAGCCAGCACCATTTCCGTGAAGTGATTCCATTTGGATCAGCCCTGCGTTATGCAGGTCGTCCAGCCTCCGCTTCACCAGCGGTAGGGTACTTGTCCGTTCACCAGAAACAGCAGCAAGATCTGGTTAATGACGCGCTGAACGTCGATTAATTAAAGGATAAAAAATGAGTAGCGTAGATATTCTAGTTCCTGACCTGCCTGAGTCCGTTGCCGATGCGACTGTTGCAACCTGGCATAAAAAACCGGGTGACACCGTTACCCGTGACGAAGTGCTGGTGGAAATCGAAACTGACAAAGTGGTACTGGAAGTACCGGCGTCTGCAGATGGTATTCTGGATGCTGTACTGGAAGATGAAGGGACAACCGTTACCTCTCGTCAAATCCTGGGCCGTTTGCGTGAAGGCAACAGTTCCGGCAAAGAGACTTCTGCGAAAGCAGAAAGCAAAGAGTCTACTCCGGCTCAGCGCCAGCAGGCTTCTTTGGAAGAGCAGAGCAACGACGCACTCAGCCCGGCTATTCGTCGTCTGATAGCTGAACATTCTCTGGACGCTAATGCCATTAAAGGCAGCGGTGTCGGCGGTCGTATCACCCGTGAAGATGTTGATAAACATCTGACTCAAGCGAAAGCGGCTCAACCTGCTCAAGCTAAAGCCGCTACAGAGACCAAAGCACCGGTTGCTCCACTGGCAGGTCGCAGCGAAAAACGCGTTCCGATGACACGTCTGCGTAAGCGTGTTGCCGAGCGCCTGCTGGAAGCGAAAAACTCCACCGCCATGCTGACTACGTTTAACGAAGTGAACATGAAGCCAATCATGGAACTGCGTAAGCAGTACGGTGAATCCTTCGAGAAACGTCATGGTGTGCGTCTGGGCTTCATGTCCTTCTACATCAAAGCGGTTGTTGAAGCGCTGAAACGCTACCCTGAAGTCAACGCGTCTATTGATGGCGAAGACGTGGTTTACCACAACTACTTCGACGTGAGCATCGCGGTTTCGACTCCGCGTGGTCTGGTTACGCCAGTACTGCGTGATGTTGATACCCTCGGCATGGCTGACATAGAAAAACGTATTAAAGAACTGGCTGTGAAAGGCCGTGACGGCAAGCTGACCGTGGAAGATTTGACTGGCGGTAACTTCACCATCACCAACGGTGGTGTGTTTGGTTCTCTGATGTCTACGCCAATCATCAACCCGCCGCAGAGCGCGATCCTCGGCATGCACGCCATCAAAGATCGTCCGATGGCGGTTGACGGTAAAGTTGAGATCCTGCCAATGATGTATCTGGCGCTGTCTTACGACCACCGTCTGATAGATGGCCGTGAATCAGTGGGTTATCTGGTAGCAATCAAAGAATTGCTCGAAGACCCGACTCGTCTGCTGCTGGACGTTTAGTACCCTACGCTCGGTGGTTAAAACTGCCGGGCCTATAATAATCACCTGCCTTGTAGGTCGAAAGCTGCGCGTCATCCGACGCGGATTGCGATAACTGACCGACATGTTTTTATGAAGGATGGATAGAACTCATGAACTTACACGAGTATCAGGCGAAACAGTTGTTTGCTCGATATGGCCTACCGGCTCCAGTCGGTTATGCCTGTAACACGCCACGTGAAGCGGAAGAAGCAGCCTCTAAAATTGGCGCAGGTCCGTGGGTGGTAAAATGTCAGGTTCACGCTGGTGGCCGCGGTAAAGCGGGCGGCGTGAAAGTGGTAAACAGCAAAGAAGATATCCGTGCTTTTGCTGAACACTGGCTGGGTAAACGCCTGGTGACCTACCAGACAGACGCAAACGGCCAGCCGGTTCACCAGATTCTGGTTGAAGCTGCGACTGACATCGATAAAGAACTGTATCTTGGCGCGGTGGTTGATCGTAGCTCCCGTCGCGTAGTGTTCATGGCGTCCACCGAAGGTGGCGTTGAAATTGAAAAAGTTGCGGAAGAAACCCCGCATCTGATCCACAAAGTTGCACTGGATCCGCTGGCAGGCCCAATGCCTTATCAAGGCCGTGAACTGGCGTTCAAACTGGGTCTGGAAGGTAAACAAGTTCAGCAGTTCACCAGGATCTTTATGGGGCTGGCGAACATCTTCCTTGAGCGCGATCTTGCGCTTATCGAAATCAACCCGCTGGTTATCACTAAGCAGGGCGATCTGGTTTGTCTTGATGGCAAACTGGGTGCCGATGGCAACGCACTCTTCCGCCAGCCAGAGCTGCGCGAAATGCGTGACCCAAGCCAGGAAGATGCACGTGAATCTCAGGCTGCACAGTGGGAACTGAATTACGTTGCCCTTGATGGCAACATCGGTTGCATGGTTAACGGTGCGGGCCTGGCAATGGGCACCATGGACATCGTTAAACTACACGGCGGCGAACCTGCTAACTTCCTGGATGTTGGCGGCGGCGCAACCAAAGAACGCGTGACCGAAGCATTCAAAATCATTCTGTCTGACGACAAAGTGAAAGCCGTACTGGTTAACATCTTCGGCGGTATCGTACGTTGCGACCTGATTGCAGACGGCATCATCGGTGCGGTTGCAGAAGTAGGTGTTAACGTTCCGGTGGTAGTACGCCTGGAAGGTAACAACGCGGAACTGGGTGCGAAGAAACTGGCTGACAGCGGCCTGAATATTATTGCAGCAAAAAGTCTGACGGATGCAGCACAGCAGGTTGTTGCTGCCGTGGAGGGGAAATAATGTCCATTTTGATCGATAAAAACACCAAGGTGATTTGCCAGGGTTTCACCGGCAGTCAGGGGACTTTCCACTCCGAGCAGGCGATTGCATACGGTACGCAAATGGTTGGCGGTGTTACGCCAGGTAAAGGCGGTACAGAGCATCTGGGTCTGCCAGTATTTAACACCGTGCGTGAAGCCGTAGAAGCCACAGGCGCAACCGCTTCTGTTATCTACGTTCCTGCACCGTTCTGCAAAGACTCCATTCTGGAAGCTATCGATGCAGGCATTAAGCTGATCATCACCATCACCGAAGGCATCCCGACGCTGGATATGCTGACGGTGAAAGTGAAACTGGACGAAGCTGGCGTGCGCATGATTGGGCCAAACTGCCCAGGTGTGATCACCCCAGGCGAGTGCAAAATCGGCATCATGCCAGGTCACATTCACCTGCCAGGCAAAGTGGGCATTGTTTCCCGCTCTGGTACGCTGACGTATGAAGCGGTTAAACAGACTACTGACATCGGTCTGGGCCAGTCCACCTGTGTGGGCATCGGTGGTGACCCGATCCCAGGCTCTAACTTCATCGACATTCTGAAGATGTTCCAGGAAGATCCGAAAACTGAAGCTATCGTGATGATCGGTGAGATCGGTGGTAGCGCAGAAGAAGAAGCAGCAGCTTACATCAAAGAGCATGTGACCAAGCCAGTAGTGGGTTACATCGCCGGTGTGACTGCACCGAAAGGCAAGCGTATGGGCCACGCGGGCGCCATCATCGCTGGTGGCAAAGGTACTGCGGATGAGAAATTCGCAGCACTGGAAGCTGCAGGCGTGAAAACCGTTCGCAGCCTCGCTGACATCGGTGATGCACTGAAATCTATTCTGCCTCAGTAAAGAAATAAGAGTAAATCCCCTAAGCAGATGTGATTTTAATGCGAAGGGGATAATGTTCGACATGGTTGGCCGCTCAATGAGCGGCCTTTTTTGTTCATATTGAATATATATATCCTATTAACTATGGATATTGGCATTCCGTATTAGATTTATATGTATGATTTTCTTCAGAAGGCGCTGGGTATTTCTTGATAAATTCACTGGCAAGTTTTTTTGCCTGTTCGATTTCTTTATCATTAAGTTTTCGGGCAATATCATCGAGTGGTTTTTTTGCATCTATAAGGCCATTTGAATATGCTGTAGCATACCACGCGTAAGCCTGAGTAGAATCCTTGTCCTTTCCCTTTGCAGAATCGCATTCCAGGAAAAAGCTGCGATTAAAACCAGGTAAAATATAATAAAAGACAAAAAGTTTCTGATGATTATAATTTCTTTGCACATGTTTACCTCAATCAATTTAATGGAGAGGATAAACTTGTATTGTAGGGTGCTTTAATTTCTGGAGAAATTTTTGACCTGTACCGATAAATGATTTGCACAGTGTTCGCTGTGGCTCAAATGAACCCTCAATTGTGATTTTTATTTCTATTTTGTGCAGGTGTTAGCCTGCACTGCATCGGCCACACACATCTACTAAACTTCACACTTCAGCCTGTCTGACATTAACCGGGTAATCTATATGCTTCAACATTAGATCGCCGTTATTTACTGTATAAAAATCAAAGGAGATATTTTCACGTCGTCCTGATTGATATAAGGATATGCAATAAACACTGTACTCTATTTTCTTCATGTTTATACCTTTCACTATGACACTTATAGACTGAATATCTAAGGATATTAATTTCCCTTCATTGGTTTGTCTTTTTTTTACACCATTCAATATGTCGGGAATTGCTTTCTCATTTATGCCGTTTATAATGTAAAAATTCTCACCGTAACTCATTGTAATTGTGTTGTATTCCATTTTGAATTGTTCAATTTTTTTATTTATTTTCCTTTTATCTAAATAAATCGTGGAGATACTATTAACAATGGCAAAGAAAATGCTCACGGAAATAAGTTTAAAAATTTTTAATATATATCCATCATTGTAATGGAATATTTTTACATTATAATAATCGATCATTCCTATGGTTGTCACAATAGCTACGAAAACGGGAAAGCTACAAATCGTTATGTATGAGAGGATGGACATTTTTTTATTAACATTTTTGCGCCGTTTAAAAAAAGACATCTTAATCATTACCATTATCCTTATTTATGATACTTCCCACATTATCACTTGTACCTTCAGACGTTATCCCTGTAACGTAGTCACCAACAATATTTGATAACAACGGTATTTTGCCCAAAAGACCACTTACGACTGTTCCAACTCCAGCCCCTACAGCACTGCTATTACTCCCACTATTTAAATAAGCAATTCCGGAAGCGATTAATGTGTTCGTACTAAGTAAACGGCCTGGATATAAAGCGCCGGTCAATGCAGCTGTGGCTGCATCAGAAGCCTTTACCTCTCCGTGTTCAATCCATTGATATGAAATATTCGCAGAACAAAAAAGAGTGCTACTTCGAATCATATTTGCAAAAGATGCTGCAGGTCCAAATAGAGCTGTAAGCGAAATAATTGGCGTATCAATCGACCATGCTTTTACATAGTCAGAACCAGGGGTCCACGCTCCTTCGGTGGATGCCATATTACTTAATGCCCTGGCAGATTCGTCAGATGATAAACGGGCTCCAGCAGACGTGGCTGCCTCACCATAGTCAACTCCACCAATAGTCCCCAGCGAAAACAAATCTCCCCAGTTATCACTAAGACCTAAGGGATCACTTTGCTGTATGGGGTTGAATGTATAGCTATAACCATTCCATCCCCCCGCCAACCCAATCGGATCCTGACTGATATACCTTCCCTGAGCCGGGTCGTAATAACGGTGCCGGTTATAATGCAGCCCCGATTCTTCATCGATCTGCTGGCCCTGCATTCTCAGTGGCTGATGCAGTTGCTGCGGATTGTTTTCGCTGAGGACGTTGCCCCACGGGTCGAGGGTGATGTGCCAGTCGATATTCCCCTCGCGATCCACCAGTGCCAGCGGCGTGCCCAGATGGTCGCAGTGGTAGAGGTGGATTTTGCGGTCGTTTTCCGCTTCCGGCTCCAGCCACAGGGCGAGGTTTTCGGCC
>NZ_JBAVHX010000020.1:0-19061 GCF_049686335.1 Buttiauxella sp. | reverse complement strand
CGATTCCTCTGTAGTTCAGTCGGTAGAACGGCGGACTGTTAATCCGTATGTCACTGGTTCGAGTCCAGTCAGAGGAGCCAAATTAAAGAAGCCTGCTTAGGAAACTAAGCAGGCTTTTTGCTTTCTGTTATTTCACTCCCGCTTCCTGCTACGTTCCCGTGCTTTATAATTTCCCTGTTGTTGCGGAATCAAAACTAATCGGCACCGGCATCCCGGAACGGCGGGTTAACGCGGCACTCACTTTTGTTGCATCCACGTCAGAACCTTCCGTCAGATTGCGCAGCGCCGGAGTCATCGGCAGCGGGACTTTATTGTCCGATTCAAACTCCGTACGGTTACGGGACAACGGCTCATGCACTTCCAGCCACCGACTCCCGTCCGGCTCGACCGTGGCTTTCACCGGCTGGTCAATCAACTGTACACGCGTCCCCACTGGCACGTTATCGAACAGGTATTTTATGTCGTCTTTGCGCAGGCGGATGCAGCCCTGGCTGACACGCAGGCCGATACCAAAGTTGGCGTTTGTGCCGTGGATGGCGTACAGCTTGCCGATGTAAATCGCGTACAGCCCCATCGGGTTATCCTCACCCGGAGGCACGAATGCTGGCAGGGTTTTCCCCTCTTTCGCGTACTCGCGTCGGGTATTCGCCGTCGGTGTCCAGGCCGGTGCTTCCTGCTTACGCTCGACTCTCGTCACCCAGTTACGCGGCGTTTCACGCCCGGCCTGACCGATACCAATGGGCAAAATTTCCACCGTGTTACCTTCTGGCGGGTAGTAATAAAGCCGCATTTCAGCGACGTTAATCACGATGCCCTCGCGTATGGTGTCCGGCAGAATTAATTGCTGCGGAATGGTCAACTGCGTACCGTCTTTTGGCAGGAACGGATCGACGCCAGGGTTGGCTTCCAGCATATTGCTGAACCCCTGTCCGTACTGCGCGGCAAAATACTCAAGCGGCTGCATATTCTTTTCTGGAATGATCACCGTTACCGGTTCACCGACCAGGCGGCTCCCAACCGGCGGAAGTGGATAGGTGACTGCTTGCGCGCTCCAGCTCAGGGCGGTCAGCACAAGGGCCAGCGAGGATAAACGGATCATAATTCCCCTGTACTCAAACATGATGTCGATAAGCTAACTATAACCTTCCGTCGAGGGTTCTGTGAGGAAGGCGGATCATTATTGGTTACTTGAGGCTGGAGGTCGAGAGTCACCATCAGGGTAGATAACTCTCGAGTCTGAAAGAAGGGCTCAGATTGCGGGTAAAGATTAAACGCCGGAGTTGTCGAGCAAGTCTTTGCTGGCGGCTTTCAGGTACTGGAACATCGACCAGAACGTCAGCACCGCAGCGATAAAGAACAGACCAATCCCCGCATATTCAATCCACATATTCGGACGCCACAACATACCGATCAAAGCCAGCATCTGCGCCATGGTCTTGGATTTACCAATCCACGAGACGGCAACACTGCTGCGTTTGCCGATTTCAGCCATCCACTCGCGCAGGGCAGAAATAATAATTTCACGGGCAATCATGGTGGCCGCAGGCAACGTTACCCACCAGGCGTGATAGTGTTCCACCACCAGCACCAGTGCGACGACGACCATCACTTTATCGGCGACCGGATCCAGGAAGGCACCAAAGCGTGTGCTTTGATTCCAGCGACGCGCCAGAAAACCATCAAACCAGTCAGTGATTGCGGCAAACCAGAAGATAAACGCGCATAGGAATGGCGCCCAGCTAAACGGCAGATAAAAAGCCAGCACAAAGAATGGGATAAGGATGATACGAAACAGAGTAAGCAATGTTGGGATATTAAATTGCATAGTGCTGGTTAACTGTCTGTCGTAAGTGGAAATTGTCTCTATGTTGCTACAGAGGCCTTAATGTTTCAACGAGTAGAAGATCTTTTCTGCCAACGCTTGCGAGATACCCGGCACTTTTGCGATTTCTTCTACGGATGCATTCTTTAATGGTTGCAATCCCCCCATATATTTCAACAACATCTGGCGACGTTTTGGCCCAACGCCTTCGATGGTCTCGAGCGCACTGGTATTTTTGACTTTCGCACGTTTTTTGCGGTGGCCAGAAATAGCATGGTCGTGGGATTCATCACGGATATGCTGAATCACATGCAGCGCTGGTGAATCTGGCGGCAGCGAGAACCCTTCACCTTCAGGCTCGAAGAACAATGTCTCAAGCCCGGCTTTACGGTCAGCCCCTTTTGCCACACCCAGCAACAACGGATGATGCTTATCCCAGGGAACATCAAGCTCGGCAAATACGGTTTTCGCCTGGCCGAGTTGCCCTTTCCCACCGTCTATCAGAATCACATCCGGTACTTTGCTGTCATCTATCGCTTTTCCATAGCGACGGCGCAGCACCTGATTCATCGCGGCATAATCATCGCCCGGCGTGATGCCTTCGATGTTGTAGCGACGATATTCAGCACGCACCGGGCCATTGGCATCAAAAACTACGCAGGAAGCGATAGTTTGCTCACCCATGGTGTGGCTGATGTCAAAGCACTCCATCCGTTTGATAGCAGGCAACTCCAGCACACTGGCTAAAGCGGCTAACCGTTGATGGATGGTGGATTGCTGCGCCAGACGCGTCACCAGCGCTGTCGCCGCATTTGTGCGGGCCAGTTTGAGATAACGCGCGCGATCGCCACGAGGTTTAGTCTGCACGTTGATTCGCCGCCCCGCCAGCTCAGTCAAAGAATCTGACAGCAAGGTTTTATCCGGCAAATTGAAATCAAGCAGGATTTCAGATGGCAAAGTGCGCATCTGGCTGCCTTGCAGATAGAACTGACCGACAAAGGTTTCGACCACTTCGGACAGTTCAGTGCCGTTAGGTACTTTCGGGAAATAACTGCGGCTACCCAAAACTTTGCCCTGGCGAATAAACAGCACATGCACACACGCCATACCTGAATCGAACGACACGCCAATCACATCCAGGTCATCACCAGTATTGGAGACAAACTGTTTTTCCGTCACACGACGCACTGCCTGAATCTGGTCGCGAATTCTCGCGGCCTCTTCAAACGCCAGGTTTTGGCTCGCCGTTTCCATTCTGGAAATCAGTTGATTGAGAACCTGATCGTCTTTGCCCGACAGGAACAAACGAACATATTCCACTTGCTGGGCATACTCGTCTTCACTGACTAAACCGGCGACGCATGGCCCCAGGCAGCGTCCAATTTGATATTGCAAACAAGGACGTGAGCGGTTGCGATAGACATTGTTTTCGCACTGGCGAATCGGGAAGATTTTCTGCAGTAATGCCAGCGTTTCGCGGACGGCATAACCATTCGGGAATGGCCCGAAGTATTCCCCTTTTGCGTGTTTCGCCCCACGATGCATTGCAAGTCGCGGGTGCGTGTCGCCGCTCAGGAAAATAAAGGGATAGGATTTGTCATCACGCAGCAGCACGTTGTAACGCGGCTGATACAGCTTGATGTAGTTGTGTTCCAGCAACAACGCTTCGGTTTCGGTGTGCGTGACCGTCACGTCGATATGCTGAATTAAGGCAACCAGAGCTTCGGTTTTTCGGCTCGCAAGATTGCTTCTGAAGTAGCTCGACAAACGCTTCTTCAGGTCTTTTGCTTTACCAACGTATATGACCGTTTCACTGGCGTCATACATACGATAGACGCCAGGTTGACTGGTTACGGTTTTGAGAAAAGCTCGTGGGTCAAAGATTTCACTCACTACTGATTAACGTCTCCGCACTAAATAAACCATGACGAATGGCCAGGTGTGTCAGCTCAACATCGCCACTGATATTCAGTTTACTAAACATGCGGTAACGGTAACTGTTGACCGTTTTCGGGCTGAGATTAAGCTGCTCTGAGATCTCATTGACCTTCTGGCCTTTGGTGATCATCAGCATAATCTGTAATTCACGCTCAGACAAACTCGCAAACGGCGTGTCTGTTTTCTCAGGTTCAATCTGGCTTAATGCCATTTGTTGGGCAATATCTGACGCTATATAGCGCTGCCCTGCATTCACCGAGCGAATCGCATTCACCACATCTTGTGGTGCGGCACCTTTACTTAAGTACCCAGCGGCACCCGCCTGCATCACTTTTGCAGGTAACGGATTTTCGGTGTGAATTGTCAACATAATCACTTTGATATCCGTTGAATATCGCGCGATTTTACGTGTTGCTTCAAGGCCACCAATACCCGGCATGTTCATGTCCATCAGGACCACATCAACCGGATGACTACGGCACCACTTTACGGCATCCTCACCGCAATTTGCTTCGCCTGATATCTTGATCCCTTTGATATCTTCAAGAATGCGTCGTATCCCTGCGCGCACCAGTTCGTGGTCATCAACAAGAAGAACGTTGATCAAGGGATCTCTCCAGAATAGGGATAACGCTGCTAAAAAATTACCGAGCCATATTAGCGGGTTTTCAGGCAACTTTAAAATATAAAAACAGATTTTCAGAACTTACACCGCATTGGAAATTTAATTGTACAGCGGAAAGTAAGACAGAAAACGGATAGATAACGCGTTATAAAAAGTAAAAGTGCTTTTCATATTAGAAAAACCCTTACTCCACTTATATTAGAGGTATTAAATAATCTTCAAGCCAGCATTTTTTTAACCATAAATAAACAAATTTAAAACAATTACTGCATTGTACAGCGAACATCCGACCAGTTTCACGTAACCACTAATAAAATGGTTTACGACTGTGCTATACTCCGCCGCCTTACGAAACCGTTACACGAACAACGGTGTACCAACCGAGACCGAGGAACACGAATGAGCACTCCTGATTTTTCAACCGCAGACAACAATAGTGAACTGGCTATTGAAGTCACCTGTCTGAAGGCAATGCTAACTCAGATGCTGAAAGCCATGGGCCAGGCCGATGCAGGCAAGGTTATCATCAAAATGGAAAAGCAAATCGCTCAAATGGAAGACTCGGCACACGCAGACGTTTTTGGTAATACTGTTAAGCAAATTAAACAGGCTTACCGTCAGTAATCGAATCGCGACGGCTGGATGAGCTTCGTTTCTCCAGCCGTTTCGTTGAACACACCTCGCAAAAATCGCCTTTCAAATTATCCCAATCGCTGCTGCATAACAGGCAATTTGCGTTTTATTCGGCGCATTAAATTTCTTCTGCATATTCTTCTGGTGAAAATTCACGGTATTTTCTGATATCGACAAAATAATGGCGATTTCAGCGGATGTTTTCCCCTCGCCCGTCCATTGCAATATTTCTCGCTCACGCTTGCTTAACTTTAATGGCATCGCCGCTATGGATGGATCATTAAGCCTCATTAATGTCATTAAGCTCAATTCAGCCAAATATTGCATGCGTAATTGCAATTCATCGTCTGGCAAAACTTTGCCTTTTCCCACATTACGCGAAACCGAATAAAAGCCGATGGCACGATTGGGCGCCATCACGCACTGGCTGATGCCGCGTCGGATGCCGTGATCGCGTGCCGCATCCCAGAACTCCTGGGTTTCACTAAAAAGTTCGTCATTCCACGGCAGATTCCCGCGCATGAAATTCTCAGGGCGCAAAACCGGATCAATCGCAAAATAGTTTTCTGCATGATAATGGTCGAGCCAGCTCTGCGGATAAGTCGACTTTAAGGACGTCTTCGGACGAGTAAAAGGCACCGGGTGACGAATACACAGTGAGTAATAGTCAAATTCCAGCAGCTCCGTTTGCTGATGAAGAATTTTCGATATTTCGTCAGCCTGCGTCACAGACTGGAAGATATTCAGCGCATCCTGCCGCCAGCTAAAAAAGTTGCGATCGTCCATAAGGTCTGGCGATTCTCCTGCCACTGAAATCATTTCCAAATGTAATCCCTAACGCTATCACATTCATCAATAGTATTTATATGATTAAACGGCCCCGATGGGGCCATACCGATTACTGGGTGAGGAATTTCTCGAGGAACTGTTGCGTACGCGGCTGCTTTGGATTGGCAAACAATTCACGCGCAGGCCCTTGCTCAACAATGCGGCCTTGATCCATGAAAATAGCCCGGTCAGCCACATCACGCGCAAAGCTCATTTCGTGCGTCACGATGACCATGGTGCGTTTCTCTTCTGCCAGCTGGCGGATAGTGCTCAGCACTTCCCCCACCAGCTCAGGATCCAGCGCTGAGGTTGGCTCATCAAACAAAATCACTTCCGGGCGCATCGCCAACGCGCGGGCAATCGCCACACGTTGTTGCTGCCCGCCGGAAAGACGGCGCGGATAACTGGTTTCTTTACCGCTCAGGCCGACTTTTGCCAGCAATTCACGAGCACGCGCAATCGCTTCGTCCTTCGGTTCACCTTTCACAATAACCGGCCCTTCGATGATGTTCTCAATCACCGTACGATGCGGGAACAGGTTGAAGCTTTGAAATACAAATCCCACGTGCTGACGCAGTTCACGCACGCGATTCTTCTGTTTACTAAGTGATTGCGTGGCATCAATGGATATCTCACCAACCTTAATGGTCCCGGCTTCTGGTTGTTCCAGCAAGTTAATGCAACGCAGCAAGGTGGTTTTACCGGAACCACTCGGCCCGATGATCGCCACCACTTCGCCCGCTTCCACCTCCAGATCGATACCATGCAGCACGGTCTGCCCGTGGAATTTTTTGACCAGTTGTTTTACGTCGATTGCGCTCATTTTGGATCCCTGTCCTGGCGATTTAGCTGATTTTCAAAGTAGTTTTGCAACGAAGAAAGCACTGTTGCCATTACCCAGTAAATCAAAGAAGCCGCGAGATACATGGTGAAGACCTCGAGCGTACGCGAGGTAATAAGTTGCGCCTGGCGAAACAGTTCCGGAACCTGAATGGTGGCCGCAAGTGAGGTGTCTTTTACCAGGCTGATAAAACTGTTGCTCAGCGGCGGTAATGCGACACGAGCAGCCTGTGGCAAAATCGCCCGGCGTAAGGTTTGCCACGGCGTCATGCCGATACTGGCTGCGGCTTCCCACTGCCCTTTTTCGATAGACGAAATCGCCGCACGTAAAGTTTCGGATGCATAGGCCGCGGTATTAAGCGACAAACCGATCATCGCCGCCGGAATCGGATCCAGCTCAATGCCAAACTGCGGTAAACCGTAATAGATCATGAACAGCTGCGCGATTAACGGCGTACCACGGAAAATCGACACATAAAAACGCGATAACCACGAGAATGGCCAGAACGGCGACAAACGCATCAGCGCCAACATAAAGCCGAGTATCAACCCAAAGAACATGCCGCCGATGCTGAGTTGCAGCGTAAAGACGGCTCCTTTAAGCAGAAACGGTGCCGAATCCAGCACCAGTTGAATACTTTCTTGCATACTTAAATGTACCCTGTGCGCCATAATGCGGTGGATGTCGCTGCGCTAATCCACCCTACAAAATCGAATTAAACATGGGGATGATAAGCAAATAACGCTGGCGCCCCACCGGTATGGATAAAGATAATGGGGCCTTCGTCTTTAAAACGCTTCTGCGCCACGCCATCAATCAGTCCGGCCATCGCTTTGCCGGTATAAACCGGATCAAGCAAGATCCCTTCCAGACGCGCCAGTATTTTAATCGCCTCAAGCCCTTCTTCGTTAGGATGACCGTAACCCGGAGCGAAATAGTCGTCCCATAAATGAATGGGGTTGGATGCGCTGACACTCAGCGATTGCGCGACCGCCTGTTGCAGCGCTTCCACTTTAGGCAGTTGCTGCGCAATGGAGCGCGAAACCGTGACGCCGATTAAATCCACATCTGGCATCACTTGCTCAAGGCCGACCGCCAGCCCGGCGTGCGTCCCGGCGCTTCCAGAGGCGACAACCACCGATGAAACACTGACCGCACCTTCACACTGTTGCGCGATTTCCAGCGCACTTTCGACATAACCCAACGCACCCAGTGCATTCGAGCCACCAACCGGGATCACATACGGACGGAAGCCTTGCGCTTCAAGGCGAACGGCGATTTTATCCAGTTGTTGATCCGGTGAATGCAGCGCGTCACACATTTCGATTTCGACATCAAACAAGTCGAGCATCAAACGGTTGCCGTTGGTGAGATAGTTTTCTGCCTTAGTCCCGATTGGATTTTCCAGCAGTGCGACGCACTTTAAGCCAAGTTTGGCCGCCACTGCGGCAGTCTGACGCACGTGGTTTGACTGAATAGCTCCCGCCGTCACCAGCGTATCGGCCCCTTCACGCAACGCATCGGCCGCCAGAAACTCAAGTTTACGCAGCTTATTTCCACCCATCGCCATGGGCGTGGTGTCGTCACGTTTGATATAAATCTCACGGCCGAGATAATCGGAAAAACGCGGCAGATATTCGAGAGGCGTCGGGGCGCCGATAAATTCCAGACGCGGAAAGCGCGTCAGATTATGCAGTGACATGAGCGACTCCATTACACTTATTGAAATTCCAGATTTATTCATTATGCACCAGCCTTGCGGAATGCTGGAAAATACAAATAAAAAAGGTGCTGGAATCAGCACCTTTATTCAGTCCATGCCCAAAATAATTCAGTTTTGTAGGGTGGATAAGCGACAGCCTCATCCACCCTTTTCACCTGAATGTCGGATGTCGCTACGCTAATCCGACCTACAAAAGAACGTTGTCAGCCTTGCAGAAATTATTTGGTTACGTCAGCACCAAACCACTTCTCAGAAAGCTTAGCCAGAGAGCCATCTTTCTGCATTTCAGCGATGCCTTTGTTGATCGCTTCGACCAGGTCTTCGTTACCTTTACGTACCGCAACACCGGCTTCCTGACGAGAGAACGCATCACCCGCGACGGCCAGGGTATCTTTGGTTTTCTTCACCAAATCCAACGCTGCCAGACGGTCAACCAGAATCGCATCAATACGGCCTACGCGCAGATCCTGATATTTAGTTGGGTCATCATCATAAGTACGGATATCTACGCCCTGCACATTGGCACGTAACCACTCTTCATAGTTAGTCCCAAGGCCGACACCGACTTTTTTGCCTTTCAGGGAATCCGGCCCGGTAATACTGCCTTCATTGCCTTTTTTCACCAACGCCTGGATACCAGAAACGGTGTAAGGCGTTGAGAAATCGTATTTCTTCTTACGTTCATCAGAAATGGTCACCTGGTTTATCACCACGTCGATGCGTTTAGAGTCCAGCGACGCCAGCATGCCATCCCACTTAGTCGGTTTGAGTGCCGCTTTCACGCCAAGATGCTGCGCGAGCTGCTCGGCAAATTCCACTTCAAAACCGGTTAGTTTGCCGTCATCACCCTGGAAGCTGAACGGAGGATAAGTCCCTTCCAGCCCCACCAGCAGTGTGCCGCGCTCTTTTACTTTCGCCAGTAAATTTTCAGCCGCGAACGTTTTTACGCTCGCCCCTGCTACCAATGCCACAGCCAGTACGCCCATCAACGCCTGACGCCCCACCATTGCTAATTTCATAGTTACCCCGAATGTCGATATTTGGTTGTATTGTAGCGACTTAATATAATCAATCAAAACCACTGCGCTACAAGTTATGCCATTTTAATATATACCCTTATCCTTCAAGTTGCAGATGCGTTGGCTGCTCTCTTTCACCCGTATCACTTACTACCGTAAGCTCATCGGGATTCACTCGCTTGCCGCCTTCCTGCAACATGAAATCTTTTGGGTAATTATTAGAAGTTGATTTATTTTCCTGGAAAGGGGCATCCAAATTTTGATTCAGGGTTTGAAATTGCCCGTACTTGCGCAAGGCAATACGGTAATTATTGGTACTGGTAGGTGGCAACCACGCATCAAAGGAGTCGTTGAGGTAAGCGACAGGCGAAGAAGGCAGAGGAATATTCTCTGAAGACAAGTGGTTACCCAGACGACGCAGGCGCACCACGTATTCGCGGATAGTGCCATGGCTCATCTCAGTTTGGTCGAACAGGTACTCTTTAAAACCGATGATGTCGAAGTAGTGCTGCTGCTCTTTGCAGTACAAGTCACCGCAAAAACGGCACAACGCCGCCCAGGACTGGCGTTCAACCTGCCATCTGTTTTCATCCATTAACGTATCAAGCTGCGCGATAGCCGTTTTACTGACGATTTCACCGCGATGCGTGAGCGTTATTCTGTCGAGCAATTTAGCGCACTGCGCACAATGAGTCTGTGTGTGTTTAAAGTCTTTTAAATAGCGGCTCAGTGGACGCTTTTTTAATTGCTGTACCGTCATGATGTTATCCCGGTCGTCTTATAATATGCGGCACTCCCTACAGCTTTCCGAGCTTAGTGCGTAAGCGTTTAATCGCCTGGCTATGCAACTGACTGACGCGCGACTCCCCCACTTCCAGTACCGCACCGATCTCTTTGAGATTCAGCTCTTCCTGGTAGTAAAGGGTCAGCACCATCTTTTCACGATCCGGAAGCGCCTCGATGGCGTCCATTACGCGTTGGCGAAGATTCCCTTCCAACAGCTGTTGTAAAGGATTCGCCTGCTGATGCTCTTCAGTAATCAGTTCGATACTATCGCCATGCTCTTCACGCCACTCGTCATAAGAGAAGAGTTGGCTGTTGTTGGTGTCGAGCAACATCTGACGGTATTCGTTGAGCGGGATATCCAGCCGGTCAGCCACTTCAGTTTCGGTGGCATTACGGCCCAGCTCTTGCTCCAGTTGACCAATTGCCTGCGCAACGCCGCGGGCATTACGCCTGACGCTGCGGGGCACCCAGTCACGGCTGCGCAACTCATCAAGCATCGCCCCACGGATGCGCTGCACCGCGTAGGTAGTAAATGCCGTTCCTTGCAGGGCATCATAACGGTCCACTGCGTTCAACAACCCGATGCCGCCTGCCTGTACCAGGTCGTCAAGCTCCACACTCGCGGGCAAACGTACCTGCAGGCGCAATGCCTCGTGACGCACCAGCGGTACATAACGCTGCCACAACGAGTGTTTATCCATTACACCTTCAGCGGTATACAGTGAATTCACGATAAACAGCCCTGCGTTAGTTGAGTTATCGGCATGATTATCCGTTTCTGGAGGGTTTTTAATCGCAAGAATAGGCGCAAAAAAAGCAGTCTATTTTCAGGGCGTAACCAAAAAAGTGCCGTTACGGATCAAAAATCATTAAATTATCGCCCGAAAAGCCAACTTAAAAACAAAAATAGCAATAAGACAAATCTTAAATCATCAGATATAACAACCCATCTAAAGACAGCTTATTGGGGGGTTCTGATTTGCCAATATTTCGTATGATCTCTGACTCTGAGCCCGTCCCACTTTTGCAATATGGAACAACTGAATGGATATTAAGCTCATACGTTTACAGACACATGGTGATGAACGAGGATCGTTGGTTGCGCTTGAGCAAGAGAACAATATCCCGTTTGAGATCAAACGCGTTTATTACATGTTCAAAACCAAAGAGGGAGTTCGTCGCGGATTCCATGCCCATCACAGCCTTAAACAGGTTGCGATAGCCGTGCGCGGTTCATGTCGCTTTGTCCTCGATAACGGGAGCGAGCGTATTGAATTACTGCTCGATAACCCCGCCCAGGGATTACTCATTGATACGTTCATCTGGCGGGAAATGTACGAATTCAGTGATGACTGCGTATTAATGGTGTTAGCCGATCAAAATTATGACGAAACGGACTATGTCCGTAATTACAGTGAATTTCTTGAGTTGACCAGCAAAGAAGAGATGTATGCAACGCTATAACTGGCTGATGGATGCCGACTCTTTTATGCGCCCGGCTTACCGCATAAGCCCGTTTAATACCCATTCCATCAGTAAAAATAGTCAGCATACTGGGGGGAATACCATCAACGGCTGGCTTGATAAACGCTTTAGTGGCTATTACCGCCGCTGGACGCTGAAAGGACGCGATGCAATATTCCAGGCGCTGGAGAATTTATCTTTGAGCTCCGATGACACCGTAACGGTGCTTTCAACAACCAACAATTTCTATATAAGCAGTTGTGTGACGGGTGCAATAGAAAAAATGTGTCGTTGGGATCGAGAAATATCCGTAAAAACAAAAGCCATTCTGGTGGTCCACGAATTTGGGTCTCTCTATCCGGACATGACTGCGTTGTATCAGATGGATGTTCCGGTCATAGAAGATTTCGCCCATGCGTTTTGTGCTGTTCCAGCCAATGATATCCAGGCCGATTACCTTATTCTTAGTTTTCCGAAATTCTTTCCTGTTCAATATGGTGGAATGCTGCTGAGCAAACAACAACTGACCAGCCCCGACCCACTGCCAGTTGAAAACAGACATTATCTTTGCGGCGTTTTATCTGACTATATTGATGAACTGGAGACCATCCAGGCTAAAAGAGTGGCGAACCATCAATACCTGAAAGAAGCATTCGAAGAGTTTGGATGCCAGCCTCGTTTTGACTGGCTTGTCGGGGAAATTCCCTCTGTTTTTATGTTTAGCGTACCTGACTTTATCGATCTGCAGGCCCTGAAGGTCTTTATGCAAAATGCAGGGATTGAATCGAGTATTTTTTACGGGGAACGTGCCTTCTTTATTCCTCTTCATCAGGGATTAACTCGCGTCGACCTCGATTATTTTATCTGCATTTACCAGGCGTTTCATCAGCAACAAAGCGAGCAGCAAGATGCGCATTGAAAATATTCATTTAAACGGATCCGCCGTCATAGATCCCAGCAGCAATATTAATAATATCGAGCTAGGTGACGGGGTGAAAATTGCACGCCGCTGTTCTGTCTACGGTTCTGCGGAGTCTATTCTAACGGTAGGTGAAAATAGCTACATCGGCATGAATAGCGTGATTAATGGCTATCACGCAAAAGTGACCATTGGCAGCAATGTCAGCATTGCTCAAAACGTGATTATCATGGCTGACTCGGGCCCTAATGCCAGCCCACAGCTACAAAAAATATTCCCCATTCAAATAGCGCCAGTCAATATCGGCAACCATAGTTGGATTGGTGCAGCAGCCGTCATTATGCCAGGCGTCCATCTGGGGAAATATTGTATTGTGGCCGCAAATAGTTTCGTCAGTGATTCTTTTGAGGACTATTCCGTGATCGGGGGTTCCCCCGCGAGATTGCTAAAAAAACTAGACCCGCTTGACCTCGCAATGGACACCACGCATGAATAAGATATATCAGGACGAAAACTACTCTCTTCTACTGACCGATAGCGGCATGAATCGCTGCTTGTTTAATCAGCCCGACTTTATTAATTTTCAAAACCAGGTCTTTAAAAGCAGAACGCTCGTCTTTACTCTCTATAAGCGTGACAATAATCAGCCAATTGCCTGCCTCGACTTTAGCCATAAAGGGGAAAATACTCACTGGTATACGCCGGTTATCGGTGCATTCAGCCATCTTGAGGCAGTAAAAAGCCTGTCGTTTATCGAAATGGAATTATTAATTACACAAGCCGCCCACTATTTAGCAGCGCAAGAGCACATGGAAACTCTTAGCTGGAGAATTCCTCCGCTCTATTTCAATTCTGAAATAACCCACAAACTGTATAACACCCTTTTCAGACTTGGCTGGAAACAGAACGCATGCGAGCTCAATTTCCATATTCCGCTTTGCCCTGCAGGTTCATTCCGCGAGGGTTTGGGCAAAACCAAACGTAATGAACTTAACCGCCTGGCGCGCACAGAAACGTCATTTAATATTACTAGCACGCCGCAGGATATTGCTGCTATCTATCAGGTTATCAGCGAGAATCACCAGGCTCGTGGTTATCCAATGACCATGTCCCTGACAGCGCTGCTGGAGTTGAAAAACGCCCTTCCCGAGGCTCTTTTTTTCGCTAATTTAGTGCGCGGCGAAACCCTTCTTGCCGGTGCCATCGTTCTGCGTCTGGACAGATCCAGTTTGTATATTTTCAACTGGGGCGAATCCCCTGCCTTCCGGCAAGAGTCACCGATTACCCAGCTTTGCGAGCATCTTTATCAGCATGCCGCAGACCATAACTACCGATATTTAGATATTGGTATTTCCACTGAAAACTCGGTACCAAATCAGGGACTGGTCAATTTTAAAATCAATATCGGTTGTGAAATTAGCCATAAATTTGTCATGACTTATCAAAGCAACTCGAGTCAAAATCATGAATGTTAAGTTTCTCGACTTACAAAAAATCAATGCTCAGCATCGCGTAGAACTCCTTGCCGCCTGTGAAAACGTTATTGATAGCGGTAATTACATTACAGGCACGCAATTAGAAAAATTTGAATCACAGTTTTCAGCTTACTGTGGCACAGAATATTGTATTGGCGTTGCCAATGGCCTGGATGCATTAAGCCTGGTGCTGCGAGCCTGGAAAGAACAAGGGTTACTTGCGGACGGCGATGAGGTTATTGTCCCTGCCAATACTTTTATTGCCACAATACTGGCAATCGTTCAGAACAATCTCACCCCTGTATTGGTAGAACCCGATCCGGCAACGTTTAATTTGAGCGTTGATGAGGTTCGCAAATCTGTCACGCCACGAACTCACGCTATCATCCCCGTTCATCTCTATGGCCTGCTCTCCCCAATGCAACAGCTTATGGATTTGGCTCATGAGTTCAATTTGCTGGTGCTTGAAGATAGTGCGCAAGCGCACGGTGCCCAGAGCGAAGGGCGTCGGGCCGGGAGTTTTGGTCATGCCGCCGCGTTCAGTTTTTATCCTGGTAAAAATTTAGGGGCTTTGGGCGATGCCGGTGCAGTGGTAACCAGCGATCCTGAATTAGCCAGCACGCTACGCGCATTACGGAATTACGGTTCACATGAGAAATACCGGAATCTCTATGTTGGCGTGAATAGCCGCCTCGATGAACTTCAGGCCGCCATGCTGCTGGTAAAATTAAATCATCTGGATGTTCAAACAGAATCACGTCGCAAGGCTGCCCAGTACTACCTGGATAATATTCACCACCCGCTGGTGCATCTACCGCAATACGACACTCCGGCAGAACATGTCTGGCACCTGTTTGTGATTACCTGCGATTGTCGTGACGAGCTACAGCTATGGTTAAAACAGCAGGGAATTGAAACTTTAATTCACTACCCTGTTCCCCCGCATCAACAAGAAGCTTTGCCTCAATTACACGGCCTGAATTTACCAGTCACTGAAAAAATCCATCAGGCCGTTTTATCTCTGCCTTTATCACCTTTACTAACTCAGGCAGAGCTGGAATATATCGTTAAGGCGATCAACAGTTTCCAGTTAAAAAAATAAGCCACCGAAGTGGCTTATTGTCTGTTTTATCAGGAAGGTAACCAGGCTTTCGCCCAACGTTGAAGAATATCGCCCTGCAGCATGTAATTCTGATGAATTTCCTGCTGCAGCTGTTGCCCCATTTTCTCACTCGCTGCCGGATCGTTCAGATGCATGCGAATCGCATCATGCCACTCTTTAAAGCGATTCCTCACCCGGGTAACAGGTAAATTCCCACGATAGCAGGCTACATCGCTACAAATAACCGGAACCGCACAGGCACCGTATTCAAGCAAGCGTAGGTTACTCTTACAGGCGTTGAACAGGTTGTCTTCTACCGGTGCGAGGGCCAGATCGAGATTAAGTGACGCCAGTTTTTGCGGGTAAAGGGCGATATCAACTCCACCGTGGAATTCGTCCACGTAAGGCAGCAGTTTCGGCGGACACATGCCAAAGAACACCCATTCAACTTCCCCGGCAAACGCCTTCACCACATCAAGAATCATCTCGAGATCGCCGGTATGGCTTGACCCCCCCGCCCAACCAATACGCGGTTTCTTCCCCTGATTACGTAAACCTTGCAGATTTCCCCACCAGTCGAGTGACAGACAGTTTGGCATGACCACGATATCGCGATGAAGAACGCTCATCGCCTCGGCCAGGGGCTCGGTCGATACGACAAATCGGTCCATATAACTCAGGCTTTTGCGCAGCATCTTCATGATGTCCGTCCCAAACTCAGAACGATGATGGTTTTTCAGCGGGATGTTCGGCAAATAGTCATCAAGCTCATACACTCTGAAGACATTTGTCAGCTTGCTGGTGCGGCGCGCCCACTCATGGAAATCAGGGGAGATATTACGTTGGATGACAATACTGTCAGGCTGATAGCGTGCCAGATAAGGAACACTCAACAACGCTTCAGAGAGCTTTCCATCCACGATGGCATCCCGCTGCATCGCTTCAAATGGCTTAATAATTCGATAGTATCCGCAGCCCGCGTAGTCACCCATGTGTGGCATCACAACCGGTAACGGTTGCCATGACAGTGGTCGCCAGCTCAGTAAACTATCAGGACAAACGTTGAACTGCTGGCCACTAAGGGACAAGTTCACGTTATAGGCGGTATCGTTCGCGATTTGCGGCATCCAGCGCCCAAACAGGCGATCTTCATCTTCTTCCTGTAGTGCCAGACGCCGATCGCGTTGTGCGACGGTTTCTTGTTTCTTACCCAATGTGCGAAGAATACGGGCATGCGGGGTCCATACGGTCAAATACCCCAGCTCTTTGGCTCGCAGGCAAAAATCGACATCACTCAGGGAGGTGAGATTTTCGTCCATTCCGTTGCATTCAGTAAATAGACTCTTGCGCACCAGCATGAACTCGCCCGAGACGGCAGAATAGTTCTGATCGGCATGCAGCCGTCCCATATGCCCTTTGTGCGAATCATTTAATCCATAAAAAGCGTCAGCCGCTACGCCATTTACACCCAGCACATAGCCTGCATGACGTATCGTCCCATCGGCGTAGAGCTGTTTCCCGCCCACAATGCCGGCTTCCGGGCGCAATCCGTGGTTCATCAACTGATCGAGCCAGTTACCTTCGGTCACCGCAAGCGAAGTATGTAGCGTGACCATATACTCACCCCTGGCTTGCTGCGCCCCAAGGTTAGTCATCGCGGCGATATGATAAGGCCCGGTATAGCCGACCACATGAATACGTTCAGGATCAACTTGGCAGATACTCTCCAGCCAGTCCAGTGCCTGAGGGCTTTGCGTATTATCGGCCACTACAATCAGCTCATAATTCAGCCAGCTCGTTTTTTCTATGAGCGAAGTTACACAGGTGATCATGGCCGGGAAATCTCCATCGGCGAGGATCAGCAGGGAAACTAGCGGCAACTGCCCGTGTCGATAGTCGATACGATAGCTATCATGCGTAGTATTCAACACCTCAGCATTAGTAAAACCGCGCCTTACAAGGTGTTGGGTGATAGCGACAACCTCATCCGGGCTGCGCTGTTTGCAAATTTCTGCATTCAATAGCGGTTCGCCAAGATGCCCAATTGGGCTAAAGCCCTGCGTTTCTACCACTTTCAGCGCAAGATCTAATTCATATGCTTCAGGGAAAGCGGCATCAAATCCTTGAGCCGCAAGCAAGAGTTCACGTCGCCACAGCCAGTGGCGGGCCATGACAGCCGGGGAACTTAACAGCAGATCCAGGTTAAAGTCCGGACGGAATCGGGCACCAATTTGCAAACCTTCAAGGCTAAAGGTTTCATCGCAGTAAACCGCCAACAAACTGTCTGCCTGCGAAAGCGTGGTACCGAGAGACAACAGGGCCGAAGGATAAAACGTTGCGCCGGCTCTCACGACCAACACCCACTCCCCAGTTGCCTGCTCAACGGCATGATTAAAGCCGCCGATGCCCTCATCCGTCACAATCACAGACAGATCCAGACCAGGAAAATCACCTTTAAGCGAGTTAACCGTTACGTCGGCCGCGCTCAAAGCTGCGCCTGCATTATCTACAATAACTGTCACTTCGACATTTTTCTCAAATGTTTCAACCCAGGCTTCTGTAAGACGTCGTTCACTGTCGAGTAATTTCCGTACGCCTAACCAATTGCGGAATTGGTTTTGGATGAGTTCATCCTGCATGCGCACCAGAATGTCTTTTTGGACAAATTCTAGCGGCTGATTCAGCGGTGCCACACGCACTAAACCGCTTGTGCTTCCCTGCTCTTCTTGCGTTAGCTGTTTAGCATATTCGATATAAGCAAGACGGCTTTTTTCAGCGCGCGGATCGAGGCTACGCCCAAGCTCACTCTTCTGGTTGCGGGAAATACGGAAGTAGCTCAAAACTTCCGGCAAATAAGCCAGATGCGCATTGCGAAACACATGGGTAAACATCGTCAAGTCTTCGAGGAAGTGCATGACCTCCCCCTTGACGCTGAATAACCCATCTTCAGTCGCCATCAACGCCAGAATGTCATCGCGATACATTAATACCGTGCAAGGTTCACCAATGAAGTTAATCACCTGGCGAGTTTGAAAAGCGATTATATCGCGACCGTGCAGAATACTAGCCTGCGCCACTGGACTTGCCGTAGCCAGTATATCTGGGGCAGTGTCGCCCGATGCATCAATTCGTTGGCGGCGGGAAGTTGCGATACGCACGTCGTCATGCGCTTCAATGGCCGCCACCAGCTTGCTAATGCAAGTTGGCTCAAGAACGTCATCATCAGAAAATAGCTTGATGTATTTCCCCTGGCTTTCGCGAAAACACCTTTCGTAGTTTCCCACATCCCCCAGCGCAGGCTGGTTGCGGAAATAGCGGATGGTATGTGGGCTGTTGTCTTGATAGCGCCTGACTATTTCGCCGATGCTTTCGTTCGGGCAGTCATCGCTGACAATGATTTCACAGAGGGGATAATCCTGGGCAATCGAACTGGTCAGCGTTTGCTCAAACCACATTGATTTATAAGCCGGGATAATAATACTGACAAGCGCGGGGTAAGCCATAAACCCTTTTCCTTTGGATTGCAGACAACAAGCTGGAAGTAAATAAACAGCCTTCACCATAGCTCAGGCCATTTTATTTAATGCGCGCAATACCCGATAAAAAGCGCCCTAATCCGGCATATAAAAACAAAAAACCCGCCGAGGCGGGTTTGACTATCACTTCTGCGATTAACGCAGCAGAGACAGCATAGTCTGTGGAACCTGGTTGGCCTGGGCCAGAACAGAAGAGCCAGCCTGCTGCAGGATCTGCGCGCGAGACATGTTGGAAACTTCTGTCGCGTAATCAGAATCCTGAATACGGCTACGCGCTGCGGACAGGTTGTTTACCGTGTTGTTCAGGTTAGTAATGGTAGATTCGAAACGGTTCTGGGAAGCACCCAGCA
>NZ_JBAVHX010000019.1:0-1903 GCF_049686335.1 Buttiauxella sp. | reverse complement strand
ACTGCGGCGCGGCGATCGGGTTCGTCTCGATCAGCGCATTCATCGCCTGTTCCTTGACGCGGGCATGCAGGCGTTTGGCGACCTCGCGCTCCAGATTGCTGAGCACTTCGGCGCGCATCTTGGCGGTATCGCCATCCGCGACGCCTAGTGCACGCGCAAAATCTGCATTGAGTTCGGGAAGTTGCGGCTTTTCGACCTTCTTGACGGTCACGGTGAATTGCACCAGGCTACCCGCCAGTTCCTTGGCATGGTAGTCGTCAGGGAAGTTAACATCGAAGGTCTTTTCCTGACCCTCGATCACATTTTCCAGAGCAGCTTCAAAATCGGGAAGCATCATGCCACCGCCGACAGACACGGCATAGTCGGTCGCCTTGCCACCTTCGAATTCCTCGCCATTCTTGCGGCCGATGAAGTCGATCACCAGACGGTCGCCCTTCTCGGCGGCACGTCCTGCGGCAACATAGGTGGTGCGCTGCTTGCGCAGCACCTCGATCGTCTTGTCGACTTCCGCGTCACCCACCGCCAGCACGGGCTTCTCAATGGGCCGACCAACGATATCGGCAATCGCAAATTCGGGAAACACTTCGAAGATGGCCGTGAATTCCATCTGGCCGTCGGTGGCGGATTTCCTGGGCTCGACGCGCGGCTGACCCGCGACGCGCAACTTCTGTGTGCGCACCGCTTCACTGAATGCCTTGTCGATGGCCGCGCCGACGGCCTCGGAGCGCGCCTCGGCGCCATGCATCTGCGCCACCATCTTCATCGGCACCTTGCCCGGACGGAAGCCCGCCATCTTGGCTGTCCTGGCGATGCGCTTGAGCTGCTGCTCCACTTCGCGCTCGATCTCGGCCAGCGTCACGGCCATGTCGATGCGGCGTTCCAGCGGATTGACGACTGCTTCCTGGGTTGCTGCCTCGGTTGCTGCCTCAGTCGCTGAAATGGTGTCCTGGGTCGTTTCCATGAAAAGTCCTTGAAATGAAGCAAAAATGAACGAACTGCCAAATGGTGCGAGAGGCGGGACTCGAACCCGCACAGGTTGCCCCGCTGGAACCTAAATCCAGTGCGTCTACCAATTCCGCCACCCTCGCCTAGCCAGTCATTGGCTATCCATTTAGCCAGCCAATGGCTATCCATCAGCCGGCCATTTTACCGGAATCGAACCTATACTGGAGCCCGATGCCCACCGACCACTTCAACGATCACTACGAGAATTTCCCCGTTGCTTCGCTGTTAATGCCGGCGCATCTGCGGCCAGCCGTCGAGGCGATTTACGCCTTCGCCCGCTCGGCCGACGATTTTGCCGACGAAGGCGACCTTTCCGCGGCGGAGCGCCTGCGCCTGCTGGCCGGCTATCGGGCCGAACTCGACCGCATCGAAAGCCAGGAAGAGACCGATCATCCGGTCTTCCAGCGCCTGCGCCCGCATATCGAAGCCTACGGGTTGCCGCTGCAACTGTTCCGTGACCTGCTCGATGCGTTCGCTCAGGACGTTGTCAAGGATCGCTATGCCAGCTTCGATGAACTGATGGACTACTGCCGCCGCTCGGCCGATCCGGTCGGTCGCCTGCTATTGCACCTGTTCGCGGCGGCAACGCCCGACAATCTGCGGCGTTCTGACGCCGTCTGCTCGGCCCTGCAGCTCATCAACCACTGGCAGGATATCGGTATCGACATCGGCAAGGGGCCACAGGGCCGCATCTACCTGCCGCAGGATGAAATGACGCGTTTTAGGGTCACGACGGACACACTGCAACGCCGTGCCACCAGCGCCGACTTTTGCGCGCTCATGCGCTTTCAGACCGACCGCGCCCGTGCGCTGATGCTTAGCGGCGCCCCGCTTGGCCGCGCCCTGCCCGGTCGCATCGGCCTGGAAATCCGCGCCATCGTCGCCGGCGGCCTGCGCC
>NZ_JBAVHX010000018.1:0-32883 GCF_049686335.1 Buttiauxella sp. | reverse complement strand
TCAGTTCATCAGCACGGAGCTGCAGACGGATATCCATCGCCGACTGCCAGCCGGGGCCGAAGGTGCCGACCGGCGCCGGCGTCCCGGTGCGGTAGCTGCTGTAACTGCGGGTGAGCACAAACGGCAGCGGCGCGGGCAGGGCAACATCGGTTTCGGCGGGAAGGACTTTGGCCCCGAGTACCGGGTTGACGGGGTTACCCACCGCCACCCCTCCGGGGCAGACCGAGCAGGCCACACCGGTGGGCGCGCCAATCATGACACCCAACGAGCCCTGAATAACCGGGCCGCCGATTAACGTGGCGTCACCCTGACGCGCAGCAGGCATTCCTGGCATGGTGAAATCCTTTTCATTGTGGCTGGGTTATTGATTTTTTGTCTGTGATCCAGACCATTCATAAATAAAACAAATGCAATAAAATCAATATGATAATTAAATCTAGAATAAATGAGGATTGATATCAGTGATAAGTATCACAAACGAAAACTGGCGGATTAGGAAGTGTTAAATAGGACTGTGATTGAGGAAAGAGAGCTGGAAAGAGTAAACCCCAGAAACGAAAAAACCCGCCGAAGCGGGTTTTTGAATTTTTAGCTTTGCTAACGCTAACCTTACAGGCTAGTTACGTTACCAGCAGCTGGGCCTTTAGCACCACTTTCGATGGTGAAAGACACTTTCTGGCCTTCGTCCAGAGACTTGTAGCCATCGTTCTGGATAGCAGAGAAGTGTACGAACACGTCTTTTGAGCCATCGTCAGGAGTGATGAAGCCGAAGCCTTTGTCAGAGTTGAACCATTTTACCAGACCAGTCATTTTGTTAGACATAGATATTACCTTTTAAATTAAGTTTGCCTTCCGGCGCAATTGGAATGTTTTACAGATTTTTTAAAGCGATAAAGGAAGGTAGCTCACTTCGAAGGGTATCTATGATAACTCTTGGAGGACTGCGTTACTAAACTGCTTAGGTCTGTGCTTCAAACCGATGAGTGCATTAACTCATATATACGACATCAATGACAAGGTTTATTTTAGCCGTCCACAGGGCTGGAGCTCAGGCCATCTCTGGGATTCCCCGCCTTACGACGGGGAACATCACCATTACTGCATAGCGCTTTGTGCAGTCGAATACGCCTGCATAAATGCCTGATGCTGTGACGCCAGCGGAGCAATCAGCGAGTTGTACTGGCTTGCCTGCTGTGAGGTTGGGAACTGAATACCGCCTGCGGTAAAACCAACCTGAGTCCCCTGCTGCTGGATGAAATCACCCACTTGTACCAGTTGCGCAGTGAATGTTTGCGCCGCAGGGATCAGTGGAGCCATCGCCGCTGCTGGAGCAGTCACCACTTTCTGATACACCTGCTCGTAAACAGGTTTCAGATCGTCAGCTTGTTTCAGAGTAGAGCGCGCGCTGTCTGCCTGCATTTTGGCGTTCTGCACTTGCTGGCCTAATACGTTAAGCGAACCGTTCGCCTGGCGCAGTGGCCCGCTCTGAGTCATATAATCTTGCGGTACACGAATGCTGTTTACGCTATCAGCGACGGGCTTCATGCCATCGTCCATAACCTGATTCATCTGTTGGGAGAAGCCATACAGAATCGCGTAGTCAGAAACCAGCGGACCAAATTGCTTTTTCTGATCGGCAGTCAGCGTCGGTAAACGTTCACCGCTGCGCATCGCCGTATTTTGTAAGAAATCGATAAACGCCTTACGCTGATCGCCTTCTTTATCAAAGCAACCACTCAAGCTCACTACCATTAAAATTGCCGCAAGCGGCGCAAACCAGCGTGACCAGGACTTACCTGTCGCCATCTTTTCTACTCCTTTCATCATTCAGTGCCATAGCAAAAATGCGTACCCAATAATGCTGCTAAGGATAGTCCAACCTGACTTCGCAAGATACCCTTTGATATGAATCTCTTTAAGCCAAATTTGCGCTGCAATGGTGCACTTTTATACGGCAACCTGCACCTTACTGGCGCAATGCAACCTTGCAGTGCACAGCCCCGAACATCTGTTAATTAACTGTTATTAAAAGACAAACATCAGGCCATTCAGATCTGGCATCCATTTTGCTCTTATCAAGTTGCAGGGGTGATAAGCGGGCAACCGATGTCGCCACACAATTTGGAAATGGATCACTAGGGTTCCGGTCGAAAGACGCTGGTCCGAGAGTGATCGACCGCCCTCTGGCGGTTACACGGCGGGACAAAAGCCCGGGAGGATAAGCGACCATTGCGCGCCGCCCTCCTGCACCTTTTTCCGCAACCGTCAGAGGAATCGCCATGCTTAAAGCTTGCCACCGTGGAATCTTGTTTGCTGCACTCGCGCTGTTTAGCGTCAGCGCCTTCGCGGCAAAACCCACCTTCAAACTCTGCTGGTCTATTTATGCAGGCTGGATGCCCTGGGATTACGCCCAACAAAATGGCATCGTCAAAAAATGGGCAGACAAATACGGAATCGATATTAAGTTTGTCCAGGTCAACGACTACATCGAATCCGTCAACCAATACACCGCTGGGGGTTTTGACGGTTGCACCATGACGAACATGGATGCGCTGACCATTCCCGCGGCCGGTGGTGTCGACAGCACGGCACTGATCATCGGCGACTACTCCAACGGTAACGACGGCATTCTTTCGAAATCTGCAAAATCCGTGGCGGAGTTAAAAGGCCAGCCGATTAACCTGGTTGAACTCTCCGTTTCCCACTATCTGCTGGCGCGTGCGCTGGAAAAATCCGGCCTGAGCGAACGCGATGTCAAAGTCGTAAACACAGCCGATGCCGACCTGGTTGCCGCGTTCACCACCCCTGATGTGAAATCTATCGTGACCTGGAACCCGCTGCTGGCGGAGGCTCAGAAACAGCCAGGCGCCACCCCTCTGTTCACCTCCGCGCAAATCCCTGGGGAAATTCTCGATCTGTTGGTGGTGAATACCGCCACGCTGAAAGCGCATCCAGAACTGGGCAAAGCGTTGACCGGCGCATGGTTTGAAACCCTGAAAGTGATGCAGGGTGAATCGGAAACCGCCAAAACGGCACGCACTCAAATGGGCGAGGCCGCCGGCACCGATTTAGCCGGTTTTGACGCTCAGCTCGCTGCAACTCATCTCTTCAGCGACCCGAAACTGGCACTCGATTTCACCGACAGCCCCCAGCTGAAAGCCACCATGCAGATGGTCGCTGAATTCTCCTTCAAGCACGGTTTGTTAGGTGAGGCCGCTCCCGCCGCCGACGTCGTAGGTATCACCACGCCTGCCGGAAACTGGGGTGACACCAACAACACCAAACTGCGCTTTAGCGATGAATTCATTCAACTGGCCGTCAGCAACCAGCTGTAAAACCGGAGGTGCCCGATGCGCAAAATCATTAACTACCAACCCCAGCCAATGACCCGAGTGCTGATGGGCGCCTTGCCGTTAATTGCGGTGATCTTCTTTTATCTGGTGGCCTCGGATGCCCGTCTGGCGGCAAACAGTTACGACAAACTGCTGCCAGGGTTTGATGCGATGTGGACGGCGATAGACCGTATGGCGTTCACCCCCAGCCCCCGTACTGGGGAATATCTGCTGTGGACGGACACCGCCGCCAGCCTGCTGCGCTTACTGGTCGGTGTGGGATTAAGTGCGTTACTGGCGCTGATTTTTGGCCTGTTTTGCGGGGCGTTACCGGTGGTGCGTTCGGTGCTTTCGCCGCTGATTACACTTATCGCGCTGATCCCGCCGCTGGCCATTTTACCGATCTTATTTATCAGTTTTGGACTGGGTGAAGTTTCGAAGGTGGTGCTGATCGTCATTGGCATCACGCCGTTTATCGTGCGCGATTTACAGCTCCAGGTAATGGCCATTCCACAAGAACAACTGGTGAAAGCGCAGACGCTCGGCGGCCATAGCGCACAAATCCTGTGGCGCGTGATTTTGCCGCAATTGCTGCCTCGCCTGATTGACGCGGTGCGCTTGTCACTGTGCTCCGCCTGGTTATTCCTGATTGCCGCGGAAGCGATAGCGGCAACCGAAGGCCTCGGCTATCGCATTTTCCTGATGCGCCGCTACATGGCGATGGACGTCATCCTGCCTTACGTGGCGTGGATAACGCTGCTCGCTTTCACCGTCGACTTGCTGCTGCGCGTGATTAACCGCCGCTGCTTCCCGTGGTACTACGCAAAATAAGGAGGCGCTATGGCGTTGCTCGAACTCAAAAACATCGAAAAGCATTATGGCGATCTGGTGGTGCTCGAAAGACTCAACGTTAGCGTCGAGGAGGGTGAATTTGTCTCGATTGTTGGCGCATCAGGCTGCGGGAAAACCACATTTCTGAAGATGTTGCTCGGCACGGAAACGGCGACGAAAGGCGATTTTTTACTAGATGGAAAACCGATTTCACAGGAACCCGACGCCCAGCGTGGCGTGGTCTTCCAGCGTTACTCTGTGTTCCCTCACCTGACGGTGATTGGCAACGTGATGCTGGCCGAGGAGTTCAGTACCGCCCGTTGGCTTGGGCGTGTATGGGGCAAGAAACGCCAGGAAATTCGTGAGCGCGCCCGCGCCATGCTCGACCAGGTGGGTTTATTGCCCGCGCAGAACAAATATCCGCACCAGCTTTCCGGCGGGATGCAGCAGCGCCTGGCGTTGGCTCAGGCATTAATGAAACAGCCGCGCATTCTGCTGCTCGACGAACCTTTTGGCGCACTCGACCCGGGTATTCGTAACGAAATGCACCTGCTAATAAGCGACCTGTGGGAGCGCCATCGCCTGACCATTTTCATGATCACACACGATCTGAAAGAGGGATTCACCCTGGGCTCACGGCTTTGGGTATTCGACAAAATTCGCCACGACCCGCAAGCGCCGGACCGCTGGGGTGCGAGCATTACCTACGACATCCCGCTCGATAAAAAACCGGCCAACCCGATGCATGCCGAACCTGAACGTAAAGTTGCCTGAAATAAGGAGCCAATATGACTTATCAAACTGAATTGCCCGCAGGCAGTCACTGGTCGCTGATTATGCGTCGTGGCACAGCGATAACGCTGACCGACATCAACGGTGGCGTCAACGCCGCCGCCCTCTTCTATAACCCGGAAAACCTGCTGGAACGCTACAACGCGCCTGACACGCTCAAATGCCAGCACACCTTCCGCTTAACCGCCGGACACTGTCTTTATTCTGATATGGGTCGCATTTTCTGCGGCATCGAAAAAGACAGCTTCGGCTGGCATGAAACAGTCTGTGGCAGCAGTAACGCCACCCAGGTCGCTGAACAATTTGGCGCAGTGGATTATCAGCAAGCCCGCAATGAACGTCATCAAAACGGTTACGACAGTTTCCTTATCGAGCTGGCGAAATATGGTCTTGGGAAACGTGATATGGCGGCTAACGTTAACTTTTTCGCCAAAGTCACTGCCAGCGACGAAGGCGATTTACAGCTGGAACAGCAAGGCCAGGCGGGGACGTCAGTCACGCTGCGCTTTGCGATGGACACGCTGGTTATTCTGCATACCTGTCCACACCCGCTGAACACTGCGCAGAAATATCCTCGCCAGTCACTCGGTATTCAGCTTGATGCCCATCGCCAGGCGCTGCCGGAAATCTGCCTGCAACGTGAAGAAAACTGCCGCGGTCTGCATAACAACGAACTCTATATCCTGACTGAAGGAGCCTGCGGATGCTGACTGAAAGCTCACGCCACCCACAAAATGCCCGCCTTCTTACCACGGTCAATGCCGGGGATTACTGGCTGTACCGTCTGGAAGAAGGCCAGACCTTACGCATCACCGACCTGGAAGGCAATCAGGCGGCAGATACGCTGTTTTATAACGCTGACGATACTGCCGAGCGTTATAGCGTGACGGACACTTTACGTGGCCAGCGCAACGTCTTTCTCACCACCGGCAGCGTTTTACGCTCAAACGAAGACCGCCCGATGCTGGAAATTATTGCGGACACGTGCGGGCGGCACGACACGCTCGGCGGCGCGTGTGCTACAGAGAGTAATACCGTGCGCTATTCGCTGGAAAAACGGCACATGCACGCCTGCCGCGACAGCTGGTTGCTCGCCGTGGCGCAACATCCTGAATATGGCCTTACGCGCCGCGATATCACTCATAACATCAATTTCTTTATGAACGTCCCCGTCACCAAAGACGGCGGCCTGAATTTTGCTGATGGCATCTCAGCGCCAGGGAAATACGTCGAACTGGTGGCGAAAATGAACGTTCTGGTGATGATCTCCAACTGCCCGCAGCTCAATAACCCTTGCAACGGTTACAACCCCACGCCGATTGAAGTCGCCATCTGGTAATCCTTTAGCGCTGCGGGACGGCCCGCACTCCAGCGCCCGAATTGACAGCAGGACGACCTGCGAGCCTGAGAACCGGTTATGTTTAAACGAGTTTTGATTGCCAACCGTGGCGCGATTGCTGTGCGCATTATCCGTACCCTGAAGCAAATGGGCATTACTGCCATTGCGGTTTACGCCGAAGCCGATAAACACTCCCAGCATGTGCGTCAGGCAGATTTCGCCTATTCATTAGGTGACGGCAACGTTCGCGAAACCTATCTGAATCAGGACAAGTTGTTTGCCATCATCAGGGAAAGTGGCGCCGAAGCGATACATCCGGGATACGGATTCCTGAGTGAAAACGCCAGCTTCGTCGAACGCTGCGACGTGGAAAACGTGGTTTTCCTCGGCCCGACGGTTGAGCAAATGGCCGCTTTCGGACTAAAGCATCGCGCCCGAGAACTGGCTGAACTGAATAATGTGCCGCTGCTTTCGGGTAGCGGTTTACTCACCTCCCTTGCCGTCGCATTAACCGAAGCAGAACGCATTGGTTATCCGGTGATGCTTAAAAGCACGGCGGGCGGCGGTGGGATTGGCATGCAGCGCTGTGATGATGCGGCGGCATTGAACGATGCCTTTAGCCGTGTAAAACGCCTCGCAGGCAACAACTTCTCCGACGATGGCGTCTTTTTAGAGAAATTTATCGCCCGTGCGCGTCATATCGAAGTTCAGGTTTTTGGCGACGGTGCAGGTAAAGTCATTGCCCTTGGCGAGCGGGATTGTTCCGCGCAGCGCCGTAACCAGAAAGTCATCGAAGAAACCCCTGCCCCACGTTTATCTGACACAACCCGTGCGGCACTGCATCGCACGGCGGTTGAGCTTTGCCAGGCCGTGAATTACCGCAGCGCCGGAACAGTGGAATACGTTTACGACGATGTGAGCGAGCAATTCTGGTTCCTTGAAGTGAATACGCGTTTGCAGGTGGAACATGGCGTCACTGAAATGGTTTACGGCGTTGATATTGTGCGCTGGATGGTGGCGCTCGGGGCCAGTGATTTGCCTGCGTTAGAAACATTGCGCACTTCACCCCATGGCCACGCCATTCAGGTTCGTGTGTATGCAGAAGACCCGGCGAAAAACTTCCAGCCCGTCGCCGGATTGCTCAGTGAAGTAGAATTTCCAGAGGCGGTGGATGGCGCCACGCTACGCATCGATCACTGGCTGGCAACTGGCTGCGATGTCTCGCCGTTTTACGACCCGATGCTGGCAAAAGTGATTGTGCATGCCGACACCCGCCAGCAAGCCCTGGCGTCGCTTGCAGAAACTTTGCAGCAAACATCGCTGTATGGCATAGAAACCAACTTAAACTGGCTGCGATATTTACTCACCTTGCCTGAAGTGCAGGAAGGGCGAGTGATCACCGCAACACTCGGTGGCATCAGCTGGCAGCCCGCCACGCTTGATGTGTTAACAGGTGGCACGATGACCACCATTCAGGATGCGCCAGGCCGTAGCGGCTACTGGCACGTTGGCGTACCGCCTTCGGGTCCGTTTGATAGCCGTGCCTTCACGCTTGGCAACCAGCTTTTGGGTAATGACGAACAGGCTGCGGGGCTGGAAATCACTTTGCGCGGCCCGACATTGCGCTTTAACCAGCCGTGCGCATTTGTCCTGACAGGCGCAGAGATCGCCGCAAAGCTGGATGACGAAACAGTGGCAACAGGCGTGGTCATTAACGCCAGTGCCGGGCAAACATTAGTGCTGAGTGACATTATCGTCGCGGGTTGCCGCAGCTATTTGCTCCTCGCAGGCGGGCTTGATTGCCCACACTATCTCGGCAGTCGCAGTACTTTCACACTGGGTAAATTTGGTGGGCATGCGGGGCGGGCGCTGCGTGCCGGAGACGTGTTGCATCTTGCCGCACCTCAGCACCGTGACGTCGCACCACTTGTGGCAAACGACTATCCGGTGTTGAGCAATATCTGGCAGTTGCGCGTGGTTTACGGGCCACACGGCGCTCCGGAGTTTTTCACCGAGCTTGATATTCAGGCGTTTTTCGCCGCTCGCTGGCAGGTACATTACAACTCGAGTCGTACCGGTATTCGTCTGATTGGCCCGAAACCGACCTGGGCGCGGAGCGACGGCGGCGAGGCGGGAATGCATCCGTCGAATATTCATGACAACGCCTACGCATTTGGCACCGTGGATTTCACAGGCGATATGCCGGTTATCCTCGGCCCGGACGGCCCGTCGCTCGGGGGGTTTGTCTGCCCGGCAACGGTGATTAGCGATGACCTGTGGAAACTGGGGCAACTCAAAGCCGGAGATACAATTGAGTTTGTACCGGTGAGTTTGAGTGAAGCGGACGGACAAGAAGAGCAACGCGGCATAACTTCCCCCATCCTCTACCACGATCCCGCCAATAACGGCATGCCGTCTGTCACCATCCGCGCGGCGGGTGATCGCTTTTTGCTGGTCGAGTACGGCGAGCAAATGCTGGATATCGCGTTACGTTTTCGCGTTCACGCCTTAATGCAGTGGCTTGAATCTCATCCGCAACAGGGGCGTCTGGAACTGACGCCGGGGATCCGCTCACTGCAAATCCACTTTGATAATCGTCTTTGCCCACGCCAACAACTGCTGGAAGCCGTGGTGGCGGCTGACCAGGCTCTGGGCGATTTGCACAATGCCAAAGTGCCGTCGCGTACCGTCTGGCTGCCGCTTAGCTGGGATGATGCCGCCTGCCGTGAAGCGATTACGCGTTACACCCAGTCTGTGCGCCCAGGTGCGCCATGGTGCCCGAGCAACATTGAATTTATTCGCCGTATCAATGGGCTTACGTCCGTTGAGCAGGTCAAAAACATCGTCTTTGACGCCCGTTATTTAGTCATGGGATTGGGCGATGTTTATCTCGGTGCACCCGTCGCCACACCGCTTGACCCACGCCATCGTCTGGTGACGACCAAATACAACCCGGCCCGAACCTGGACTGCAGAAAATTCCGTGGGTATTGGCGGCGCGTATATGTGTGTCTACGGCATGGAAGGGCCTGGCGGCTATCAGTTTGTCGGGCGCACATTGCAAATGTGGAACCGCGATCGCCAGACAGAGGTGTTCACAAAACCCTGGCTGCTGCGCTTCTTCGACCAGATCCGCTTCTACGAAGTCAGTGCCGGGGAGTTGCTGGCAATTCGTGAAAGCTTCCCGTGGGGGGATTATCCGCTGCGTATTGAAGAAGGAGAATTCAGCCTGAGTGCTTATCAACAGATGCTTGAGCAGGAGGCGGAAACTATCGACACCTTCCAGCAATCGCGCCAGCAAGCGTTTGATGAGGAGCTGGCGCGCTGGCGCGCTGACGGGCAATTTACCTTTGATAGCAGCCTTGATGAAGCCCATGAAAACGAAGAGTTTATTCCTGATTCCTGCTGTGGCGTTGAAAGCCAGGTCGCAGGCAGCGTATGGCAATGGCTAGTGGAGCCAGGCGAAGAAGTGAAAGCCGGGCAAACCATCGGCATTCTGGAGTCCATGAAGATGGAAATTCCCATTACTTCACCCGTTGATGGCGTTATTCGCACCTTCCAGCGCCAGCAAGGGCATCAGGTGCAAGCAGGCCAATTGCTGATGGTGATAGAAACGGCGGCTTAATTGGCAGTAGTTGCTTAATCAGAGGGTGTTATCAGGAATGTTGCGGGTAGCGCGTGGCTACTCGCACTCCCTTCATGTTAATTGATTGTTAACCAACTCACAATTACGCACTGCGACGAGTTTAATTTAACTGTTTAATATTTATAATCTTTTTATGAAAGAGTCCTATACCTCACTCATATCTGTACGATAATCGCACACAAACACCTGCCAGATGATTGCCCTGCAGCCTGCTGAATGGTTTGATTTAACGAACGATTAACGAATGTTTGTTCGATAATCGAACATCCAGAATCACTCCGACAAACTTCGCCCGACCCTACAATCTGGCTATGGTTTGCTCCATTTGCAGGACTTGCCTTATGACAAAGACAACAACAACTGATATTCAGGCATTTATAAACAATAATCGGTTTTCCAGATACCAGTGGATGATCCTCGTGCTGTGTTTTATCACGGTGGCGCTGGATGGATTTGATACTGCGATTATTGGATTTATCGCCTCCGACCTGGTGCAGGAATGGGGTGTACAGAAATCTGACCTCGGCCCGGTAATGAGTGCCGCGCTGGTTGGTCTGGCGGTAGGTGCATTAACCGCCGGGCCGATGGCTGACCGTATCGGACGTAAAAAAGTGCTGGTGCTGTCCATTCTGGTATTCGGCGGTTTTAGCTTACTGACCGCCTTTGCCACCAGCCTGACTTCCCTCGCCTTGCTGCGCTTCCTGACTGGCCTGGGTCTGGGTGCCGCCATGCCAAATGCGGCAACGTTAATGTCCGAATACGCACCTGAGCGTAAACGTGCGTTACTGGTGAACCTGATGTTTGTCGGCTTCCCCATTGGCTCGTCGATGGGCGGATTTGTCTCTGCATGGATGATCCCGCATTACGGCTGGCAAAGTGTGCTGGTGCTGGGCGGCGTGATGCCCTTGATTCTTTCGGTGGTGCTAATGATTTGGCTGCCGGAATCGGCGCGTTATCTGGTCGTTAAAAACAAGCCGCAGAAAGACATCGCCACTATTTTGCGTCGAATCGCGCCATTGCCATCAGGGGAAAACCTGCGCTTTGTGCTTAACGAAGTGGGCGGTCACATCAAAGATAAAACCGCGCTTGGCGTGATTTTCTCACCGCGTTATCTGGTCGGAACGCTAATGCTGTGCCTGACCTATTTCATGGGCCTGCTGATTTTCTATCTCCTGACCAGCTGGCTGCCGCTGTTGATTCGTGAAACCGGAGCAACACTAAGCCAGGCATCGATTATCACGGCGCTGTTCCCGTTGGGTGGAGGCATTGGCGTGCTGATTATTGGCGCGCTGATGGATAAGCTGAACCCGAACAAAGTGGTCGCGGTCGGTTATCTGCTGACAGGGCTGTTCGTGTGCCTCGTGGGCTTCTCCACGTCAAGCCTGGTGCTGATGGGTGTGATGGTATTTATCGCCGGGACAATCATGAATGGCGCACAATCCTCGATGCCCGCACTTGCCGCAGGATTCTATCCAACGCAAGGCCGTGCAACTGGTGTGGCCTGGATGCTGGGGCTTGGGCGTTTCGGTGGGATCCTGGGGGCGTTCAGTGGCGCATTCCTGATGCAGGCCGAACTGTCGTTCAAAACCATCTTCATGCTGCTGGCGATCCCGGCGGTACTGTCAGCCACCGCGCTGATGGTGAAATCCTGGGCTGGCCTGCGTACGCCTGCTGAAAATCGCCCTGAAAATCATGAACTGGATAAAGTTACGCAAAAAGCATGATTGAAAATTTTTCAACCACGGCGGGCTTGTCCCGCCGTTTTGCATAAATGAGATAACCATTTACAAATTTATACTCACACCCCGACTCCATAGCCTTTTCAATTCCTTATACCGCTTAGGTTTTTTGCTGAAACGCATAAGCCAATTTTTGTATAAAAATAGTTAGCCTGAAAAGCATCGTCCCGCTTTTTTTCGAACTACTCTTAATGAGCTTCTTACGTGTTCACTATCCATTGTGTGATTTATGAGGAGTACTCGATGGAATATAAAGATCCAATGTATGAGCTTTTAAGCAACCTTGAGCAAATTGTTTTTAAAGATAAACAACAAACGATGGCTCTAAATGATAAGCCCAATGCATTTTCTGAATTTGAACAGTTGAGAAAAAGTACCGGCTTAAAGATTGATGATTTTGCCCGCGCAATGGGCGTAAGTGTTTCAATGGTACATGAGTGGGAATCAAAACGACTCAGACCCTCTAATACCGAGCTGAAGTTGATGCGTTTAATGCAGGCGAATCCGACGATCAGTAAGCAATTGATGGAATGATTTTGTATCCTGATGCCTTAATCCAAACCCCGCCAATGCGGGGTTTCTTGTTTCTTGAAACCACGAAACAGCATCAAACGCAGCGGCAATATCCCGAAACCAGACCTGTATCACTCCCCTAACGGCAAATTTAATCCATAACTTAGAGAGGGTTATTTACGAGAAAACAAAAGGAGGTTGTATGTCTAAGAATATCCTGGTTCCTATCGATATTTCTGAGATAGAGCTGACGCAACAAGTCATTCCTCACGTTGAAGCGTACGCAAGACAAGACGATGCCACGATCCACTTCCTGGCAGTTATCCCCGACTATACCTACTTCGCCTCTTACGGCCTGGGCTACGCATCGATTTCGCCTGATACGATTGCAAGGGAAGCGGCGGCTAAAGAAACACTACGCGACATTGTCGCTAAGTTCAGCCTGCCCGAGGACAGAATAGAAATGCACGTGCTGAGCGGTACGCCGAAAGATCATATCCTCCAGTTGGCCGACGATATTAACGCGGATGTGATTATTCTGGCTTCTCACCGGCCAAGCATGTCGACCTATCTTCTGGGTTCAAACGCTGCGGCGGTGGTGCGTCATGCCAAATGTTCGGTGTTAGTGGTTCGCTGATTCGTAGCCATAAAAAAACCCGCCGCGGCGGGTTTTTAATATCGACTGAACGATTACTGCAGCAGAGAAATATCTGCAACCTGCAAGAACAGCTCGCGTAGCTTGGAAAGCAGCGTCAGACGGTTAATACGCAGTTCTTTATCTTCTGCGTTTACCATCACTTTGTCGAAGAACTCATCGACCGGCTCACGCAGGTTAGCCAGTACTTCCAGAGCTTCCTGGTAGCGGCCTTCTGCGAAGAACGGTTCGAGTTTATCGCGCATCACAACCAGGTTGGTTGCCAGACGGATCTCTTCAGCTTCTTTCAGAACGGAAGCATGAACGTGGTCGTTCAGCTGCTCGTCAGACTTCGCCAGAATGTTAGACACACGCTTGTTGGCGGCAGCCAGGACGGCGGACGCTTCCAGAGTACGGAAGTGAGACACCGCTTTCATGCGCGCATCGAAATCTGCTGGTTTGGTTGGACGACGTGCCAGAACAGCCTGGATGGTATCCACGCTGTGGCCTTCTTCCTGATACCAGGCGCGGAAACGGCCCAGCATAAAGTCGATAACTTCGTCGACAACCTTCGCGTTGGTCAGCTTGCTGCCGTACAGGCGCACGGCCTCTTCGGTCAGAGTTTGCAGATCCAGCGGCAGGTTTTTCTCAACGATGATGCGCAGTACGCCAAGGGCAGCACGACGCAGAGCAAACGGGTCTTTGTCGCCTTTCGGATGCTGACCGATACCGAAGATGCCCGCGAGGGTATCCATCTTATCGGCAATCGCTACCGCACAAGCCACCAGGTTAGATGGCAACTCGTCGCCTGCGAAACGTGGCTGATATTGCTCGTTGAGCGCAACAGCAACGTCTTCGGCTTCGCCGTCATGACGCGCATAGTGCATGCCCATCACGCCCTGGGTGTCGGTAAATTCGAACACCATGTTGGTCATCAGGTCGCATTTGGACAGTAAGCCCGCACGCGTTGCATGATTCACATCAGCGCCAATTTGACCCGCAATCCAGCCTGAAAGCGCTTCGATACGGTTGGTTTTGTCGCGCAGCGTACCGAGCTGTTGTTGGAACAGTACGGTTTCCAGACGTGGCAGGTTATCTTCCAGACGCTTTTTACGGTCAGAATTGAAGAAGAACTCTGCATCCGCCAGACGTGGACGCACAACTTTCTCGTTACCGGAGATGATCTGCACTGGGTCTTTCGACTCAATGTTGGCAACGAAGATGAAGTTTGGCATCAATTTGCCGTCGTTGGCGTAAACCGGGAAGTACTTCTGGTCACCTTTCATGGTGTGAACCAGCGCTTCTGCAGGCACAGCCAGGAATTTCTCTTCGAATTTCGCCGTCAGAACAACGGGCCATTCCACCAGAGAAGTCACTTCTTCCAGCAGGCTTTCGCTCAGATCAGCGTTACCGCCGATTTTGCGTGCCGCTTCTTCAGCGCCCGCTTTGATAACCGCTTTACGCTGCTCGTAGTCGGCAATAACTTTGCCGCGCGTGAACAGAATTTCAGGGTACTGATCGGCGTTATCGATAGTGAATTCCGGCTCGCCCATAAAGCGGTGGCCACGAATGACGCGATCGGACGCGATGCCCAGAATGGTTGCTGGAATGACTTCGTCGCCTAGCAGCAGGGTCACCGTGTGAACCGGGCGCACGAATTGGGTGTTGTTATCACCCCAACGCATCAGTTTTGGAATAGGCAGTTTGGTCAGCGCCGTTGCGATCATGGCAGGCAGCAGCACTTGCGCGCTTTCGCCTTTCACGTGCGCACGGTACAGCAACCATTC
Source organism: Buttiauxella sp. (assembly GCF_049686335.1). Classification (NCBI taxonomy): domain Bacteria; kingdom Pseudomonadati; phylum Pseudomonadota; class Gammaproteobacteria; order Enterobacterales; family Enterobacteriaceae; genus Buttiauxella; species Buttiauxella sp. The sequence continues at coordinate 18,271 of NZ_JBAVHX010000018.1, read as the reverse complement.
GCCTTTGTCGGTCGCCAGACGTTCAGCTTCAGCCACCGTGATACCACAACCGCGAGCCCAGCCTTCAGCGGCTTTGCTTGGATTGCCTTCTGCATCAAATGCCGCAGAAATTGCCGGGCCACGTTTTTCAACTTCACGGTCTGGTTGAGACTCAGCCAGATTTGAAATTTTCAGCGCCAGACGGCGTGGAGCTGCAAACCATTTTACTTCGCCGTGAGCGAGATTCGCTGCATCCAGCTCCGCTGTAACGTTCGCAGCAAAGGATTCCGCCAGGCTGCGCAAGGCTTTTGGTGGCAGCTCTTCAGTGCCGATCTCCACCAGAAAAGTTTTTTCAGACATGGCAGCCTCTTATTTGTTCTTATTGCACATCGGGAAGCCAAGCGCTTCACGAGAAGCGTAATAGGCTTCGGCCACGGCTTTGGTCAGAGTACGAATACGCAGAATGTAGCGCTGACGTTCAGTAACCGAGATGGCCTTACGGGCATCAAGCAGGTTAAAGCTGTGCGCAGCTTTCAGAATGCGTTCGTAAGCAGGCAGCGGCAGTGGGTTTTCCAGCGCCAGCAGATGCTGCGCTTCTTTCTCATACTGCTCGAAGCAGGAGAACAGGAAGTCCACATCAGCGTGTTCGAAGTTGTAAGTCGATTGCTCAACTTCGTTCTGGTGGAACACGTCGCCGTAGGTGGTTTTACCCAGCGGGCCGTCGCTCCAGACCAGATCGTAAACGCTGTCTACGCCCTGGATGTACATCGCCAGACGCTCTAAACCGTAAGTGATTTCACCGGTAACAGGCTTACATTCCAGGCCGCCAACTTGCTGGAAGTAAGTGAACTGAGTCACTTCCATGCCGTTGAGCCACACTTCCCAGCCCAGACCCCAGGCACCCAGCGTTGGGTTTTCCCAGTTGTCTTCTACGAAGCGAATATCATGAATAGTTGGGTCCATACCCAGCTCTTTAAGCGACCCAAGGTACAACTCCTGAATGTTCTCTGGAGAAGGCTTGATCACCACCTGGAACTGATAGTAGTGCTGTAAGCGGTTCGGGTTTTCACCGTAACGGCCATCGGTAGGACGGCGAGATGGCTGCACATAAGCAGTCGCCATCGGCTCTGGCCCTAAAGCCCGCAGGCAAGTCATTGGGTGAGAGGTGCCGGCGCCGACTTCCATGTCCAAAGGTTGAACAATGGTGCAGCCCTGGCGAGCCCAGTAGTCCTGTAAAGTCAGGATCAGGCCTTGAAAGGTCTTGGTATCAAACTTTTGCATGTTGATTTCGCACGCGTTCGAGAGGGTGAAAAGAGAAGCGACCAGTATATACTCAAAACCATTCGAGTTGCATCAAGACGGCAACTGAGCGAATCCCCATGAGCTTAGTAAACTAAGCAATTGGGGTGAGAGAAGGCAGCCAACGCAGGGGCAACTTGAAGGGTGAAGAGTATACCTTTTGATGGGAAGATATACAGCCTGAATCCACGTGCTGTTTGCCCTGTGTTGCGGCTTTATGTCGATGAAAGGTGCAAAAACTGACCGCTTTCGTCGAAGGAACAGGTAAATGCTTCCCGGCGTGTCGTGCTGCCGAGGATCTCATAACTTCCCTGATACTGCTTAAAATCCACCACGCTGATGCGCTGGGATTGGGTGTTGTAACGATGTGCCGCTTCCTGTTTGCAGGTTTCGACCATCGCTTCGCCCTCAATCACGGGAGGTTGCGCGGCTTGCGCATACTGTGTTTGCTGCTCCTGCGTACTACAAGCACTCAGTAACAAGGCGGCTAACGCTAGCGCCCAACGGCATTTTTTTATTTTTGGCATCATCATTCGTTAACTGTACGTTAAAATCTTTTCTGTTCATGAATAATTAACAGGTATTCCGCATTCTGCAAACCTGTAAAACGCCTGACAAGAGGGCAAATGCAAACTCGGATAATTATACGTACCAGACTTAGAGGGCCGAATGGAGCAAAAAATTAACTGGATTGATAACTTGCGCGGGATTGCGTGCCTGATGGTGGTGATGATCCACACCACAACCTGGTACATCACCAACGCGAATATTGTCACGCCATTTAGTTGGGACTTGTCCAATGTGCTGAACTCGGCTTCCCGTGTGAGCGTTCCGCTCTTTTTCATGATTTCGGGTTATCTGTTTTTCGGTGAGCGCAGCGCGCAGCAACGTCATTTTCTGCGCATCGTCACCTGCCTATTTTTTTATAGCGTGGTCGCACTCATCTACATCAAGTTGCTAACCCCTATCAATGCCGGGCTTTCACTGCGCTACATTCTGCAAAAACCGGTGTTTTATCACCTGTGGTTTTTCTTTGCGATTATGGTGATTTACCTGCTTTCACCGTTGATTCAGGTGAAGAAAGTTAATGCGATGGTGATTCTCGGGCTGATGGTGTTACTGGGCGTGGTCGCCAATCCGAATACCGTGCCGCAAACACTGGGTGGCGTTAAATGGCTGCCGATTAATTTATACATCCGCGGCGATACGTTTTATTACGTGCTTTACGGTTTGTTAGGCCGCGCCATTGGCATGCTGGAAACGGATAAACGCTGGATAAGCGGGCTGGCGGCTGGCTTGTTTGCCTTGTGTATTTTTTCGATTTCCACCGGTACGCGCCACCAATTAGAAGTGAACGGTAATTTTGCCGATACTTTTTATGTCTATTGCGGGCCGCTGGTGTTTATCGCCGCGATTAGCCTGCTGGTGCTGGTGAAAAATTGCCTGAACGGACGCCCGTTGCCGGGGCTGACCTTAATCTCGCAACACTCGCTGGGGATTTACGGGTTCCATGCACTGATCATCCACTTCTTGCGCACTCACGGATATCAAATAACCCATTATCCCGTGCTGGATATTCTGTGGATTTTCGGCGCAACGCTTGCCGGTAGTTTGCTGCTTTCAATGGGCTTGCAGCGCATTGATAGCCGAAAAATGGTGAGTTAAACCTGACGGGCGCGGGCGCGATGTAACTGGCGGGGTGACGAAAATCCCGCCGCAATCGCCGCCTGCTCCATGCGTTGCCCCTGCAATAAACGCTGTTCGGCCACCGCCAGGCGTAATTGCTCGAGATAATCCCGCACTGAAATCCCCAAATGCTGCTGAAAAAGACGCGATAAATGGCGTGAACTGACATGCACTTTGTCGGCAATTTCCTGAACATCCCACGCAGATTCAGGCGCCGCTGAAAGCAAATCCTGGGCGCGATGTACCGCTGGGTGAATGTGATTGCGATAGCGCAACCACGGTGATAATTGCGGGTCATCCCCAGAACGGCGAAACCACACCACCATTTCACGCGCCACATCCAACGCCGCTTTCGGCCCGCAGTAGCGGTTTATCAGATGCAGCGATAAATCGATGCCAGATGTGATCCCCGCGCTGGTCCAGATGCCGCGATCTTCGACAAATATACGATTTTCTTTCACCAGCGCGGTGGGTGCCGCAGCGCGTAATCTTGCCAAAACATCGTGATGCGTGGTGCAGTTTACCCCGCTCATCAACCCCGCTTTCGCCGCCAGCAGCGCACCCGAGCAGACGCACATCAGGTTGAGTTGCTGGCTATGAATTTGCGGTTGCAGACGCGTCAGCCAACGGCGAACCGCTTCGGCTTGCGGCGTGTCAAAGTAGCGGTTTGAATCGCACACGCCCGGCAGCACCAACAAACTGCCGGAAGGGAAATATTCTGGCAGCGGTTCGATACCGGAAAAATTCAGCCCAATCGAGGTGGCGACTTGTGAGTCCGGGCCGATGAAATGCAGATGAAAAGCATCGCCCGCCAGCGCCAGCGTTTCCGCTGGGCCAGTCAAATCGAGCGACAATACACCAGGCAAAACAACGAACCAGACCCCAATACTCACGATAATGACTCCAGGCACTCGGCAACGGTTTGGATTTCTGCAAAGCGCCCCGCCAGTACCGTTTCGGTGCGATGGCGCAGAGTTGCAGTATCCAGCGTAACCCCTTTCCAGCTCATCGGGAAGGTGAGCATCGCTTCACTGACAAATGTCACGCGATAACCCAAATCGGACGCTACCCGCGCGGTGGTTTCGCAGCATTGCTCGGTACGGATCCCACAAATAATCAGATGGTTAATGTCACGTTGGCGCAACCAGAGGTCGAGGCCGGTATCGGTAAACGCGTTGTGAACGTGTTTCTGGAACGTCACATCAGGCTGATGCTGCAAAAAAGGCATGGCTTTAACGTAGCCCGAAGCCAGCGAGAACGGGCCTTCATCGTCAACATGGAAGATATCGACCACTGGAATGTTCAAATCCTGGCAGCCGGAAATCAGCGGTGAAATCGCCTGCTGGAATGCGGGGATGTCGTCCTCTTGCCAGTAATCGCGATGGAAGAAGGATTGCTGCGTGTCGATATTAATCAGAGCGGAACGTGACATTTTCGGACTCCTCATCAGTGGGTAGGATCCCATTGTGACAAGGGTTTGTAAGGTTGCTAATACCAAAAACGGACAGAGTGAGGGTGAATCAGGACAAAAAAAAGCACCCGTTACCGGATGCCTTTAAAATAAATATTCTTCTTATTCAGAAGCTTCATTTATATAGCTAATATCTTCAACTTTATTATCGTTATCACGCACGTTTTTCTGTACGGCTACGGCACCAAATAAACTCAAGAAATATGCCAGGCCGTAAAAACCTTTTTCACTCAGAAGTAGCGTTGCATTCCACAGCCCGATGACTAAAAGTGCAACCGAAATTACAAAAGCGACAAGGCACATTGCGTGATACATATTGGTCGTGGGGATTGATTCTAGTCTATCACGCACGGTTTTTTGCAGAGAAACCGCTGCAAACAAACCTAATATCAGAATAGAAAAATAGTACCCTTTTTCATTTAGTTGCATCTGCGCATTCCACAAACCAAGCAGATAAACAACTATGCCGCCGATAAGAGCTATCCAGGACACTATATTAAAGGCTGTCGATGTTCCCGTAATTCTTGCTTCCAAAAGATATCCCTTATATTTAAATTAATTTCGCGACATCATTAACTTAACGTTTTTGAAAAGTAAAGTTCATTAAGACGGTTCGGAATAAATTCGGAATTTATCAATATCTTTAAATTATGAATTAAATACAACACATATAAAATATATATAATGAATGATCATTTGCGTGTGAGGAACGAGGGTGAATTGAGACGAGTTGTTGGCTGCGGGATTGCGTCGGCTGACGCTAACGCTTATCCGACCTACGTTTTGTCTCGTTCTTGTAGGGTGGATAAGCGCGAGCGTCATCCACCAGCCCTTATAAATTATGTTACTCTCCAGCCTGAAATCCCCACGGAGATAATCATGATCAGCAAGGCAGCCCGCCCAACGATAAGCGACGTCGCTAAAGCAGCGAAGACCGGTAAAACCAGTGTTTCTCGCTATCTCAACGGCGAGCAAAGCGTGCTGTCTGACGATCTGCGCTTACGCATCGAAACCGCCATTGCTGAACTCGATTATCGCCCAAGCCAAATGGCGCGCGGCCTGAAACGTGGACGCACGCGTTTAATTGGCCTGATCATCGCGGATATCACCAACCCCTACTCTGTCGATGTCCTGAGCGGTATCGAAGCGGCATGCCGGGAAAAAGGCTTTACGCCACTGGTCTGTAACACCAACAACGAAGTGGATCAGGAGCTGCATTACCTGGATTTGCTGCGCAGTTACCAGGTGGAAGGGATTGTGGTGAATGCGGTGGGCATGCGAGAAGAGGGGTTAAATCGCCTGCAACAATCCGCACTTCCCATGGTACTGATTGACCGAAAAATTCCTGATTTTGCCTGCGATGTGGTGGGCCTGGATAACACTCAAGCCGCCACCACCGCCACCGAACATCTTGTCGAACAAGGGTTTGAAGCGATTCTGTTTCTCAGTGAACCGCTTGGCACTGTCAACACACGTCGTGAACGTCTGAACGCATTCCACGCCACGCTCAAACGCTACCCGGGGATTGTCGCCGAAAACGCGGAAGTGCCATTGCACGAAGCTGAGATGATGGATAACACCCTGCGGCAGTTCCATTCCGGCCATCGTGGGATGCGCAAAGCGGTGATTTCCGCCAACGGCGCACTCACGCTCCAGGTTGCGCGATCGATGCGACGCATAGGTCTGCACTGGGGCAGCGATATTGGCCTGTTAGGATTCGATGAACTCGAATGGGCGGAGCTCGCCGGTGTTGGGATCACCACTCTCAAACAGCCGACCTGGCAGATTGGTTACGCCGCTCTCCAGCAGGTCGTGAAGCGCATTGAAGGCGGCAGCGACAGCGTCTATGAGCAGGTCTTTTCAGGCGAGTTAATCGTTCGCGGCTCCACTGTACGCTAATCAATGTTCGTGATAGCGATCATAAATTGGAGATGCCTGGCTTTTCTTTGGAACCGGTTCCATCTAGCGTAATAGATACCATTACGACTCCGGACGAAGTTAATGCCGAGAAAAATTATTATTGTCACTGCCGCTTACGGGCATGACCGCATCGCAGCCATGGGTGGCCAACACGCGCTGCTGCCCATCATCGCCAATGCCGGTGCTGACGGTGTAGAAATCCGCCGCGAATTGTTCAGTCGCGCCCAACTTGATGCCCTGCCAGAACTGGCGCAGCAAATCGCTGAACATCATCTTCAGGCGTGTTATTCCGCCCCTGAGCCGCTGTTTGTTGAAGACGGCAAACTCAACCCCCTCATTCCTGCATTGCTGCTCGAAGCCCATCAGCTCAACGCCAGCTGGCTAAAACTTTCTCTTGGCCACTTCCGCAGCAGCCAGCAATTCTCACTTTTGCAGCAATGGCTGAGTCACAGCGACGTCCCGTTGGTGGTGGAAAACGACCAGACACACTACGGCAAACTCGCGCCGATGCAGCGCTTCCAGGCCGCCTGTAACGTGCTGAACCTCCCGGTCACGCTCACCTTTGATATGGCGAACTGGCTGTGGGTTGAAGAATCGCCAGAAGCCGCAGCGCGCGTGCTTGCGCCATCGGTCAGCTACATCCATGTCAAAGCCGCCGTGGCACACCATTATCACTACCGCGCCATCGCGCTCGATGATGCCCAACCACGCTGGCTGGAATTACTGAAAAACCTGCCAGCCGACGCGCCACGTGGGATTGAGTTCCCACTGGAAGGCCGTGACCTGACAGCCGTCACCCGTCATTACGTCAACTTATTACGCGAGGAGTAAGGGATGTCGAAACAACTGGATGTGATAACTATTGGTGAAGCGATGGCGATGTTTGTCGCCAGTCAAACCGGCAGCCTTGAAGCCGCAGAACAGTTTGTCAAACGCGTGGCTGGCGCTGAGCTGAACGTCGCCACCGGCCTTGCTCGCCTTGGCCTGAATGTCGGATGGGTTAGCCGCGTAGGTAATGATTCTTTTGGCCGCTATGTGCTGCAACAGCTGGCGAAAGAGCATATTGACGACCGTGGCGTGACCACCGACGAGCGTTATGCAACCGGCTTCCAGCTTAAATCTAAAGCCGAAAATGGAACCGATCCCATTGTGGAGTATTTCCGCAAAGGTTCTGCTGCCAGCCATCTCTCGATTGCCGATTTCAACGAACAATACTTCAGCTCCGCCCGCCATTTGCATTTGAGCGGCGTGGCAGCAGCGCTCTCCGACAGCTCGTTAGAACTGCTGAATCACGCAGCACAGGTGATGAAACAGCAAGGCAAAACCATTTCTTTCGATCCAAATCTGCGCCCGGTGCTGTGGAAAAGTGAAACCGAAATGGTGAAGCAGTTGAATAAGCTCGCTTTCCAGGCCGACTGGGTGCTGCCAGGTTTAAGTGAAGGCGCGATTCTGACCGGACACAAAACGCCAGAAGCGATTGCTGATTTCTATCTCGACAACGGTGTGAAAACCGTGGTGCTGAAAACCGGTGCTGACGGCGCCTGGTTCAAAACCGCCGACGGCGAAAAAGGCGCGGTGAGCGCGGTGAAAGTCGAAAACGTGGTCGACACCGTCGGTGCCGGAGACGGCTTTGCTGTCGGGGTAATCAGCGCCCTGCTCGAAGGAAAATCTTTACCACAAGCCGTTAGCCGCGGTAATAAAATCGGCTCACTGGCGATACAAGTTATCGGCGATAGCGAAGGGTTACCGACCCGGGCTGCGCTTGGCGAATAAACGAAGACTGCATCAGCTGTACCCTACACGCGGCATGATGCGACTCTCCTCAACATAGAGGCTAGCCTATGAAAATCAACACAATCGCGCCAAAACGTTGGTGGTACATCATGCCAATCGTGTTTATCACGTACAGCCTGGCGTACCTCGACCGTGCCAACTTTAGTTTTGCCTCTGCCGCAGGCATTAACGACGACCTGGGCATCACCAAAGGGATCTCGTCGTTACTGGGGGCACTGTTCTTCCTGGGTTATTTCTTCTTCCAGATCCCCGGCGCGATGTATGCCGAACGCCGCAGCGTACGCAAACTGATCTTCGTCTGCCTGATTTTGTGGGGCGGTTGTGCGTCGTTGACCGGCATGGTCAGCAATATTCCGGCACTGGCGGCCATTCGCTTTATCCTCGGCGTAGTGGAAGCCGCCGTGATGCCAGCGATGCTGATTTATATCAGTAACTGGTTCACAAAATCCGAACGTTCAAGAGCTAACACCTTCTTAATCCTCGGTAATCCAGTCACGGTGCTGTGGATGTCGGTGGTTTCCGGCTATCTCATCCAGGCTTTCGGCTGGCGCGAAATGTTTATCTTCGAAGGTATTCCAGCCGTTATCTGGGCATTCGCCTGGTGGATGCTGGTAAAAGATAAGCCTGCGCAGGTTGGCTGGTTATCTGAAGATGAAAAAGCCGCGTTGCAGGCTCAGCTTGAAAAAGAGCAGCAAGGAATTAAAGCGGTGCGTAACTACAGCGAAGCGTTCCGCTCGCGCAATGTGGTGCTGCTGTGCATGCAATATTTCTGCTGGAGTATCGGTGTGTATGGCTTCGTTCTGTGGCTGCCATCGATAATCCGTGGCGCGGGCACTGCGGGAATGGGAATGGTGGAAGTCGGCTGGCTGTCATCGGTTCCTTATCTGGCAGCCACTATCGCCATGATTGTGGTGTCCTGGGCCTCGGACAAAATGCAAAACCGTAAGCTGTTCGTCTGGCCACTGCTGTTGATCGGCGCCCTGGCATTCCTGGGTTCATGGTTGGTTGGCGCAAACCATTTCTGGGTTTCCTACACCTTGCTGGTGATCGCGGGTGCGGCAATGTATGCGCCGTATGGCCCATTCTTTGCGATTATCCCGGAAATGCTGCCACGCAACGTTGCCGGTGGCGCAATGGCATTAATCAACAGCATGGGTGCACTCGGCTCGTTTGTCGGCTCGTGGTTTGTTGGCTATCTGAACGGTGCAACAGGCAGCCCTTCTGCTTCCTACATATTTATGGGGGTAGCATTGCTCGCCTCAGTATGGCTAACTTTGATAGTGAAACCGGCGAGAAACCAACACGTTCCGGTGGGAGCACACCACGCCTAATCTCAAGCCGGGCGGTCGTTATACCGCCCGGTCTGTCTCTCTATAATCTGCTTAACGGAGAACGTCATGAAGCCGTCCGTCATCCTCTATAAAACGTTACCAGACGACCTGCTTGCCCGCCTTAAAAGTCACTTTACTGTGACTCAACTGAAAGATTTAAGCCCTGAAACGGTCAAGCAAAATGCTCAGGCGTTTGCCGAAGCGCAAGGCATTCTTGGCTCCAGTGAGAAGGTCGATAAAGCGTTTTTGGAACACACCCCGAAACTGCGTGCTGCCTCGACGGTTTCCGTCGGTTACGACAACTTCGATGTTGATGCCCTCACTGAACGCCAGATTGCACTGATGCATACGCCAACGGTACTGACAGAAACCGTCGCGGATACCATGATGACGCTGGTGCTGGCGACGGCTCGCCGTGCCGTAGAAGTGGCTGAACGTGTGAAAATTGGCGAGTGGCAAGGCAGCATCGGGGCGGACTGGTTTGGTATCGATGTGCACCATAAAACGTTAGGCATTCTGGGCATGGGCCGCATCGGACTGGCGCTGGCACAACGTGCGCACTTCGGCTTCAACATGCCAATTTTGTATAACGCCCGTCGCCATCATCAGGAAGCGGAAGACCGTTTTAACGCTCGTTATTGCGACCTGGATACCCTGTTGGCCGAGTCCGATTTCGTCTGTATTTCCCTGCCATTGACCGACGAAACTTATCATCTCATTGGCGCTGAACAGCTGGCGAAAATGAAATCTTCCGCCATTTTGATTAACGCCGGACGTGGCCCGGTGGTCGACGAAAAAGCGTTAATTCAGGCGCTGGTTGACGGCAAAATTCATGCCGCAGGTCTGGATGTGTTTGAGCAAGAACCGCTGCCGGTTGATTCACCGCTGCTGAGCTTGCCGAATGTCGTGGCGCTCCCGCATATCGGTTCAGCGACCCACGAAACCCGCTACAACATGGCGGCATGCGCTGTCGACAACCTGATAGCTGCGTTGAGTGGTCATGTGAAAGAGAACTGCGTGAACCCGCAGGTTTTGAAGTAACGCATTGTGGCGGATGACGCTAGCGCTTATCCGCCCTACGAACGATGAACAGCAGGTCGGGTAAGCGCAGCGCCCCCGACATGTTTACTCAAGCAAGATTAGAAATCAGTCTTAGAGAAACCGGTCATTTCTTCGAGGCCCATCTCACGGCCTAACGCCGTCATTGGATGGACGATAACCAGGCCGCGCACCGCTTTTTTCAGAGCACCCATGTTGGCTTGTTCTTTCTTGGTAATGGGACGCTTGTACGGCAGAGCCATCAACTTTTGCGCTTCTTTGCTCAGCTTCTGGTTGCGCACCGCTTGCAGGCGAACAATTTCAATCTCCAGCTTCGCTTTCTCTTTTTCCATCTCAGCGTACTTTTCAGCGTCGTTGATCAGATGCAGTTCAGGCATCTCGTGACGGATAGCGTCGAGACGATCGCTCAGGCGTTTGATTTCTGCTTTTTCGATTTCTTTCATTTTTGATTAACCGTGAATAACTTTCATTGCTGGCAAGGATACACCATTCAGCGTAAGAGGTCGGCTCGAGATTACTTCTGGAAGGCTTTTTTTAAGCTGATCCGTGAGATCAGCTCAGTCAGGGAAAGTACCATCGTTGAACGAACAATCTGCTGGTAGCGCTGTTTTTGCATGGCAAACAACTCAGGATCGCTGCCATCAACAAACTTTGGCGTCGCAGGCAGCGCGGAAACACAATGTAATTCGCCAAACGGGCCCAGCATCTCATCGTCAGTAAATTTGTAGTCGTTACCGTCGTGATTGAGTTCTTCACGCAGCGCCATAAGCAACTCACAATCTTCGTACTCTGCGCGATTGAGCACGCCAAGGCCGTAGATAAGTTTGAGACGGACGGAAAGATCACCTAACGGGCCATCGCCATCCAGCAGCGGCTCAACGGCATATTTCACCGCATAGTCGTCTTTACGGAATACCTGAAGCACCAGGATATTAACCGCTTCGGTGAGAAGCTCAACAGCGGCAATCAGCAGGCTGCGTACGGTTTTACCGGCATTAAGACGCTCAAGCACACGGTTTTCAAAGGCCTGGGTTTCTTCCATCTTTGCCTACATCACGAAAAGTTTTATTGGGTGCAGCGTCTACTGCACCCGTTCTCTACTGCTATTTGCCGTTATTTGCCGTTATAGGCAGCCACCGCTTCAGCAACGACATCGCTGTTTGCATCAAGACCTGAGATTTCCGCAAGCGTGGCCTGTGGGCCTTTTTGCGCCAGTAACAGCTCGAGTTCCTGGGCTTGTGGATCCTGCTCGCTGCGATAATGCATCGCCGCAGCGATTCCTTCGACCAGGTTCAGGTGCGGTAAACCGTATTCGATAGTGCCCAATAACGGTTTAATCAGACGGTCGCCCGCACTTAATTTACGCAGTGGTTGGCGACCCACACGTTCCACATCATCTTTCAGATATGGGTTTTCGAAACGACCCAGGATTTTCTGGATATATGCCGCATGCTTGTCGGCGTCAAAGCCGTAGCGTTTGATCAACACCGCGCCGCTTTCGTCCATCGCACCTTTCACCACCGCACGGATCCTCTCATCAAGAATCGCATCGCGGATGGTCTGATGACCCGCAAGCTGTCCGAGGTACGCGGTTATAGCATGACCGGTATTCAGCGTGAAGAGTTTACGCTCAACAAACGCCATCAGATTATCAGTAAGTTCCATGCCAGGAATGTCCGGCAGGTCACCTTTGAACTGAGTTTTATCAACTATCCATTCGCTGAATGTTTCAACGGTGACTTCAAGCGGATCATGAGTCGCAGATTCTGAAGGAGGCACGATGCGGTCAACGGCGGAATCCACGAAGCCAACGTGCTGCTCAACCCAGGCCTGATCATCTTCAGAAAGGGCTTTCATGACATGGGCTTTAAGCTGGCTGGTGCCACGAACCATGTTCTCACAAGCGATAATGTTCAGTGGTTTTTCATTGCCATTGGTACGACGCAGAACCAGACCTTTTGCCACCGCTGGCGCGATACGTTCCAGCACAACCGGGCCGACCGCCGTGGTGACCAGGTCAACCTCAGCAATCAACGTGACAACTTCGTCACCGATGCTGCTGACGGCATTCACGTTAGAAACGGTATCGATTTGCTTTTGCTCCCCCACGACGTGAACCTGGTAGCTGTGACGCTCATTCAGCGCGTCCAGTACGGTTTGGTTTACATCTGCAAAGGTCAGTTGGATACCGGCATCTGCCAGCAGTTTACCGATAAAGCCACGTCCGATATTACCTGCGCCAAAATGTAATGCTTTCATGTCGTTCACCTTCTTAAATTTGAATCACCCGAGAGGGTTCGGGTGAGGTTGTTTGGATGTCTTGACTAAAACAACCCTCACCCTAACCCTCTCCCTGAGGGAGAGGGGATTAGATCTGGTGTTCACCCTCTCCTGGGGAGAGGGGACTAAATCTGGTGTTCACCCTCTCCTGGGGAGAGGGGACTAAATCTGGTGTTCACCCTCTCCTGGGGAGAGGGGACTAAATCTGGTGTTCACCCTCTCCTGGGGGAGAGGGCCGGGGTGAGGGCGACCGTAGCCCCCCTCACCACCGCACTTACTTCTTACCTGCCAGCAGGTCGAGCACTTCCTGAACACTGGTGGTGTTCGCCAGGCGCTCAATCACTGACTCATCATCCAGCGCGTTGGTCAGGCTGGTGATGACCTGGATGTGTTCGTTATTGCGAGCGGCAATACCGATAACCAGGCGGGCAATATCGTCAGATTCTTCACCGAAGTGAACACCGTGTGGATACTGGCAGAATACAACGCCAGTTTTCAGCACGCGGTCTTTCGCTTCAACGGTACCGTGTGGAACCGCGATACCTTCGCCCAGATAAGTTGGGGTCAGTTTTTCACGTTCGAACATCGCATCGACATACTCAGGCTGGACGTAGCCGCCGTTCACCAGTTGCTCACCGGCAAAGCGAATCGCTTCTTCTTTTGTCGCAGCAGTCAGACCGAGGAACACGTTGCCAGCACCCAGGCGGAACAGTCCTTCTTCGCTTGGTACAAAGCTGTCTTCCAGGCTGCTCATGACCTTAACTTCTTTCTCGCTCAGGTTATGAGAGGCCACCAGACGCTCGGTCAGGTTGGCGTACAAGCTGCTGTCGAGGAAGTTAGTCAGGGAAATATGCTGTGCCTGAGGAACCTGACGCATAGCACGTTCAGTCAGGTCACGGTGCGTAATCACCAGGTCAACATCATCCGGCAAACTGTTAATTGCACAGTTAGTGACGGAGATATTTTTCAGGCCCGCATCGTTGACTTTTTTACGCAGCACGCCTGCACCCATGGCACTTGAGCCCATGCCTGCATCACATGCCACGATGATTTTACGTACGTGGCTCAGGTCGTTAGACAAGCCCGCACCGACCGCCAGTGGCGCTGCGGCACCTTTAGATTCTGCTTTCATCTCTGCCATGCGACGAGCCGCTGCTTCGATGTCATCTTCTTCTTTAACTTTGCTGGTTTTCAGCAAGATAGCTGAGACCACGAAGGAAACTGCTGTTGCCGCAACGATTGCTGCGATATTCGCGAAGTAAGCACCTTTTGGTGTCATCGCCAGAACTGCCAGGATGGAACCCGGAGATGCCGGAGAAACCAGGCCGCCGTTCAGGATGGTCAGAGTGAACACGCCAGTCATACCGCCGAGGATAACGGCCAGGATCAGACGTGGGTTCATCAGCACATATGGGAAGTAAATTTCGTGGATACCGCCCAGGAAGTGGATGATTGCCGCGCCGCCTGCAGACTGCTTCGCATTACCACGACCGAAGAACATGTACGCCATCAGCACGCCCATACCTGGACCTGGGTTAGCTTCAATCAGGAAGAAGATTGATTTGCCCAGTTCGTGCGATTGCTGAATGCCCAGCGGAGAGAAGATACCGTGGTTGATTGCGTTGTTCAGGAACAGGATTTTCGCAGGTTCTACGAAGATAGACGCCAGCGGCAGCATGTCATGAACAACCATGAAGTTAACGCCCGCCGCCAGAACTTTAGACAGGACTTCAACCGCAGGGCCGATACCCATGAACGCCAGAATCGCCAGGATCATACCGATGATGCCAGCGGAGAAGTTGTTCACCAGCATTTCAAAGCCGGATTTGATCTTGCCATCAACCCATGCGTCGAAATGTTTAATTGCCCAGCCACCCAGCGGACCTGCAATCATCGCACCGAGGAACATCGGCATATCCGCACCGACGATCACACCCATCGTCGTGATTGCACCAACCACACCACCACGGTCACCACCAATTAAGCGACCACCGGTATAACCGATGAGCAACGGCAGCAGGTAAGTAATCATTGGGCCGACCAGTTTTGCCAGAGTCTCGCTTGGCAACCAACCGGTTGGAATAAATAACGCCGTGATAATACCCCAGGCGATAAATGCGCCGATGTTTGGCATTACCATGTTACTCAGGAAACGACCAAAGCTTTGCACTCTGATCTTGATATCGGATGACATACGCACACCCCTTATTGTGTTCACGTGCTGTAAAAGCAGCCCGAGGTTTATTGTTAATGTGGTGGCAAGCAGTGCTGCCAGATGCTCTAAGTGAGGCGAATCTGGCACTGAATCGTTAAGCTGTCCAGTGCACGGGATTTTATGTGATTCAGATCACTCATTAGTGGGTGTGCCGAAGTATGATCGGGCGATCCAGATCACATAATTGATGTGTAAAAAAAACACAGCAGCTATTTTTTACGCAGCATTGACGTCTTAATGTGATTAAAATCACACTTTATAATTATCACTTTGTTATTCATATGTGACGGCAATCACAAAATATTTTCAGTGAAAAATCCCCAATGTGATCCAGGGCAACCCTGGAGAAGCCGGTGAATTCTTTTTGTCAGAAAATTACAGCGCAGCGGCAAACCCTTCTTACTACCTTTTGAAGCATCCTGATCCATACTTAAGTCTTGTCGATTAAAAATGGACGATGTAATGAAACTTATCGGTAATTACACCAGCCCGTATGTGCGCAAAATATCAGTGATACTGCTGGAAAAAGGCATCACGTTTGAGTTTGTAAACGACAACCCGTGGACATCCGAGAGCACCACGCCGCTATACAACCCGTTGGGTAAAGTCCCTGCGCTTGTCACAGATAAAGGCGAATACTGGTTCGATTCACCTGTTATTGCGCAATACCTCGAACTTCTGGATATTGCCCCTGCCCTCATTCCGCGCGAACCCCAGGCCGCTTTGCAAATGCGCCAAATGGAAGCGCTTGCCGACGGAATTATGGACGCCGCCCTGGTTTCCGTACGCGAACGCCAGCGTCCCATCGAACAGCAGTCAGAACTCGAACTACTTCGCCAACGGGAAAAGATCACCCGTGGCCTGACGATGCTCGAACAATACGCGGCAGATAAGAAACTGGACGCAGAAAACCTGTGTGTGGCAACAATCGCGGTCGCTTGCGCAGTGGGTTATCTCAATTTCCGTCGGGTTTCCCCTGGCTGGTGTGTTGACCGTCCACATCTGGTGAAACTGGTAGAAAAACTTTTCGCGCGAGAAAGTTTTGCACGGACCGAACCGCCGACGGCATGATGTTTTGTTATTAAATGGCCTCTGAGAAATAAATTGCGCAAGAGGCTATTTAAATTATTATCAATAAAGTCCGCTTTCTTACTTTTAAAAAATTTTCATTTATTGCTCCTGCCTCTAAGACGTAAAAAGAGAGTTATTAACTCACTGTAAACATACTTAGAATAGGAATAATTACCATGTCGAATAATATCTATCTTTCATTGACGGGTGAGAATCAGGGGCTAATTTCAAGCGGTTGTTCTTCATATGATTCAATTGGCAACGCTTATCAGTCCACACATCGCGATCAAATTCTTATTTACGAACTGGCCTATGCTATTTCGCGAGATCAAAATGTTAATCATCAGCCTTTAACGTTAAAAAAACCTATCGATAAATCCTCTCCATTACTCGCTTTCGCAATAACTAACAATGAAAAGATGGAAGCGGTATTTGAAGCATACAGAACGGACAAATCCGGCACTCAATCATTGTATTATAGAATCAAACTTATCAAAGCCACTATTACAGATATCAATCTCGTTTCACCTAATTCTTTGAGCCACAATGATGCCCAACCTATAGAAAGTGTTTCTTTAAAATATGAAAGCATTACCTGGGAGCATGTTTCAGCGGGGACGTCCAGCTACAGTTTGTGGGAAGACAGGGTATTCTGATATGGATTATATATTTGGCAACGATCGTAATCGGATGAATGATTACTATCTTACAATGGGTGGGTTGGAGGCTCGCATGTTAAAAGAAAGTGCGTTGACAGCCTCACAATTTATTAATACCCCCAGAGGTAGGATTGATTTCATAAATAACATCACTTTATTTATAGAAAACAAAATGGAGATATTAAAAAGTAGTGCTTCAGAATTCAGCAAAAAAGAAGCCATGATGCAATTAAAAGAAGAGCGGTCATACCTGATACAGCAGGAATCTATGATCAGGCAAAGGAAAGTCACTCAAAATATGACAATCGAGATTAAAAAAGAAAATGATGTGTGGTCATATATTGTTAAAGGAGCCTTTATTCTTGGCGGAGCAGGCCAGGTTCTTGCTGGTTTAGGAATGATTTCTTCTGGGTTGACATCGTGTGTAACTGTAGTCGGCTGCGCTTTGGGTTTGCCAACAATTGCTGGAGGATTTACTCTTTTTGTACATGGGATGAACGCCTTAGATGAAAATGGTCGCTCGCTTCTTAATAACGATAATAATCATAAAGGTTTTGCAAGCGTGTGGTATGAAGAAGGTGCTGTTGCTCTAGGATATACAAAGAAGCATGGCGATCTTGTTTACGCAGGGGTTGATATTGCCCTTTCTGGATATGGATTAGCTAAGCATGTTCTCAAACCAGATGCATGGAGACTTTATCATTTTCTTAATACTGATTTCCTGAGAGGTTATCAGACCATGACTCGCCCAGCCTTGGGTTTGGAAATTTTTGTGGATGGAAATACTATTTACTCTGCGTCCCAGACAGTAAAATCAATGTGAATAAAAAAGACGTACATAATTGCCACCCCGATTATTTACGTCTTTTCGAGTTTTCTGATGATGGCCAAATAAAAATTTGTATAAACAAAAATACAGTGGCAATGATTCTAACCATTGTATTTCCTTCAATCCAATGATTCGCAAAAGTAAATATTACACCGATACCTTTTTCAACGATGCTCAGATGCGTTATACCAAACAGGGATGTCACTAATAAATAGATAAAAAATGTTGCTGAGTTAAGTCTCTTATCACTAAAAAATACTTTTAAATGCCAAACGATAATCACGCCAGAAAGTGAAAAAATAAAATAACAGAAAGCAACAATAAATTCATTCATCACGCTCGGCCTCTTTATATTTTTGCTTTATTACCTTCATTACTCTATGACACTTTATCAAATAAATAAAACCATGAGCTTTACATGAAACCAATATCAGAACCAGATAAATTATTAACAGAAACAATTTCACTATAACATCACTATCACCGGAGAAAAAAGGTATACAGAAAATTGCACTGGCTATTAATAACGTACCCACAAAAGATTTAAAATATCGAGCAAACTCACCCACAACCCACTCAAGCGTAGCCGGATACTTTTCAGCGGTTAGCAACAATTTCCCTACTTCCTTTTCTGTAAAGCCATTTTCATTCATTAGCTTTATTAGTTGCTCTTCATCC
>NZ_JBAVHX010000017.1:0-59228 GCF_049686335.1 Buttiauxella sp. | reverse complement strand
GCTGCGCCAGAACTCGGGGCGGACTGACATGGTGTACAAGGTCTGATGTTTGCCGCTGTCGCCCTGCTCGCAGAAGGTGACGATACCGCGCACCCGGCGTTTAATTTCTTCGCCCTGCCAGATAACCAGCGTGGCTGTTTCATCAAGGATGTTTTTGAAGTCAATTGCCGGGTCCTTGCAGGCGACGGTGATATCCAGGCTGAACAGGGAAGAGAGGGACTGCTTTAATGTAAAACCCACCACCGCAAAGGTGTCCGCCGGAGTATGCCCGGCGGTGAAGGTAAAGCGGGTGCCGTCTGAAGCCATGATGGAAGTCCTTTCCTGTCCGTGGAATTATTGACCAGAGCCTGTAACTAAAATTTAATCATTGGCCTGATAAATATAATAAAATCAATAATATGAATGGTGTGAAGATAGGGTTGGTGGTGGCGTTTGACTGTGATGGGTGTCATATAATTAAAATTCAGAAAACGTACAAAGGAAATAAATGAAAGATAGATTTTTAAAAGAAAAAGGATGAATGACTTGAAAAAAATCCCTGACATTTTGCCAGGGATCTTAAGAGAAGGGCTTAATTGAGTGAGTGTTGTTAATTAAATCTTCGGCCCTGCGCTCACAAGCGCTGCACCAGCTGGGGTGTCAGTGTATTTATCGAAGTTCTCAATAAATAACTTAGCCAGTAGCTCAGATTTTTGCTGCCACTCTTCTGTAGATGCGTAGGTTTTACGTGGATCCAGAATCTGTGGATCGACACCGGCCAATGCTGTCGGAACGGCAAGTCCAAAGATTGGCAGCGTGAAGGTTTCGGTATCGTCCAACGAACCATCCAGAATGGCATCAATAATCGCGCGCGTGTCTTTGATAGAGATACGCTTGCCGGTGCCGTTCCAACCGGTGTTCACCAGATAAGCCTGAGCACCCGCCGCTTGCATGCGTTTTACCAGCACTTCAGCGTATTGCGTTGGGTGTAAAGACAGGAATGCGGCACCAAAGCAGGCAGAGAAGGTCGGTGTTGGTTCGGTTACGCCACGCTCTGTACCCGCAAGTTTGGCGGTAAAACCAGACAGGAAGTGGTATTGCGTTTGATTTGCCGTCAGGCGTGAAACCGGAGGTAGAACACCGAAAGCATCTGCCGTCAGGAAGATAACTTTGTTTGCGTGACCTGCTTTAGAAACCGGTTTAACGATGTTATCGATATGGTAAATAGGGTAGGAAACACGGGTGTTTTCGGTTTTTGAACCGTCATCAAAATCGATAGAACCGTCGTCGAGAACGGTGACGTTTTCCAGCAGTGCATCACGGCGAATCGCGTTAAAGATTTCCGGCTCTGCTTCTTTGGATAAACGAATAGTTTTCGCGTAGCAACCGCCTTCGAAGTTGAACACGCCGTCATCATCCCAGCCATGTTCATCATCGCCAATCAGGCGGCGCTTAGGATCGGTAGAAAGCGTGGTTTTTCCGGTACCAGACAGACCAAAGAACACCGCCACATCACCTTTTTCGCCGACGTTTGCCGAGCAGTGCATGGAAGCAATGCCTTTCAACGGCAGCAGGTAGTTCATGATAGAGAACATACCTTTCTTCATTTCGCCGCCGTACCAGGTCCCGCCAATCAGTTGCACGCGCTCGGTAAGGTTAAATGCGATGAAGTTTTCAGAATTCAGTCCCTGCTCTTTCCATTGTGGGTTAGTGCATTTCGCACCGTTCATCACCACAAAGTCAGCTTCGAAGGTTTCTAATTCTTCGTCAGTCGGACGGATGAACATGTTCTTAACGAAATGAGCCTGCCAGGCCACTTCGGTAATAAAACGTACGGAGAGACGGGTATCTGCGTTCGCACCGCAGAAAGCATCAATAATAAAGAGGCGTTTGCCAGAGAGTTGGTTGGTGACGAGGCCTTTCAGATGCTGCCAGGTTTCTTCGCTGAGCGGTTTATTATCGTTTTTGCCTTTACCATTATCCGCCCACCAAAGGGTATCGCGTGTCGTGTCATCTCGGACAATGTATTTATCTTTCGGGGAACGCCCGGTAAAAATGCCGGTATCAACAGCAATCGCACCGAGATTGGTTTCTATGCCGCGCTCAAAACCTTCCAGATTGGGATTTAGTTCTTCGTGGTACAACGTGTCGTAATCAGGGTTATAAATCACTTCACTTGCGTCATGAATTCCATAAGCCTTGAGATCTTGCGGGGTTATGCCTTTAACTCGCATTTCACTGCTCCTTAGCCAATTTGTACTGCTTAAGATTGTAGGGTTGTTTATGGGTTGTTAACCGCGACACCTATCATAGATTTGAGTATCTAATCGAATCTATATAGCGGAAAACGCTGTGAAGCGAGTCACAACGGGGTGAGAGTATGGCAGGAAATGCTGGCTGGGCAGGGAAAATATTCTGAATATGTTAAAAAATAGTGCGATTAACGGACGAGGTGTGATTAAGCACTCAAATATATGAAACGAAGAGTTGCCCTTCCACAACGGGAAGGGCAAAAAGCAATCAATGAACCTGCGGATTTGCCGGGGAGGCGTTGTTGCGGATCTCAGCAATGTCCATGGAATTGAACACGTAATGGTTGCCGCAATAATCACAGTTCATGTCGATTTCACCTTCTTCTGCAATGATGCTGTTTACTTCTTCATCAGGCAGAGTTCTTAGCGCATCGGCACAGCGCTCACGCGAGCAAGTGCATTTAAATTCCACGGTCTGCGGATCGTAAAGGGTCACTTCCTCTTCATGGTACAAGCGCCACAACACATCGTTGGCCGGTAACGTCAACAGCTCTTCAGCCTTGATGGTTTCGGTCAGTGCGGCCAGGTGATTGAAATCATCAGCCTGAGCGTCTTGAGCTGGCAGAACTTGCAACAGCATGCCGCCCGCAGCCGGTTTGCCTTCAACATCGCCAGTACGGATAAACAGACGCGTCGGTAACTGCTCGGAACGTAAGAAGTAATCTTCCAGGCAAGCCGCCAGTGTGTCGCCTTCAAGCCCAACAACGCCTTGATAGCGCTCGCCTTCAGCAGGCGTGATGGTGATAACCAGATACCCGTTGCCCACGAGAGTTTTCAAATCGGCATCGGCAGGGATTTCACCTTTAAACCGCGCAACGCCACGCATTTGCTGGTTATTGTTGCCGTTAATCACCGCAAGGCTCATTGGGCCATCACCCTGCAATTGCACGGTAATATCGCCATCAAATTTGAGGGTTGCCGTCAGCAGGCTGGTTGCGACCAGCAATTCACCGAGAATCGTTTTCACTGGGGCAGGGTAATCATGGTTTTCCATGATCTGCTGCCAGGTATCGGAAACCGTTACCAGTTCACCGCGCACGGCGAAGTTTTCAAACAGGTAACGATGTAATTGATCTTGTTGAGCCATAATTTTCTCTCATGCATATGACAGCTATACCCTTCAGCTTTCAAGTTGCAGGTGCGATAGCTGCCTTCCTGCATCTCGAAATCTATCGGGTCTATTCGTTGCCACCGTGTTTAAATTTCATCAAATCGCGACGCTCTTTTTTATCGGGGCGACGGTCGGGGTGGGGCATCGTCAGCGCATTCATTTTGCGTGCCAGCGCCACTTTTTCCCGCTTAGTAATACTTTCTGCTGTCTCTTCATAGAGCTGCGAAGCATCCGTGGCCGGACGGCGTTGCTCAGTGATTGCCAGCACTTTGACGGTCTTCTCGTCATTGCCCTGGCGTAACGTCAACATGGCGTTCAGCTCAACGATTTTACTCGGCTTGCTGCGCTGGCCGTTGTAATGCACCTTGCCGCCTTCCACCATTTCCCGGGCTAACGCGCGGGTTTTATAAAAACGCGCTGCCCACAGCCATTTGTCGAGACGTACACCTTCAGACGATTTTTCTTTCATCACGACTCCTTAAACATCAACTTCGGGAGTAGTCGGCGATAGTCGTTCAATGCCGGATGGCGTTGATAGGTTTTGTCGATCTCGCCTGAGTCGGGATTGGTCACGCCCAGGCAATAGCGAATGCCAAACTTCGCGGCAGAATCCAGAATCGGTTCGCTATCATCGATAAACAGCGTTCGCTCTGGTTCCAGCCCGGTATGTTCAGCAACAGCTTGCCACAACCGCTGATCTTCTTTCGGATAACCAAATGTGTGGGTGGAAAGTAATAA
Source organism: Buttiauxella sp. (assembly GCF_049686335.1). Taxonomy (NCBI): domain Bacteria; kingdom Pseudomonadati; phylum Pseudomonadota; class Gammaproteobacteria; order Enterobacterales; family Enterobacteriaceae; genus Buttiauxella; species Buttiauxella sp. The sequence continues at coordinate 55,088 of NZ_JBAVHX010000017.1, read as the reverse complement.
ATCAAGGTGCTGAGCTAAACCGGTGTGTTCGAGTTTGACAGCCAGATTATGTGGATGCGCATTTGTCAGCAAAATGCGGCGCTTGCCGCAGGATTTCAGGGCATCGAGGAACGGAACCGTGTCTTCACGTAATATCGCGTTCGGCCCCTGGGCGGTAGTCATCGCACAAATATCCAAACCCAGCCGCTCACTCCAGTAATCCAGACAGTACCAGTTTAGCGTATGTTGCACGGCGTGATATTCGCGGGCTATCAGCTGGTGTGCTTCATCAAGTGGAATCGCTCTTTGCTGACTGACGCTTTCTGGCACCAGTTTCTGCCAGAAGTGATTATCGAACGACAGATCCAACAAGGTGCCGTCCATATCCAGCAAGACGGTATCGACATCTTGCCAGGCAATATCAATATGCATAGGGTCTGGGCCTGATTAAAAGAGACTGCGTGACAGGTTAGCACAACCTGTCACACGAAGTTTAGAACAGCGGGCGTACAGCGGAGATCGTGGTCAGCGATGGATTCATACAGTTGTCATAGTACTGCTGGATTTGCGTCAGCCGGTTGCGATTGCGGCGATAACGACGAATAGCCAGCCCACCGTTAACCAACAGACAAACAATCATGCTGATAAGCAACAACGTGGTACTAATGTAACTCCAAAGGCTGCTGCTGTCCGGAACGCGGTGCAGGGAAATATGCTTCGTTCCGTTCGCATCCTGCCGAATGCCGGTAATGATTCCTTCTGCTTTAAAAGGTGTCTGGAGCAGCATATCAGCCAGCCGTTGGAACTCAGTCCATTGCTCTTGCGCCGGAATGTCATACAACGGAACCGGTGGCAGAGGTTGGTCAACCAGGTCGCTGCCTTCGTCACTCATAATCACGTATCCGCCGGGCGCTGGGCTATTGAGAGCCTGTGCCGCACGAGACGTTTCACGGATAAAGAACGGAGCCGTAGAGGTGGTAACCAGATTATCCAGCGACTCGGCACTGACCGGGCGCAGCAGCACATTCACGCCAGTGAGTTTCCCGGAATCCGCTTTTTTGGTCAGCGTATCCCAGTCTTTAGTGTTGCCAAGGTTCACCAACGCATTTTTCAGGCGGATACATTCGTCATCGCTGGTGCACAGTGCCTGAGTTTTCTGAACAATTCCGGCGAAATCATCCAGTAACACCATGCCTGATTTCTGAATGGCACTGCGTAACTGTGGGTTAACTTTGGAATCATCGCTTTGTTGTGGATGAATTTGCCCACTGACAGCCTGCGTCAGTGCCGTGGCTTTATCCATAATTTCTGATTCCGGCACCGGCAGAGCCTGAGCGGTATTCCAGACAATTTGTGAACAGTCGAAGGGCGTAAACGGGTAAGTTTGTCGCGTGGTGTAGTTACCCGGCGTGTGGATATTACACATACCCGTGCCGTTAACTTTCAATGTGTCGCCAATGCGCAGCGTTTTTTTATCGAGATCCGCTACCGTTTTTGCTTCGATAGTTTGCGCGCCTTCCAACCACGACATACTCAGTTTGAGCGGCATTTCTAACGGTACCCAGATGGTGAGCATCGTCAGCACCAACAGGCTACCGATGGCGATAACCAGATTACGCACCCAATGCTGAATAGGGAAGTTGCGTACTTCGTCGTGCAACGACAAAAAACGCCCCTGGCGAATCACATGGCGGTCCAGGTAAATATCGATATCGGTCTTTTGCCCGAGATCCTGTGCAACATACGGTTGCCAGTGAGCCGGGTAAATCAGGTCGATTATCCCTAACGAGATATTGTTAATCTGTTCCTGATTAGATTCACCGAAAAGCCCCCAACGCTTAGGCGTACCGCGTAAGCAGTGAACTTCACGCAGCGCATTTTTGGCCGGAGGCGCAAATAAACCCCACAAGCTTGCCGCCAGCAGCATAAAAGCGCCACCTACTAACCAGGGTAAAACCACCGATGGGGTCACGAGGCACAAAAACAGCATGATGAAAGCCACACAAATGAGGATGGCCTCGCGCAAGCCATCAGGGCGACTAAGTGCGTACTCTTCAGGGGTTTCCTGACGAATATTCAGCAGCTCTATTTGTTCGCTTTCCTCACCACGAATGGAAGCCTGGCTATGAGGATTCTTTTCCAGAGCGAAACCAAAATTTTCGCTGCTGTACTCGATAAGTGTATGACCGTTAAGGGAAATGACTAACGGCATGGTTTCAGTACGTATCAACTCAACGTAGTTGTCGTTGGTAATATACTGTTCCCAGAATGGCGGCAGATGCACTTCTACAGAATCGAGGTAGTAACGCCACTTGTTAGGATCGTCAGTGGATAAGCCATAGCGGGTGATGGAGCGGGTAAGCGACAGCGCGGTGTTACTCAGCGCATTAAGAACCAGTTTGGTCGGCGCAGTACTGGCACCAGAAGGCCCTACGATATCCTGCGTACGAGCTAAAGATTCAATGTAGTTTTCAACAGCGGCGCGTTCTTCGGCGGTCAGCTTGCGCGAGGTCGCACCACTAAATGACGGTGCTTGTGAGACTCGAGCGCGTAAGCGCAGGCTTCGCCAAATCAGCCACCCCGCAATTAAGATGCAGGCCAGCATAGCAGCTAAAAGAAGTAATAAGGTGCTCATGCTTTCCCCATCAAACACTCGTTTTTTTATTAAAACGCAGCAAGTTGCACCCCATACACGTTCGGGTGTCTATCCAACAGACTTCAAGCTACATCTTTTTTGGCAATTTTCACTCACCTGAGTCACAGACTCACGCAAGCTTATGGAAACGTGTTCTCTTCCTGCCCCGATGAAACGCAAATTATGTTGGGCACAGAAGTCACTATCGGCAGCCATGACTTCAATCTTGAGATATTTATTTGTCCATAGCGCGCTGTAACATAATGTTAGCAAAGCGACTTTACGAGAAATATCAGCAAATTCCTATTTCATTTGCAACCTATTGACATGTAGCCGGGACTTTGAAAAATCACTTAAAGTTACAGAAATGTAAATAATATTGAATCTTCATTGCGTGAGATATGTGGCATACCGCACAATGAGGGACCTGCATTTACTGTTAGCCCAGCCACGATGAGTAAACCATTACAAAAACCGACCATTTTACATGTTGAAACCGTGGCCCGTTCACGGCTGTTTAATGTCGAAACGGTGGACCTGGAATTTAGCAACGGTGTGCGCCGCGTTTATGAGCGGATGCGACCGTCTGCACGTGAAGCTGTCATGATACTGCCAATCATCGATAACCATGTGATTCTTATCCGAGAATACGCGGTTGGAACCGAATCCTATGAACTGGGGTTCTCTAAAGGGTTAATCGATCCGGGTGAGAGTGTCTTTGAAGCAGCGAATCGCGAGCTGAAAGAAGAGGTTGGATTTGGCGCCAATCAGCTGACCTTTGTGAAAAAGCTGACGATGGCCCCGTCCTATTTCTCCAGCAAAATGAACATCGTCATTGCTGAAGACCTCTATCCAGAATCACTTGAAGGTGACGAGCCAGAAGAGCTGCCGCAAGTTCGCTGGCCGCTGGAATCGCTGCTTGATTTGCTTGATGAAGAAGATTTTAGCGAAGCGCGAAATGTGAGTGCGCTGTTCCTGCTGCGGGAATGGCTGAAAGAAAAGGGGCGTTTATAAAACGCCCCTCTGAATACTAACCAGGCTTTGAAGGGTGGATGTCGTTATCGCCAATCCACCCTAAACCTCTCTAGAACAACTCGTGACTCTCGCCGTTATCAATTATCGTCGTACCCACTTCATGCACAGCCTGCTGCGTCGGTTGGGTGCCTTCGATAAAGAACTCCGGACGACTACTCCCGCCATTCGCCAGTTGCCCGGTATAACGGTCGATATTCACGGTGACGATGCCCGGTGGCGGCGTTAATGGTTCTTCCGGCACGCCTTCCAGAGCGGCCTTCATAAAATCATCCCATGCCGGTTGAGCACTCTTCGCGCCACCTTCGTAACCTGAGATTTGATCTTTGATTGCGCCTGATGCGGATGTACGCCCGAGGTCACGACGGTGATCGTCAAAACCAATCCATACAGATGTCACAACCCCAGGCCCGTAACCTGAGAACCAGGCATCTTTAGAACTGTTTGTGGTACCGGTTTTGCCGCCAATATCATTACGTTTCAGGTCACGACCCGCACGCCAGCCAGTACCTTGCCAGCCCGGTTCGCCATAAATATTGGAGTTAAGCGCACTTTTGATAAGGAACGCCAGCGGCGTGTTAATCACATGCGGTGCGTACTCCGGTGGGCTGCTTTGGGCAACCAACTCGCTGTTCGCTTGTTCAAGCTTCGGCATAGGAACGCTGGCGTTCTGTTGTTCCTGTGACTGCGCGACGTCTTCCACATCCTGATTTTCCAGAACGTTAGACTTCTGTGTTTCGCCGTAAATCACGGGAATATCGCAATCAGGGCAGGCAATTTTCGGCTTCGCTTCAAAGATCGTCCCGCCGATTTCATTCTCAATTTTTGAGATGTAGTACGGGTCAACCAGGAAGCCACCGTTGGCCATCACGGAATAACCGCGCGCGACCTGCATCGGCGTGAATGAGGCTGAGCCTAATGCCAGTGATTCAGTATGCACGATGTTTTGTGCCGGGAAGCCGAAGCGCTGTAGATACTCCGCTGCGTAGTCAACGCCCATGGCTCGCATCGCACGTACCATAACCACGTTCTTCGACTGGCCAAGACCCTGACGCAATCTGATTGGACCTGCATATTCCGGTGGTGAGTTTTTCGGACGCCAGTCGGAACCGGCACCGGCATCCCAGCGCGAAATCGGCACATCGTTCAGTACGCTCGCCAGAGTCAGGCCTTTATCCATAGCCGCCGTGTAAAGGAACGGCTTGATGTTAGAGCCCACCTGACGCAATGCCTGAGTGGCACGGTTGAACTTACTCTGATTGAAGTCAAAGCCCCCCACTAACGCTACAACGGCACCGTTATTGGGATTGATGGAAACCAGTGCGGAGTTGACGTCCGGGACTTGACCAAGCCACCAGCTCTCATCAACTTTACGTACCCAGATTTGCTGCCCAGCTTGCACCACATCCGTCACTTTGCGTGGCGTTGGGCCTTGCGCGGTGTCCGAACGATAAGGTCGTGCCCAGCGCATACCATCCATATTGATAGACACGGAGCTGCCGTCAGCCATCAATGCGGTCGCTTCCGCAGGCGTTGCCTGAGTAATCACGGCCGGGAACAGCGGGCCATAGACCGGCAGATTCTTTAACGAATCGACAATCTTCGTTTTATCCCACGGCGTTTCGCCCACTTTCCACAGCACGTTAGATGGGCCACGGTAACCATGGCGCATATCGTAAGCCATGACGTTATTGCGTACGGCTTGTTGAGCAGCTTGCTGCGTTTTACGCGTGATGGTGGTGTAAACCTTATAACCATCTTCGTAGGCTTTCTCGTCATAACGCGCCACCATATCCTGACGCACTAACTCAGAAAGATACGGGGCAGAGAAGGCGATTTCTGGCGCGTGATAGTTCGCGTCAATTGGCTGGTTACGCGCTTCGTCGTATTGCGCCTGGGTAATATAGTTTTCGCTCAACATACGCGATAACACGACATTACGACGGGAAGTGGCGCGGTCCATCGAGTACAACGGGTTAAAGGTTGACGGTGCTTTTGGCAACCCGGCAATCACCGCCATTTCGCTGAGCGTCAGTTGGTCAATCGACTTACCAAAATAGACCTGTGCTGCGGCACCGACACCATAGGCGCGGTAACCGAGATAAATCTTGTTGAGGTATAACTCGAGGATTTCATCTTTGGTTAGCAACTGCTCAATGCGGATGGCGAGGAACACTTCTTTTATCTTACGCATCAGTGTGCGTTCAGGGCTCAAGAAGAAGTTACGTGCCAGCTGCTGCGTAATGGTACTTGCGCCCTGGGATGCATGGCCGGAAAAAAGCGCCACGCTGGCGGCACGGAAGATCCCGACCGGATCAACGCCATGGTGTTCGTAGAAACGGCTGTCCTCTGTCGCAATAAAAGCTTTCACCATCACAGGCGGAATTTGGTTGAGCGTCACCGGAATACGGCGCTTCTCACCGTATTGAGCAATAAGCTCACCATCAGCGCTATAAACCTGCATTGGGATCTGGAGCCGCACGTCTTTAAGCGTGGCGACATCAGGCAACTGGGGCTCAATAAATTTGTAGAGCCCGAAGATCGAGCCTGCTCCCAGCAGAATGCAACACACTGCAAGGATTAATAAATACTTTACGAACTTCACCTTAGATTTCCCATTACGTTTCCATTGGGCAGTTTATAAACAACCGCGCGGTAGTATAAAGGCAAGCCAGTGGCATTGGTATGGCATTTTCCTCGCACGGCGATAAGGAGATCGTAATCATGATGTTCGCAACCTGGCAAATAGGCCTGGATATTCAACATGAAAGCATTCGTGCTGTGGCGGTTCAACGCCAGCGGCAAGGTTGGCAGCTTCGGCATTGGTGGGAACTTCCTCTGCCCGAAGGGACCTTCCGTGACGGTTTGTTAATTGATGCGGAAACCTTCACTAACGTGTTGCTGGACTGGCGAAAAGAATTGCCCGTGCGCCATCAACTGCGTGTCTCATTTCCCACCCAGCGAACATTACAGCGCCCCATTCCTGCGCCGGATAAGCGCCTGGCTGAACCCGCGAGTGATGCCTATATCGCATCAGCAACCGCCCGGCAGCTGCAAATGACACCGGCTCAATTGTGCTGGGATTATTTAGCGTCACAAGATGTTGCTGAGCCGCATTTGATCATAGCTGCGCGCCAGATGGATGTCGCTGCGCTGATAAAAAGTCTGGCGGCGGTACAGCTCTATCCGGCCACCCTGACGCCTGGTGCGAGTGCATTGCCAGCGCTGATGGCTCCGTGCCATTTAGGGAAGTGCGAGTACTTAGTGCATCGCGAAGGGAATCACTGGTTGTGGGCCTCAACCGAAACCACGCCGCGTTGGGGTTGGGCTGATACCCATGCCGTACCTACGATTATCGATTGGTGTCAGCAATTTAAGACTGAGCCAGAGAAAGTGGCGCTGAGTTTTGCCCGGCCCGAACCATTGCCGACGGGTTTTTTACAGCTGGATGCCTGGTCCGCGCTTTCACGGTTTCAACCGCCGTTGCCACGCCATGGCGGGATATTTACGGTTGCTATTGGGCTGGCCATTGGTCGGGTTTCCCGATGAGCGCGCTGATTAATTTACTCCCCTGGCGTCAGACCTTGCGCCAACAGAGGGTGCGCCGTTGGAGCGTAATGTTTGTTGTGGTTTTAATCCTCGTGCCACTTTTAGCCATGGCTGGACGGCAGTTATCGGCCTCGATTGTCATCCAGCAGCAGATTCAAAGTGAATACCTGGCGATGACGCTTCCCGCATTGCAGGCCCTTTATGAGCAACGGCTGGGTTTAGCAGAGCAACACAGAAAACTGCTGCAGTTGCAGCAAGTTCGTGATTCGCAGCAACATGCCGTGCAGGTATGGGAGCGACGATTGATCCGACTGGCTGACGGTTTGCCTGCCGGTGCCTGGCTGTCCTCACTGGCTCTGCGAAAGGGGCGACTTGAGGTTAAGGGGCAGGCAACGGATCTGGAAGACATGCACAGGCTGGAAAAGAAACTCGCTCAGCTTGACGGTGTGGCTGCGGTTAAGACCGACGCGATTCAGCAGGAAGCACTGGGTAGATTTGGCTTCGGTTTCACGCTCACGCTTTCTGAGGTGGCAAATGCCCTGGCTCATTGAACGCTGGTTAAGTGGCGCGCGCTGGATACGGGTCGTCACGTTTACCGGCATAACGTGCCTCTTCACGCTTGCAGCCGGCTTGTTGCTGATTGTGCCGCAGTATTCTCAGATTCAACAGTCGCAGGCAAACAGTGAGCAAATCGGCCACCAGCAGGCGGTGCTGAGACAAAAGATCCAGCAACTGACTGCGCTTCAACAACCGTTGCCTGCGTTGACTCCACCATTGTTTTCCGTGACGGACTTTGTCAGGCAAGCGGGTGGACAATTGGTGAAGTGGCAGCCAGACGATAAAAGCGCCGCTCTGGACATGCTGGTTTCATGGGAAAAACTGCCGGAGTTGTTCATGCGACTTGCTGAATATCGAATTGTGGCAGACCACTCGTTCACCATCACGGCGCAAGGCGCGTTACTCAATCTGGAAATGAATTTGGAGTTTGCGGATGAGCCGTAGCCTTGGCGGGTTGTTGTTACTGGTTGTCTCCCCGGCGTGGGCGTTACCTCCAAATCCGTTTCTGCCACATGTTTCGCCTTGTGACAGTCTGTCTGCGCAACTTGGCAGTTGGGCGGTAAAGGGCGTTATCCATTCAACGGAAATAAACGCGGCTTTGATGCTCGGCCCACAAGGTGCATGGCGGCGTATTAAATCAGGTAGCGAGCTTTTTAAAGGCACGCAGATTGAAATTGTGGGCGAGGGATTTGTGGTCGCAAAACTCGCCCCCGGGTGCCCACTCACTACTTATCGCTGGGAAATAAAAGGAAAAACACATGCAATGGATGCGGGTATTACTGTTGATGCTGGTGCTGCCATTCACAAGCCAGGCCGATAAAGGTGTTTCGCTGGTACTGGATGACGCGCCGGTAGGTCAGGTATTGCAAGCGCTAGCCGAAGCTCAACGCGTTAACCTGTTGATCGCACCGGGAGTAGAAGGTTCCCTGTCGCTAAACTTAATCGATGTGCCGTGGAAACAGGCATTTCAGCTGGTGCTCAATAGTGCGGAGCTCAGTCAGAAACGGGACGGCAACGTTATTCAAATTTTGCCCAAGGCTCGCCAACGCGAGCAACAAGCATTAGCGCTGGAACAGCGCAAACAGCTCACACTCAATCAGCCGATATTGCAGCAAGTATTTGCACCCCATCATGCTGATGTCGAAGAGCTAGCCGCTGCGTTGAAATCAGCGGGGACTAAACTTATCAGTGCCCTGGGCTATATCACGGTAGATAAGCGAACAAACCGGCTAATCGTCCATGACAATAAAGATGTATTGAAACAGGTAGCTGCCTGGGTTGCCGAAATGGATTTACCAATAGGCCAGGTTGAGATTGAAGCCCATATTGTGACCATCAATCAGGATAAGTTGCGTGAACTGGGAGTGAAATGGTCTGCTACGGAACAAACGGGGGAAAGTAAAATCTACCAACCCACGGGGATTTCGGCTGATCTGTCAGTCGCCAGCGCAACGACCAGGGTCGGTTTCAATATTGCCCGCATTGATGGTCGGCTTCTGGAACTGGAGCTATCCGCTCTGGAACAGCAACAACAACTCGAGATTATTGCCAGCCCTCGTTTGATGGCAGCGCATCAACAGCCTGCCAGCATTAAACAAGGTACTGAAATCCCTTATCAGGTTTCCAGCGGTGAGAGCGGGGCGACCTCAATCGAGTTTAAAGAGGCGGTTTTGGGCATGGAAGTGACGCCAACCATTCAGCCGCATGGCAATATTCGTCTAAAACTGCGTATTAGCCAAAACATGCCGGGCCGTAGTATTCAGCAGGCTGACGGCGAGGTACTCGCGATAGATAAGCAGGAAATAGAAACAGTGGTGGCGGTGAAAAATGGCGAAACCCTGGCACTCGGTGGGATTTTCCAGCAGCACAATAAAGACAGTAATGATAGTGTCCCCCTACTGGGCGCGATCCCGCTGGTGGGGAGTCTGTTTCGCCATGATGCTAAAAACCATCAACGCCGAGAATTAGTGGTATTTATTACACCGCGACTTATCCCAGTTCCGTAGTGTTTTCGTTCACCATAGTGCAGTTTTTCTTTGAAACAATGCCCAGGTGTTTGACGGCAGAGAGGAATTAGCTTACAAGGTGTACCGTTTCGAGAGGCTGGTTGCTCAAGACTTGTGACAGATAACCCTGATTTATGTATTTTCTTCTACATGAGAACGCTGGGGAATATAATCGGTTGCCAAACCACCTTGAGTATTGAGATAATTTTCAGTCTGACTCTCGCACTATCGCTTATGAGGTTTCAGTTCATGTCCCGCTGCACCTGGTTTTAACAGGGCGGGTTTATCATCAACGAATTGTCTTAGTAGTACCGAAAAAATGGCAGAGAAACGCAATATCTTTCTGGTTGGGCCTATGGGTGCCGGCAAAAGCACTATTGGGCGTCAGTTAGCTCAGCAACTCAATATGGAATTTTTCGATTCTGATCAAGAGATTGAGAAACGTACCGGAGCTGATGTGGGCTGGGTATTCGACGTTGAAGGCGAAGACGGCTTCCGCGATCGCGAAGAAAAAATCATCAACGAACTCACTGAAAAACAGGGCATTGTGCTGGCAACTGGCGGCGGCTCTGTGAAGTCTCGTGAGACCCGTAACCGTCTCTCCGCCCGTGGAGTTGTGGTGTATCTTGAAACCACAATCGAAAAACAGCTTGCTCGTACACAGCGTGATAAAAAGCGCCCACTGCTGCAAGTTGAGACTCCACCGCGTGAAGTTCTTGAAGCATTAGCTCAAGAGCGCAATCCTCTTTATGAAGAGATTGCTGATGTGACGATTCGCACCGACGACCAAAGTGCCAAAGTGGTTGCTAACCAGATTATTAATATGTTGGAAAGCAACTGATTCTGGCTTAATCGAAAAAAACGCCTGCGGGCTAAGCAACATCAAGGTGGACTTCGCGTTATGGAGAGGTTAACAGTCACTCTCGGGGAACGTAGTTACCCTATCACCATTGCTGCTGGGTTATTTAGTGACTCGGCATCTTTTGGGCCGCTGAAAGCTGGCGACCAAACGATGCTGGTGACCAATGAAACCCTGGCGCCGCTCTACCTGGATAAGGTGCGTGGCGTGCTTGAGCAAGCGGGCGTTAAAGTCGATTCCGTCATCCTTCCGGATGGCGAACAATTTAAAAGCCTCGCAGTATTAGACACTGTCTTTACCGCGTTGCTTGAAAAGCCACACGGTCGTGACACCACTCTCATCGCCCTTGGTGGCGGTGTCGTTGGTGACCTGACTGGCTTCGCTGCTGCGAGCTATCAACGCGGCGTGCGTTTTATTCAAGTTCCAACCACATTGCTTTCGCAAGTGGACTCTTCTGTTGGCGGAAAAACAGCCGTTAACCATCCTCTCGGTAAAAACATGATTGGTGCGTTCTACCAGCCAGCTTCGGTTGTGGTGGATCTCGACTGTCTGAATACGTTACCGGCGCGTGAGTTAGCATCTGGCCTGGCAGAAGTCATTAAGTACGGCATTATTCTCGATGGTGAATTCTTCGACTGGCTTGAGGAAAACCTGGATGCGTTGCTTGCGCTTGATGGCAAAGCGATGGCCTGGTGTATTCGTCGTTGTTGTGAGCTGAAAGCAGAAGTTGTTGCCGCTGACGAGCGCGAAAGTGGCTTACGTGCTTTACTGAATTTGGGTCACACCTTTGGTCACGCTATAGAAGCTGAAATGGGCTATGGCAACTGGTTGCACGGTGAAGCTGTTGCCGCAGGTATGGTAATGGCGGCACGTACAGCCCAACGTCTTGGAAACTTCAGTGAAGCCGATGTACAGCGAATCATTAAGCTGCTGCAACGTGCTGGGCTGCCAGTGACTGGGCCGAAAGAGATGCTTGCTGCCGCGTATATGCCCCACATGATGCGTGACAAGAAAGTTTTGGCTGGTGAGCTGCGTTTAGTGTTGCCATTGGCTATCGGGAAGAGTGAAATGCGTGGCGGAGTGCCACACGATGTCGTTATGTCCGCCATTGCTGATTGTCAGCAGGCTTAATTATTAGAAATTTCGGTCGCTGCAGTCAGGCGATTTTTAACTTCGGGTGATGTGCTGAGTTCGAATTACTGGCATAAGCCTTTTAGTGGGGTGTTAAATGGATGAGTTTAAACCGGAAGACGAGCTGAAACCCGATCCCAGCGATCGTCGTTCAGGTCGTACCCGTAGAGCTGATGAGCGCGACAGTGAGCCACAGATCAATGTCGATGATGTTGAATTAGACGCCGACGAGCCTCGTCCAGCGCGTTCCCGCCGTGCTCGTGATGAAGAAGAGTATGAAAGCGAAGACGATCTGCAGGTTGATGCAGATGAACGTCGCCCGGCGCGTGCTCGTAAAAAATCCGCTAAACAGAAAGTTCCGGTATCCCGCCAGCATCTGATGATGGGCATTGGTATCTTAGTCCTGCTGCTTTTAATCATTGGAATTGGTTCGGCGCTTAAAGCCCCATCTTCTGATACTGAAACAGCGAATAAGAATCCGTCTGCCGAGAAGAATATTGATCTGTCTGGTTCTGCTACCGATCAAACCAACGGTGCGCAACCACAACCTGGTTCCACATCTGCTGGAAATCAGACAGAAAATGCAGCTAACCCACAAGAAGTGACGCTTCCTGCGATCTCTTCAACTCCAACTGATGCGCAAACGCAGCCTGCACCTCAAGGCCAGCAGCGTGTTGAAGTTCCGGGTGATCTGAATAATGCACTGACTCAACAATCGGGTCAGATTGATAATGTGGTGAGCAATTCAACATTGCCAACAGCGCCTGCGACCGTTGCAGCCGTTGCGGGTAGCAATAGCTCAACGACTGCTCCACGTCCGGTTGCTAAGTCAGAGCCTGCGAAACAAGCGGCACCACGTCAAGAACGTAAAACTGCTGTGATTGAGCCGCAACACAAAGCTCAACCCGCTAAGCAACAGCCAGTAGCGAAAAGCACGGTAACCGCGGAACCAAAACCGGTCACGACGGCGAAACGTAGCGAACCTGTCACTGCACCAGCAGCAACGGCGACCGCACCGGCTAAAGCACCCGTTACCGCAGTGGCTCCTACAGCCACCACTCAAACTGCAGCAGCTCCAGCCCCGAAAGCAGCGGCAGCAGCCCCTGTGACCGCGGCCACTGGCGCAGTAGCAGGTGATGCCGGTGCAATCAAAGGCGCTCCAGGCAGCCATTACACCTTACAACTCAGCTCTTCTTCTAACTCAGCAAACTTGAATGCCTGGGCGAAGAAAGAGAATCTGCAACACTACATGGTCTACCAGACAGTGAGAAATGGTCAGCCTTGGTATGTGTTGGTTAGCGGTATCTACGCTAACAAAGATGAGGCAAAACGTGCTGTTGCAACATTGCCAGCTGATGTGCAGGCCAAGAACCCATGGGCAAAACCTATCCATCAGGTTCAGTCTGATCTGAAGTGATGAACAAGCGCAGCCGCTGTTGGAACCTTTCCACAGCTGGAAAAGGTGTAAATAGTTAGGCAGCATGAAAAAAAATCGCGCTTTTCTGAAATGGGCGGGGGGGAAATACCCCCTGCTCGAAGACATTAAAAAGTATCTGCCGAAAGGTGATTGTCTGATTGAGCCGTTTGTCGGTGCTGGCTCAGTCTTTCTGAATACTGATTACTCCCGTTATATCCTCGCAGATATCAATAGCGATCTGATTAACCTATACAACATCGTCAAAACCCGCACGGATGAGTACGTTGAGGAGTCCCGAAAACTCTTCACCGCTGCACAAAACGACGAACAAGCGTTCTATCTCAATCGAAGTGAATTTAATCTGTGCAAAGATGAGTTCCGTCGTGCACTGCTGTTTTTATATCTGAACCGCCATTGTTACAACGGCCTTTGTCGTTATAACCTACGTGGTGAATTCAACGTCCCGTTCGGCCGCTACATCAAACCCTACTTCCCTGAAGAAGAGTTGTATCATTTCGCCGAACGAGCACAAAATGCCACGTTCCTGTGCCAATCGTATGATGTCAGCATGGCGAATGTAGACGCGGGTTCGGTTGTCTATTGCGACCCGCCGTACGCGCCATTGTCTGCAACTGCTAATTTTACGGCGTATCACACTGATAGCTTTAATATGGTGCAGCAACAACATCTGGCGCAGTTAGCTGAAAACTTGCAAGGGAATCGCATCCCGGTTCTGATTTCTAACCATGATACCGAGCTCACCCGGTTGTGGTATCAGCAAGCCAAACTGCATGTGGTACAAGTGCGTCGTAGTATTAGCCGGAATGGCGGAAAACGTAACAAGGTGGACGAACTGCTGGCGCTCTACAAAGTCGGTGCCTAAGCTGTTTCGCCCGCAGACGTTAATGATTTGCTACTGGAGAAGCGGATGAAACAGTTTTTGATTGCCCCATCTATCCTCTCAGCCGATTTTGCCCGCCTGGGTGAAGACACGGCTGCGGTACTGGCAGCTGGTGCGGATGTCGTCCATTTTGATGTTATGGATAACCATTACGTCCCGAATCTCACCATCGGCCCGATGGTATTAAAAGCCCTGCGTGATTATGGAATTACCGCTCCCATTGATGTGCATCTGATGGTGAAACCCGTTGACCGTATTATTCCGGATTTCGCCGCTGCAGGTGCCAACATCATCACCTTCCATCCTGAAGCGTCAGAGCATGTTGATCGTTCCCTGCAACTGATTAAAGAACACGGCTGCAAAGCGGGGCTGGTGCTCAATCCGGCTACGTCGCTGAGTTGGCTTGATCATGTGATGGATAAGCTGGATGTGATTTTGCTGATGTCCGTAAACCCAGGGTTCGGCGGGCAATCTTTCATTCCTCACACGCTGGAAAAACTGCGTCAGGTGCGTGAGCGCATTGATGCTTCCGGTTATGACATCCGCCTGGAAGTTGACGGCGGCGTGAAGGTAGACAACATCGCTGAAATTGCTGCTGCAGGCGCTGATATGTTTGTAGCCGGTTCGGCGATTTTCAGTCAGCCGGATTACAAAACCGTAATTGACCGTATGCGAAGCGAGTTGGCAAAGGTAAGTCATGGATAAGTTAAATAAAATTCGCGGTATCGCCTTCGATTTAGACGGTACTCTGGTAGACACCGCACTGGGTCTGGCACAAGCAATGGATCAGACGCTTTATGCGCTGGAGCTGCCGACCGCGGGTGAAGATAAAGTTGAAAAGTGGATCGGCAATGGTGCAGATGTCCTGGTTAAGCGTGCGCTGACCTGGGCATTAAAAGGCGAAGAGCCGGAAGCCGACAAGTGTCGGATCGCGCGTAAACTGTTCGATACTTTCTATGCTGAAACGGCAGAAGAGGGCAGTTTCCTGTTCCCTGAAGTGGCGACCACATTGGCGGCTCTGAAGGAAAAAGGCCTGCCGATGGGGTTAGTGACCAACAAGCCGACGCCATTTGTGTTGCCGATGCTGGAAAAGTTAGGCATTGCGCATTACTTCAAAATCATTATTGGTGGCGACGATGTGGAAAATAAAAAACCGCATCCAGAAGCGCTGCACAAAGTGATGGAACAGTTGAATCTGAGTGCTGAAGAGCTGTTGTTTGTTGGGGATTCCCGCAATGATATTCTTGCGGCGCAGGCTGCTGGCTGTCCTTGCGTTGGTTTAACTTACGGTTATAACTACGGGGAATCCATCGAGCTCAGTAAGCCAGACTTTGTCTTTGACCATTTCAACGATTTACTGCCCGCGCTAGGGCTCTCTAACAAAGAACATCAGGAATCGAAACATGAGTAAGCCCATTGTCTTTAGTGGCGCACAGCCATCAGGTGAATTGACCATTGGTAACTACATGGGTGCGCTGCGTCAGTGGGTCCATATGCAAGATGACTACCACTGCATTTACTGCATCGTTGACCAGCACGCGATTACCGCGCGTCAGGATGCAGCACAACTGCGCAAACGCACACTCGACACACTGGCGCTGTATCTGGCTTGCGGTATCGACCCGGCGAAAAGTACCATCTTTGTACAGTCCCATGTGCCGGAACATGCACAGCTGGGCTGGGTGTTGAATTGCTACACCTATTTCGGCGAACTGAGCCGTATGACTCAGTTTAAAGACAAATCTTCCCGCTATTCCGAGAACATCAACGCCGGTCTGTTTGATTACCCGGTACTGATGGCGGCCGACATTCTGTTGTACCAGACTAACCTGGTGCCTGTCGGGGAAGACCAGAAACAGCATCTGGAATTGAGCCGCGATATTGCTTCACGTTTCAATGCGCTGTATGGCGATGTGTTCAAAGTGCCAGAGCCGTTTATCCCGAAATCTGGCGCACGCGTGATGTCTTTGCTTGAGCCGACCAAGAAAATGTCTAAATCAGACGATAACCGTAATAACGTTATCGGCCTGCTGGAAGACCCGAAAGCCGTTGTGAAGAAAATCAAACGTGCAGTTACTGACTCCGATGAGCCGCCTGTTGTGCGCTACGACACGGCCAACAAAGCAGGTGTCTCCAACATGCTGGATATTCTTTCCGGCGTGACGGGTAAATCCATCACTGAGCTTGAGCAGCACTTCGAAGGCAAAATGTATGGCCATCTGAAAGGTGAAGTGGCTGAAGCGGTATCAGGCATGCTGACCGAATTGCAGGAGCGCTTCCACCGTTTCCGTAATGACGAAGCCTATTTGCAGCAAGTGATGAAAGACGGTGCCGGGAAAGCGCGTGCACACGCCAGCGCTACGCTTAAGAAAGTCTATGAAGTCATTGGATTTGTTGCACATCCTTAATTTTTAACACCATCCTCACCCTAACCCTCTCCTTGAAGGAGAGGGGATTAATCGGTTTTCTCCCTCTCCTTGAAGGAGAAGGGACTGACCTGTTTTCTCGCTCTCCTTGAAGGAGTTGGGATTGACCGGTTTTCTCGCTCTCCTTGAAGGAGTTGGGACTGACCGGTTTTCTCCCTCTCCTTGATGGAGAAGGGATTGATCGGTTTTCTCCCTCTCCTGGGGGAGAGGGCCGGGGTGAGGGCGACCCTTCTCAACCATTCCTCCACTAAATATCTTTTGTGACGCCATTCTCTTTTTGCATATTTCACCTTTGCCATTTATATTCATTTTTATGAAGATATAACCATTCAATAAAATGAAGATTAATTATGAGCCGTAGCTTTATCAAAAAAGAAGGGGTTGCTCAGGCCAGTCTGGCGCGCTATCTGTTGGGCGAAAAACGTGGTAACCGACTGAAAACTATTGATGAGCTTGCGACGGAATGCCGGTTTTCCGTTGGGCTGATGCAAGCGGCCTTAAAAACTCTGGAGAAAGCGGGCGCGGTAACAGTTGAACGCCGTGGTCGTAACGGCAGCTATCTGGTCAGCATGGACAACAAAGCCTTATTGGCTTTTGCCGACATCGGCAATGTCGTGTGTGCGATGCCGCTGCCTTATACCCGGCTTTACGAAGGATTAGCCAGTGGCCTGAAAGCTCAGTTTGATGGCATTCCATTTTATTACGCACACATGCGCGGCTCGGATGTCCGTGTGGAATGTTTGTTAAACGGCGTTTACGACCTGGCGGTGGTTTCCCGCCTGGCTGCGCAAAGTTATCTTGATAATACCGACGTCTGTATGGCGCTGGAATTGGGTCCGCATACCTACGTTGGTGAACACAAGCTGATTTGTCGCGCCGGGAGTCCAGAAATTAAGCGTGTAGGCCTCGACCCGCGTTCAGCCGACCAGCGCATTATGACCGACATCTATTTTGCCGGTCTGCCGGTTGAGATCCTCGATGTGCCTTACCACGAGTGTCTTAACCGTATCGCTAAAGGTGAAATTGATGCCGTTATCTGGAACGTGGGTGGTGAGGCCGATTTGGAATTGCTCGGTCTGGTTGCACAACCCTTAAACGGTGACCCTCGTTATGTGCAGGCCTCCGAAGCCGTGGTCCTGACTCGCGCCGACGATGCGCCAATCCAGCAATTGCTGCGCACGGTGGTGAACAAAAATGCCCTGCTTGCCCATCAACAGAAGGTTTTATTGGGCGAGCAAGAGCCAAGCTATTAAGTATTTCATCAAGGGATAATACAGGATGGAAGAGCGGCTGAATCTGCTGTGCGATGCGGGGATTATCGACCGGGATATTTGTGATGGCATGTTAGGTGTCGTCGACCAGCTTGAAAATGTCTGGGCAATTCCGGTGCGAAATGAGCAGGGAGAAATGGCGATCACTCATATGGCCAACGCGCTGATGCGTAGCCGAAAAGGTGAGGAAATTGGCCCGCTTGATGACGAATTACTGGAAGAAATTGTCACATCTCAGGCTTATGCCGAACTGCTGCCGATTCATCAGGCGATGCTGGCCCCCTTTGATGTCACGCTTCATCCCAATGAAGAAGGCTATCTGCTGGCAAACCTGTTTAGCCTGTGGATGGTCAGCAAAGGCTAAAACCTTTTTTGCAGCAAACAGTTTCGATTTAAATATTCAAAAAAATGATTATTTAAAATTTTTGCAGCTTGGAGTCGAGAGGCAAGGGCATGTTTATTGAAGCACTCAAGGCACAAAATCCGGCGCTGATTGAGGCCGCAATCAAGTTATGGCGTCAGGGCGAAATTCTGCCGGATACCTGTGTAATCGACGTTGATCAGGTATTGGCAAATGGACGCCGCCTGCTGGAAACAGCGCAAAGTCATGGCATCACGCTCTATCTGATGACCAAACAAATCGGGCGTAACCCGTGGTTGGCAAAACGCCTGATTGAGCTGGGTTTTCACGGCGCGGTGGCTGTGGATTTCAAAGAAGCCCGTACGCTGCGCAATGCCAAAGTCCCTGTATCCCACGTCGGCCATTTGGTGCAGGTGCCGGGCAGTCTGGTCACTGAGAACGTTGCGGCTCCGACGGAGATGATCACCGTATTCTCGCTGGAGAAAGCACAAGAAGTCTCAAATTCGGCGCAGCGTCTTGGGCTTATCCAGCCCATCATGCTGAAAATCTTCGATGAAAAAGACAAACTTTATCCGGGCCAGGAAGCGGGATTTGCATTGTCCGAACTTGCGGAAATCGTCGCGGCCATCGGCAACATGCCCGGCGTGAAAATCTCCGGGCTGACCCATTTTCCTTGCCTGCTTTGGGATGACGAATTACGCAAAACGCTGCCAACGCAAAATCTGCAAACGCTGTTACAGGCTCGTGACCAGCTTCGCCGATTAGGTGTGGAAATCACTCAACTCAACGCGCCATCAGCCACAAGTTGCAGCACATTATCGCTACTTGCTGAATATGGCGTGACACATGCCGAACCGGGTCACGCGCTGACCGGCACCATTCCCGCGAACCAGTACGGCGACCAGCCAGAACGCATCGCGATGTTGTATCTCACCGAAATCTCTCATCAATTTCAGGGCAATAGTTACTGCTTTGGCGGTGGCTACTATCGTCGCGGTCATGCACAAAACGCCCTGGTTTATCCGGCAGAAAGCGGCGACGCCACGGCTGCCAGCGTCTTACCTATGGATGACAGCAGTATTGATTACCACATTGGGCTGGCGGGGAAATTCCCCCCTGGCGCTCCGGTGGTGATGTGTTTTCGCACTCAGGTTTTTGTCACGCGCAGCGACGTGGCACTGGTTTCTGGAATCAGCCGGGGAAAACCCGTCCTCGAAGCGCTGTATGACAGTCTCGGTAACCCCATTTCTGGAGGTCGATGTGAGTAAGTTTGTGGTGGTAGTCATCGACAGCTTTGGTGTGGGCGCAATGGAAGATGTGCCGCAAGTTCGACCCGAAGATATTGGTGCGAACACCTGCGGGCATATATTGCAGCACTTCCCACAACTGCGTTTACCGATGCTGGAAAAGCTCGGCCTGATGAATGCGCTGGGCTATAGCGAAGGAATTATGCGTCCTTCAACCGATGCGGCATACGGCACGGCGGCGCTACAACATGAAGGTGGCGATACGTTTATGGGCCACCAGGAAATACTCGGTACTCGCCCGCAAGCGCCGCTGCGTATGCCTTTCTCTGACGTTATCGACGAAGTGGAAAAGGCATTAAAAGCCGATTGTTGGGAAGTTGAGCGCATCGGTACTGGGCTGCAATTTTTGTGGGTGAACCAGGCGGTGGCGATTGGCGATAATCTTGAGGCCGACCTCGGCCAGGTGTTTAACATCAGCGCTAATTTAAACGCGATTTCATTTGATGAAGTGCGCGCCATTGGCAGCATCGTGCGCCACTGCGTGCAAGTCGGGCGGGTCATTGCTTTTGGCGGATTGCTGGAAAGTAGCCAGCAACTTCTGGATGCCGCCGAAGAAAAACAGGGCACTTATATTGGCATTAACGCGCCGCGCTCGGGCGTTTATCAGCAGGGGTTCCAGGTCGTGCATATGGGGTTTGGCGTGGATGCGAGCGTTCAGGTGCCGCAAAAGTTGCATGAAAACGGCGTCAAAACGGTGCTGGTCGGTAAGGTCGCTGATATCGCGATTAACCCACACGGCGTGAGTTATCAGAATCTTGTCGATACGCAGCAGATCCTCGATATCACGCTCGATGAGCTGCAAAAGCCCGGCGACGTGTTCATCTGTACCAACATTCAGGAAACCGATTTAGCCGGGCATGCCCAGGATGTTGCGCGTTATGCCGGGCGCCTGGAAGTGGTCGATAAAAATCTCGCCCGCTTGATGGAGGCGATGCTGCCTGGCGATTGCCTGGTGGTCATGGCCGATCACGGCAACGACCCGACTATCGGGCATAGCAAACACACGCGTGAAAACGTCCCGCTATTAGTCTGGCAACCAGGAATTTCACCTTCATACCTGGGTGCCAGAAAAACATTATCTGATGTCGGTGCGACCGTCTGCGAATTCTTCGCCGCCCGCGCACCACAAAACGGCACCTCATTCCTGTCACTGCTCAACACCACCCACACCGGAGGCAATCATGGCTGAACCGCTGCGAATTGACGCGTCGGGTTATACCTATGCTCACGAGCATCTGCATATCGACCTGTCGTCATTCAAAAACAACATTGATTGCCGTCTGGATCAATACGACCTGATTTGCGGGGAAATGAAAACGCTTTACGGACTAGGCGTGCGCAACATCATTGAGATGACCAACCGATATATGGGGCGTAACCCGCAATTTATGCTCGATATTATGCGTGATAGCGGCATGAACGTGGTGGCCTGCACCGGTTATTACCAGCATGATTTCTTCCCGGCTCACGTCGCGACAACCCCTGTCGAAAAACTGGCGCAGGAAATGATCGATGAAATCGAAATCGGCATTGATGGCACGGAACTTAAAGCCGGAATCATCGCGGAAATCGGCTCGAGCGTAGATGTGATTACGCCAGACGAAGCAAAAGTTTTTGCCGCTGCCGCTTTAGCGCATCGTGAAACCGGGTGTGCAATCTCAACGCACACCTCTTTTAGCACCATGGGACTGGAACAACTGGCGCTGCTGAAAAGCCACGGCGTTGATCTTTCTCGCGTGGTGGTCGGTCATTGCGACCTGAAAGACAACCTCGACAACATTCTGCGCATGATTGAACAGGGCGCTTATGTGCAATTCGATACCATCGGCAAAAACAATTACTACCCGGATGCAAAACGCGTGGCGATGCTGCAAGAAATCGCCCGCCGCGGCCTGCTCGACCACGTCATGCTCTCCATGGATATTACCCGCCGCTCGCATCTTAAAGCTAACGGCGGCCTCGGTTTTGATTATTTGCTGACAACGTTCGTGCCTTTGTTGCAGGAGGCTGGTTTCTCTCAGGCCGACGTTGATTTGATGTTACGTGACAACCCCTCTGTGTTCTTTAAATAAGGATTTCCCATGAAAAAGATCGGTGTTGCTGGCTTACAGCGCGAACTTATTAAAAAAACTATCGAAACGTCTGCACCTGACTGCTTTGAAGTGTTTATTTACAACGATATGGAAGCGGCCATGAAAGTGAAATCGGGCCAGCTTGATTACTATATCGGTGCCTGTAATACCGGTGCGGGAGCCGCGTTGTCGATTGCTATCGCCGTGATTGGTTACAACAAAAGCGGCACCATCGCCAAACCAGGCATTAAGGCAAAAGAAGAGCAGGTTGCCAAAATGGTGGCGGATGGAAAAGTGGCTTTTGGCCTGTCGGTTGAGCATATCGAACATGCGATCCCGATGCTTATCGCTCACTTAAAATAAAGGCCGCACTATGGATTTCTACATTCAAATCGTTGTGGTGGCTTGTCTGACCGGGATGACGGCTCTGCTGGCGCATAAGTCAGCGGCGGTGTTCCACGACGGCATTCGGCCAATTTTGCCTCAGCTTATCGAAGGCAATATGAATCGCCGCGAGGCGGGCAGTATCGCCTTTGGCCTGAGTATTGGTTTTGTGGCCTCGGTCGGAATCTCGTTCACCCTGAAAACCGGTTTGCTGAACGCATGGTTGTTATTCCTGCCAACGGATATCCTCGGTGTTTTAGCGGCAAACAGCCTGCTGGCGTTTGGTTTGGGGGCGGTGTGGGGCGTCTTGATCCTGACGTGCCTGATCCCGGTAAACCATTTGCTGACGGCGCTTCCGGTTGATGTTTTGGGTTCACTCGGCGAGTTAAGCTCCCCTGTGGTTTCTGCATTTGCCCTGTTCCCGCTAGTCGCTATTTTCTATCAGTTTGGCTGGAAGAACAGCCTGTTCGCGGCCTTTGTGGTGTTGATGACGCGTGTGTTAATAGTGCGTTTCTTCCCGCATCTCAACCCTGAATCTATCGAGATTTTCGTCGGCATGGTGATGCTGCTGGGGATCGCGATTGTGCAGGATCACCGTACCCGCGATGCACGAGAGCACGATGACGGCGGCTTGTCGGTATTTGAGGAGCGAACGTCACGTATTATCAAACACCTGCCGTATATCGCTGTGGTAGGTGGTTTGATTGCGGTCGTTGCGAGCATGAAGATCTTCGCCGGTTCAGAAGTCTCGATCTTTACCCTCGAGAAGGCGTATTCCGCGGGCATCACGCCTGAACAATCACAGACGCTGGTTCATCAGGCGGCGCTTGCGGAGTTTATGCGCGGGCTGGGGTTTGTGCCGTTGATTGCCACCACGGCGTTGGCGACGGGCGTGTACGCCGTGGCGGGGTTCACCTTTGTTTACGCCGCCGGATATTTGATTGCTAACCCGCTCCTGGCATTTGCCGTCGGTGCGGTGGTGATTTCCGTGGAAGTGCTGCTGCTACGTTCGATCGGTAAATGGCTGGGGCGTTATCCGTCAGTGCGTAATGCGTCGGACAACATTCGTAACGCAATGAATATGCTGATGGAAATGGCGCTACTGGTCGGCTCTATTTTTGCGGCTATCAAAATGGCGGGCTATACCGGCTTCACCATCGCGGCAGCGATTTACTTCCTCAACGAATCGTTGGGCCGCCCGGTTCAGAAAATGGCGTCGCCAGTCGTTGCGGTTCTGATTACCGGTATCTTGCTCAATATCCTCTATTACTGCGGCCTGTTTATTCCGGCCTGATTTCTCTCTTTGCCCGCCGGCTTAAACGGCGGTGGGCTTCACGGAGTGCGTAACTTGAAAACCTGGCCTTTGCAAAGCCTGACGATGGAACAGGCGCAGTCTAAGCAATTTCAACTGGTAGATATTATTTGCCGCCATTTTCCCGGCAGTGATTTTCTTAACTCGGGCGATCTGGGATTAGTGCCTGGTCTGAATCAGCCGCAGATGACAATGCGTGTTGAAGCGGTTCTGGCGGATTTCTTTGGTGCACCCGCCGCAGTACTGGTGCAAGGTGCCGGAACCGGAGCGATCCGTAGTGGGTTAGCGGCTTTATTAAAAGCCGGAGAGAAACTGCTTATCCATGATGCGCCCCTTTATCCGACCACGGCCGTGATAGCCGGACAGATGGGGCTAGCATTGATTCGCGCCGATTTTAATCAGCCTGATGAAGTGAGCAAGGCGATTGAATTACACCGCCCGCAGGCGGCGCTAATCCAGCATACGCGGCAGAAAATGGATGATTCGTATGATTTGCAGGAGGTCATCGGTTGTTTTAACCAGCACGGTTTACCGTCGCTGACTGACGATAACTATGCGGTGATGAAAGTGGAGAGTATTGGTTCTGAATGTGGGGCCACATTGTCGACTTTCTCCTGTTTCAAACTCTTTGGCCCACCGGGAATTGGGGTGGTTGTGGGTAATGAAAAAGCCGTGAATGCGGTGCGCCAGAGTATGTATTCAGGCGGTAGCCAGGTGCAGGGTTTCCAGGCTATGGAGGCATTACGCGGGCTGGTATTTGCGCCGGTGATGCATGCTGTTCAGGCTCAGGTTAATGACAGCCTTGTGGAACAGCTCAATGCGGGGAGTATTCCCTCGGTTAAACATGCGTTTATCGCGAATGCGCAATCTAAGGTATTGCTGGTGGAGTTTCATCAGCCCATTGCTGAACAGGTTCTGGCGAAGGCTCAACTGCTTGGGGCGTTACCGTATCCGGTTGGCGCTGAATCAAAATACGAAATCCCGCCACTTTTTTACCGGGTGTCAGGTACTTTCCGCCAGTCTGACCCGACGCTCGAACAGCGTATGATTCGTATTAATCCAAACCGTAGTGGTGCCGAAACCGTGTTGAGAATATTGCGTGAAAGTTGTGAAGGATTATAAAACAACACCCTCATTAGAGGGTGTTGTTATTTAAACTAGCATTTTATTTTGATTCATCCGCAGGACCGCAGCCGCCGATAATTCTTGAGATAGAAATTGCAGGGTGAAGAAGATAATCATAACCGCAGTTTTTACTTTTATTTTCAATGTGGCCGCTACAGGCGGTCAGTGTTGAGACAACGGCGAACAATGCGGTAATTTTTACAAGCTTAATCATTGATATTCCCTATCATTATTGAATTGGACATATTTCTTATATAAAAAAGGCTACTCAGTATATGAGAAGCCTTTATTATTACTAAGTCCGTAATCAGACAGAAAATCAGCGAAATTAATCTTGCTTATTAGTGATTGGAGAACCAGTTTAATTTGTCACGTAATGCTACGACTCTGCCAACAATAATAAGGGCAGGGCTTTCAACCTGGGTTGATAACTCACCGAGCTCACTTAATACGCCGCTAACGACGCGTTGTTTCACCGCGGTGCCGTTTTCCACTAGCGCGACAGACATATCCGCTGACATGCCGTGCTCAATCAGTTTTTCCTGAATCGCTGGGGCCTGGTTCAGACCCATATAGAATACGAGCGTCTGTTTTTCAGCGGCCAGATTTGCCCAGTCCAACTCGCCACCGGTTTTCAAATGGCCCGTAACCAGACGGACACTTTGCGCGTAATCGCGGTGCGTTAACGGAATGCCTGAATACGCAGAGCAGCCGGACGCCGCAGTAATACCCGGCACCACAGAGAATGGAATACCGCCTTCGCACAGGGTTTCTAACTCTTCCCCGCCACGTCCAAAGATAAACGGATCGCCACCTTTCAGACGTACAACGCGTTTACCGCTTTGCGCTTCACGCAGTAAAATCTGGTTAATCTCTTCTTGTGGGACACAGTGATAACCCGCGCGTTTCCCTACGAATACACGATCAGCATCGCGACGAACCAGGTTCATGATGTCGTCGGAAACCAGGCGGTCATACACCACAACATCAGCCTGCTGGATTTGCTGTAACCCTTTTAACGTCAGTAATCCGGCATCCCCTGGGCCTGCGCCGACCAGGACTACTTCACCACGGTGATCCAATGGTGTCGCAAACATCGACTCTGTTTCTTTGTCGATGGCTAACCGATCTTCGTTGGCCAGATATTGCGCCAGACGGTCATTGGTAAAGAACTTCTCCCAGAAACGACGGCGCTCGCCCATCGTTTTGAAATTCGCTTTAACCTTACCGCGCAACGTCCCGGCATAAGCGGCGATTTTACCCAGATGCAGCGGCAGAATAGCTTCAAGTTTTTCACGTAACAGGCGGGCAAGAACGGGAGAGGTGCCACCGGACGAAACCGCAACCATCAGCGGTGAACGGTCAATGATCGATGGCATGATGAAACTGGCTTGTTTGGGTGCATCAACGACGTTACAGAAAATACGCCGGGATTCGCAGGTGTCACTGACTTGTTGATTCACGGTGTCGTCGTCTGTCGCGGCGATGGCTAGCCAGCACTCATCGAGCAACGCGGGGAGGAATTCACCCTGAACCAGGGTAATCATGCCCTGTTCAGCCCACACCTGAAATTGGGGGGAGAAGTCCAGGGCATTTACAGTGACCTTTGCACCTGCCTCCATCAACAAACGTGCTTTACGTTCTGCAACATCGCCGCCACCTACGAGTAGGCAGGCGCGACCTTGCAATTGACAAAATATAGGCAGGTGATCCACGGTCAATCCTCAATAAAATTAGTTACGTGCTGTCTCCGGCGCGGCGATAGGCTCAGGCTGTGGACGCTCCGCTTTCGGCGTAGCATACCAATAACCCAGACCCATGAATACTACACCAGAAAGGGTATTCCCAAGCGTTACCCACAGCAGGTTGTGACCGATACCGGCCATGGTATAAGCATCACTGTGATGGCCAAACCAGGACAGTGCAAACAGTGTCATATTGGCGATGGAGTGTTCGTAGCCGGAAGCGATAAAGGCCAGCAGGCACCACCAGATAGCGATGAATTTCGCCGCACCTTCGGTGCGCACTGCCATCCAGATTGCAAGGCAAACCAACCAGTTACACAACGCACCTTTAAAGAACAGCACCATAGCCGGAGCAGTGGTTTTAGCAAGTGCAGCAGTGTGAACAAGGCTGGTATCTAATGGCAGCAGGCTACCGCCACCCCATTTGTAGAGCAGGGCCACGAACACAGAACCAATCAAGTTACCTAACCAGGTCTTCGGTAAAATGCCCCACATCTGACCGTGGGTGATGGTGCCTGCTTTCACACCAAACGTCAGGAACATCGTGTGTCCGGTGAATAATTCAGAGCCGGCAATGATGACCAGTGTCAGGGCGATCCCGAAGGTCGCTCCCATAACCAGTGGACGCAGTGCAGGCTCAACCATATTGCCGAGAGTGAATATCAGGATGATCCCAAGACCCACATAAGCCCCCGCCATTGCAGAGCTAATCCAAAAACCGAGCGGGTTGTTTTTCGACAATCGGGCAATGCGCGCGGCATTCGCCGCACATTTGTTAATGGTATCGGTGAACATTTTTGTTATCCCAACAAATTGAAAGAAAAAGAGAATCTAAGAAATCGTAGGGTGGAAAAGCGTAGCGTCTTCCACCGTCTGGAAATGGCGGATGACGCGCTGCTTATCCGCCCTACGATGAAGCCTCAAGGGCTTGTTTTAAGCTTTAATCTGAACCTGGCCGTCTTGCACACGCGCTTTATAGTGCGCGATAGAGCGGCTCTCATCTTCCATGCACAATCCGTCTCGCAGTCTGAAACGCTGCTTTTTCAACGGGCTGGCAACCCAAAGTTCGTTCTGGTGTTCGGCAATCAACCCGCGAGACAGCACGCTGGCTTCAAAGAACGGGTCGATGTTGCTCAGAGCGAAAACCTGATCGTCATTACGTGGGCGGAAAATGGCGACCTGCTGATTACCCACCAGTGCGCAAACACCGGTAGCAGGCAGGATGTCGTTTAACTGGCAAACGGTAGTCCACTGGCTCATACATTTTCCTCCACTTCTTCTACCAGGGTGACCGGGATACGCTCGTATGGCGTCGCCGGACGGTGTTGCTCACGCTCAGGGACGATTTGTACATTCGGATCGCGCACCGGGCTGTTGATGAAGTGCCTGAAGCGAACCTGAGCTTCCGGGGTATTGACGGTTTCAGTCCACTCGCAAATCACTTTCTCGCGCAGACGCTCAAGCTCCGCTTCGAGCTGATCGTTCAGGCCCAGTTTGTCTTCGATGATGACTTTTTTCAGATACTCGATACCGCCTTCCAGGCTATCAAGCCACGGCGCGGTACGCGTCAGTTTGTCCGCGGTACGGATGTAGAACATCATGAAACGGTCGAGGTATTTGATAAGCGTTTCGCGGTCTAAATCTGCGGCCAGTAAATCGGCGTGGCGAGGTTTCATGCCGCCGTTACCGCACACATACAGGTTCCAGCCTTTTTCGGTAGCGATAATGCCGACGTCTTTACCCTGCGCTTCAGCACATTCACGAGTACAGCCGGATACGCCGAATTTCATTTTGTGCGGGGTGCGGATGCCTTTGTAACGGTTTTCCAGCTCAACGCCGAAGCCGACACTGTCGCCAACGCCGTAACGGCACCAGGTGCTACCCACGCAGGTTTTCGCCATACGCAGTGCTTTCGCATAGGCGTGGCCAGTTTCAAAACCGGCTTCAATCAACTGACGCCAGATTTCGGGTAAATCATCTTTCTGCGCACCAAACAGGCCGATACGCTGGGAGCCGGTAATTTTGGTGTAGAGATTAAATTCACGGGCGATACGACCGACTTCCATCAGGCCTTCTGGGGTAATTTCTCCGCCCGCAGAACGTGGAATGACAGAGTAAGTGCCGTCTTTCTGAATGTTGCCAAGGAAGTTATCGTTAGTGTCCTGCAGCGGCGTATGCTGCGGTGCCAGCACGTAATCATTCCAGCAAGAAGCCAGCAGAGAACCGACGGTTGGTTTACACACTTCACAGCCATAACCTTTGCCGTATTTTTCCAGCAGCTCGTCGAAGGATTTAATCCCTTCAACGCGGATCAGGTGGTACAGCTCCTGACGAGAAAACGCGAAGTGTTCACACAGGTTGTGGTTAACTTCGATGCCTTGCTTGCTCAGTTCGGCATTCAAAACCTGAGTAATCAAAGGAATACAGCCGCCGCAGCCGGTGCCTGCTTTGGTTTCTGCTTTCAGCGCGGCAACGGTATGACAACCTTTGTTGATAGCTTTAATCAGATGACCTTTGGTGACATCGAAGCAGGAACAGATTTGCGCGCTGTCTGGCAGTTTATCGACACCAATCGCGGGTTTACCCGAACTTGCGTGGGCAGGAAGAATCAACGCATCTGGGTTTTCCGGCAGTTCGATGGCATTCAGAACCAGTTGCAGCAAGTTGCCGTAATCGCTGGTATCGCCGACCAGAACCGCGCCGAGCAGAGTTTTGTTGTCAGCGCTAACAATCAGACGCTTATAAACTTCTTTGCTTTCGTCGAGATAAACATAGCTGCGGCAATCTGGGGTGCGACCATGCGCATCACCAATCCCGCCAACATCCACACCGAGCAATTTCAGCTTGGCGCTCATATCCGCGCCTTCGAACGCGTTTTCTGTGCCGAGCAGGTGGTCAGCCGTGACCTGCGCCATTTTGTAGCCAGGAGCGACCAGGCCGAATGTGCGGTTGTTCCAGCTGGCGCATTCGCCGATAGCGTAGATGTCTGGATCAGAAGTCTGGCAGCTATCATTAACCGCGATACCGCCGCGTTGCCCTGTTGCCAGGCCGCATTGTGTTGCCAGCTTATCGCGTGGACGGATACCGGTGGAGAAGACGATAAAGTCCACTTCCAGGTCTGTGCCGTCAGCAAAACGCATGGTCTTACGCGCTTGCGTCCCTTCCTGCACGATTTCCTGGGTATTTTTGCTGGTATGAACGCGAACGCCCATGCTCTCAATCTTGTTGCGCAGCTGCTCGCCGCCCATACGGTCAAGCTGTTCGGCCATCAGCATCGGTGCGAATTCAATTACGTGAGTTTCGACGCCGAGGTTTTTCAGCGCGCCTGCTGCTTCAAGGCCCAGCAAACCACCACCGACCACGGCTCCGCGTTTACTACGACGGGCGCACGCTTCAATGGCGTTTAAATCTTCGATGGTGCGGTAGACGAAACAGTCTTGCGTTTCGGAACCTTTAATCGGTGGGATCCACGGATATGAACCGGTCGCCATCACTAATTTGTCGTAATACACGGTACGACCGGTATTCGAGTGGATGACTTTTTCCTGGCGGTTGATGGTGATGGCACGTTCGCCAACCAGCACATTTACACCATGTTTTTCGTAGAAGCCGTCACGAACCAACGACAACTCTTCAGCGGTATGATGAGAAAAATAGGAAGAGAGGTGGACGCGATCGTAGGCTTTACGCGGCTCTTCACAAAAAACAGTAATGTCGAATTGGCCTGGCTGGGCTTTATCAAGTAGGTCTTCGATAAAGCGATGGCCAACCATGCCATTACCGATGATTGCGATTTTGACTTTGCTCATAATTGCCTCAATTTCTTTTCTATTACTGCCTACCTTAACGATTCAGCAATGGCGATTATTGATACAAATCAAATACACCTTTATATACCTCTTAATGGGTATATGTTTGATTTTAGTGAGTTTTTCTAAGTTGTGGAAATGTCTGGCTATTCAGGAGGAGACAATAAATGTCCTCATTTTGATGGCTGTGCTATGAAGTAGAGGCGGTTAATCAAGAAGAGGTGGATATGAGCAACAAAGCACTGGAGTTAATTCAAAATGTGCGTCTGGTTGGGTGCGAAGGTTTATGGCAATTAACCATTGAAAACGGACGCATCCAGGCAATCAAGCCGATGAGTGAAACGCCGCCTGCGAGCCAGCAGATCCTTGATGGGCAAGGCGGGCTGGCAATCCCCCCCTTTATTGAGCCACACATCCACCTTGATACCACGCAGACGGCAGGGCAACCCAACTGGAATCAATCTGGCACGCTGTTCGAAGGTATTGAGCGCTGGGCGGAACGCAAAGCGTTGCTGACGCATGAAGATGTGAAGCAACGCGCGTGGCAAACCCTGAAATGGCAAATTGCTAACGGCATTCAGTATGTGCGCACCCATGTTGACGTCTCTGACCCTACGCTTACGGCGCTAAAAGCGATGCTCGAAGTGAAAAAAGAAGCCGCGCCGTGGATTGAGGTGCAGATTGTTGCCTTTCCCCAGGAAGGGATCCTGTCGTATCCCAACGGCGAAGCGCTGCTTGAAGAGGCATTACGCCTTGGTGCAGATGTGGTGGGGGCTATCCCGCATTTTGAATTTACTCGCGAATACGGCGTTGAGTCATTGCATAAGGCTTTTGCGCTGGCGCAAAAGTACGATCGCCCGCTGGATATTCACTGCGATGAAATTGACGATGAGCAATCGCGTTTTGTCGAAACGGTCGCAGCCCTTGCGCTGCGAGATGGCATCGGAGCGCGTGTTACCGCCAGCCATACCACGGCGATGCACTCTTACAATGGCGCTTACACCTCACGCTTATTCCGTTTGCTGAAGCTTTCCGGGATTAACTTTGTCGCCAATCCCCTGGTGAATATCCATCTGCAGGGACGTTTTGATGATTACCCGAAACGTCGTGGTATTACGCGTGTGAAGGAGCTGCTCGGGGCGGGTATTAACGTCTGTTTCGGCCATGATGATGTGTTCGATCCCTGGTATCCGCTGGGCACCGCCAATATGCTTCAGGTGCTGCATATGGGGCTGCATGTTTGCCAGATGATGGGGTATCAGCAAATAGATGAAGGGTTAAAGCTGATTACCGGAAATAGTGCGCGCACGTTCGGTGTGCAGGATTACGGCATTGCTGAGGGAAATACGGCGAATCTGATTATTCTTCCGGCGCAAAGTGGTTTTGATGCGGTGCGTCGGCAGGTGCCAGTGCGTTGGTCGGTGCGGGCAGGAAGAGTGATTGCGATGACACAGTTGCCACAAACGTGGGTGATGCTGGACGAAGCCGAGGAGATAACGTTTCGCGGGTGAAAAGTGGTGGATGACGCTGGCGCTTATCCACCCTACAAAACCGCTTAGGTCGGATGACGCTGGCGCTTATCCACCCTACAAAACCGTCCAGGTCGGATGACGCTGGCGTTTATCCACCCTACAAAACCGCGTAGGTCGGATGACGCTGGCGCTTATCCACCCTACAAAACCGCCCTGGTCGGATGACGCTGGCGCTTATCTACCCTACAAAACCGCCCTGGTCGGATGACGCTGGCGCTTATCTACCCTACAAAACCGCCCGGGTCGGATGACGCTGGCGTTTATCCACCCTACAAAACCGCGTAGGTCGGATAAGCGTAGCGTCATCCGACGCTCTTAGACGCTCTTAGTGTGCCGGCACTACCGCGTTATGCTGACGGTGCTTCGTCACCAGGCCCAAAATCAGGCACATAATAAACACCACCGCATACAGCGCGTTTGCGGTTTGCAGCGCCGCATGCGGGCCGCTGTGAGCCACAATCGGGCCGGTGACAACAAAGGTCAGCATGGTCCCGATGGTGCCGCATGTCAGAACGAAGTTAACCAGTTTTGGCGAGGCAACTTTGGTCTGCAAAGAACCCAGCGTAATGACCGAGGTGTAAATAGCGCTGGAGAAGAAGCCCAGAGCCAGAATAAACCATGCCAGATGCGCAGGCTCGCTGGTGTTGAACAGGTACATTAGAACAGTAGCGGCACCCGCAAGAACAGTCAGAATGCGTTGCAGATCGAAGAAACGCAGAATGAAGCTGAACGCCCACATGCCGAACATATAAGACATCCAGAAGTCGCTCACCAACTGGCCTGCATCATTCAGATTCATGCCGAGGCTTTTGGCGTATTCCGGAACCCAGGAGATGAAGCCTAACTGACCCAGGATGTAGCACAGTGCGGCAACGGACAGGAACAGCACGCCCACACCCCATTTTTCTTTCTCAACAACTTTCTCGGTTGGCGCCGCGTGTTTGCCTAATGCCGGGAAATCACAGCCAATAGTCAGGATGAAAATCGCGACGTAAACCAGGCCGATGCAGACGTAAACCCAGTACCAGTTGAGGCTGCGTGCCAGAAGAATCGCTGCCACCATTGGGAAAATCATCCCCGCCATACTGAAGAAAGAGTCGGTAAACAACAGACGTGAACCACGCTCACGACCTTCGTACATATGGGTAATCAGGAAGGTCCCAATCGACATGGTGATGCCGCTGACCAGCCCAAGAACAAACATCGCGACCGAGAAAATGGTCAGGTTATCGCCCTGGATAAGCCCTGCAACTGCCAGAACCATCAGGATAAAACCAAAGCGAAGCTGAGTTTTGAGTGGCACGATTTCCATTAACCAGGCGTTCAGGAAGATAGAAATCAGAATGCCCGCGTTCAGGAAGGTAAAGGTATTACTCATACTGGAAACGGGGACGTGGAAGTATTCGGCGATATTGCCCATCACCATCCCGGTGACGATCACCAACGCGCCTGTGAGGGCGTAGGAGAAGAAGCTGATCCATGTGAGCTTAATGCGGTTGCTGTTAGTCATGACGAGCCTGTGAATAGAAATGTAAAGTGCTTTGACAGCACTCGAGAAGAATGGATTTTAGTCAAAAATGTGACTCATTCATACAATTTCTGAATCATTTGCAGTAACGACATACGTTTCGAGTGATATGAATCACCTATTTAGCGCTATCAATCGATTCATTCATTTAACTTATTGATTTACGTGAAAGTAAAAAACAGTAAATGGCTGGCGCAGAGTTGAGCACGTCTTTACAATCTAGCAACTTGCTTCATTCACTGCCTTCGTAAGGAATTATTCATGCTCAAATCGACTCTGGCGGCCGTAGCAACGGTGTTTGCTCTTACCGCGCTATCTCCTGCTGCGCTAGCTGCTAAAGGTGACCCACACGTCCTGCTGACCACTTCAGCGGGTGAAATTGAGCTTGAGTTAAACAGCCAAAAAGCCCCAGTTTCAGTGAAAAACTTTGTGGATTACGTTAACAGCGGTTTCTACAACAACACCATTTTCCATCGCGTGATCCCAGGCTTCATGCTCCAGGGTGGCGGATTCACTGCTGATATGAATCAGAAGCAGCCTAATCCGCCAATTAAAAACGAAGCTGATAACGGTTTGCGTAATACACGCGGTACCATTTCCATGGCACGTACTGCTGACAAAGACAGTGCAACCAGCCAGTTCTTCCTCAATGTGGCAGACAATGCTTTCCTCGATCACGGCCAGCGCGACTTTGGTTACGCGGTATTTGGTAAAGTTGTGAAAGGGATGGAAGTTGCTGATAAGATCTCTCAAGTACAGACGCATGATGTCGGTCCATACCAAAATGTTCCGTCAAAACCTGTAGTTATCCTCTCTGCAAAAGTCCTGCCGTAAAATATTCCTGCGCGGGTAGTTTCTACCTGCGCAATCTCCACCTTCCTGCACTTCCACCGATTGCTGCTTATACTTGTGGCAAGAAAGGGTCATGTTAGGGAGGCACCATGGCAAAGAAACTTACCGACAAACAAAAGTCCCGCCTGTGGCAACAACAGCGAAGCCGCTCATTTCAGGCCAGTAATCGGCTGGATATTCTTGAGCCTCATGCACAAGATGAGACTATCGCGCAGCGCGTAGAGACGATTGAACTTGGCCCGCTGCATCGCGGATTACCCTGGATGTGTGCCATCCATCAGCAGCTTTTTCAGGATGTTTTCGACTGGGCGGGCGAGCTACGTGATGTTGATATTTCCAAAGGGGAAACACGTTTCTGTCATTTCGAGTACATCGAAAATGAAGGCAACGACCTGATGCAGGATTTGGAAGACGAGCATTATCTGGGCGGGCTTGCCAGAGAAGAGTTCGTTAAGCGCCTGGCACATTACTACTGTGAAATTAACGTACTTCATCCGTTCTTTGTGGGCAGCGGTCGCGCACAACGTGTGTTCTTCGAACAACTGGCGATTCATGCCGGATATGTACTGGACTGGCGTGACGTCGTGCCTGAAGAGTGGCAAGCGGCGAATCAGGCGGGAGCGTTGGGTGATCTGGCTCCGCTTACGGAGATTTTCACTAAAGTGGTGAGCGAAGCGTGCGAAAGCGAATAGAATAGCGCGGTTCTTTTTTACCCCGGAGCCGCGATGCTACTGCTTATCGACAATTACGACTCATTCACCTGGAACCTTTATCAGTACTTTTGCGAATTAGGCGCGGAAGTAGTGGTGAAACGTAACGATGAGCTGACCCTTTCTGAAATCAGCGCGTTGGCACCAGAAAAACTGGTGATCTCTCCCGGCCCCTGCACGCCTGGCGAAGCAGGCATTTCCCTCGCAGCGGTTACTCACTTCGCCGGAAAGTTACCAATCCTTGGCGTTTGCCTTGGCCATCAGGCTATTGCCCAGGCATTTGGGGCAACAATTGTCCGTGCTGAAAAAGTGATGCACGGTAAAACATCCGCGATTACCCATAACAACAGTGGTGTTTTTAGCGGGCTGAACAACCCTCTGACCGTGACGCGTTATCACTCTTTGGTTATCGACCCGCCCACGCTACCTGCCTGCTTTGAAGTGACGGCATGGACAGATAAGCAAGAGATTATGGGCATCCGCCATCGTGAGCTGGCGTTGGAAGGGGTGCAGTTTCATCCGGAAAGCATTCTCAGTGAGCAGGGACATCAGCTGTTAGCCAATTTCCTTAAGCGTTGATTTCTTATTGCCAATAAATGATTTTTTATGCATATTTCATGATTATATTTTCATGTCTGTTCTTGCGTAAAAATGGGATGGCAATAAATGGCAACTGAACAATCAGCAATTACCCGGGCAACTTTCGATGAAGTTATTTTGCCGATTTATGCACCGGCAGAATTTATCCCGGTAAAAGGCCAGGGAAGCCGCATCTGGGATCAGCAAGGGAAAGAGTATGTTGATTTCGCAGGTGGGATCGCAGTTACGGCGTTGGGCCACTGCCACCCGGCATTAGTGGAAGCGTTAAAAAGCCAGGGCGAAACGCTATGGCATACCAGTAATGTTTTCACCAACGAACCTGCGCTGCGCCTTGGACGTAAGCTGATTGATGCCACTTTTGCTGAACGCGTGCTGTTTATGAACTCCGGCACCGAGGCCAACGAAACCGCCTTTAAACTGGCACGTTATTACGCATCCACCCGCCATAGCCCGTACAAAACCAAAATTATCGCGTTCCATAATGCCTTCCATGGTCGTTCGCTGTTCACGGTTTCTGTTGGTGGCCAGCCGAAATATTCCGATGGTTTTGGACCGAAACCCGCAGACATTATCCATGTCCCGTTTAACGATTTGCATGCTGTGAAAGCGGTGATGGACGATCACACCTGCGCGGTGGTGGTTGAGCCGATTCAGGGCGAGGGAGGGGTCACGGCGGCGACGCCAGAATTCCTGCAAGGTTTACGCGAGTTGTGTGACGAGCACAAAGCTCTGTTAGTTTTCGATGAAGTGCAGTGTGGCATGGGGCGTATCGGCGAGCTGTTTGCCTATATGCATTACGGCGTGACACCAGATATTTTGACCAGCGCTAAAGCGTTGGGTGGCGGTTTCCCGGTGAGTGTCATGCTGACGACTCAGGAAATAGCCTCGGCATTCCATGTGGGTACACACGGTTCAACCTATGGCGGGAATCCGCTGGCATGTGCTGTTGCGGGTGCCGCGTTTGATATCATCAATACGCCTGATGTGTTGAATGGTGTAACGGAAAAGCGTCAGCAGTTCGTGAAGCATTTGCAGCAAATCGATGAGCAGTTCGACGTATTTAGCGATATTCGCGGCATGGGATTGTTAATTGGTGCAGAGCTGAAACCGCAATACAAAGGGCGTGCGCGTGAATTCCTTTATGCGGCTGCTCAGGAAGGCGTGATGGTTTTGAATGCCGGTCCTGATGTCATGCGCTTTGCGCCAGCTTTGATTGTTGAAAATGTAGATATTAAAGAAGGTATGACGCGCTTTGCTAAAGCTGTGGCGAAAGTCGTTCAGGGCGTGTAAGCGCCCGCGTCATCCAGCAAAAAACGATGGATGACGCGGAGTCTATTTGCTCTGTGCGTGCCGTAAGCGGTTCAGCCAGATACCATGATGTGGGCGCTGACGCCATGCCACCGAAGAAATGGTGTGCATGGTGCTGAGGTGGCCCAAAATCCGCTGTAAATGTTGTTCCATCGTGCTCAACGGTCCAGTTGGAAGCCCTTCCAGCGGATCGAGAATATTCGCGTCGTTCGTTTCACCCGGCCCATCGTATTGAAGCCGCTGCTGGCACCGTTGCAACGCAATTTCACATGACTGCAAATAATGCTGGGCTAAGTCTGGAGTCAGCATGTTGTGCTCGCGCGCCAGTGTCGTCATCGCATTGATGTGTTCGACGATAAACTGACTGTGCGTCACCCACAGTTTCATGTCTGCCAGATAATGCGAGTTGAAGCCCGGTTCCTGCATCGCCTGATTCAGTGAGTTAAACAGAGCATTATGGGCCTGGTTGACCTTCATACGTTGCCAGGCCAAAGGCGTGGGTTCAGGGTCGCTGCTCAGGATCAGGCGAATGGCCTCCTGGTCTGTCTCCAGTGCGTCGTGGGCGTTCTGGCGCAGCAAGCCACTTTGCCATTGTGGCCATAGCCATACCATGCCACCGAAGGCAATCAGACAGCCCAGCAGGGTATCTATCAGGCGCGGAACGATAAACTGCTCGGCACTGAGCGTTAATAGTTGCAGGGTATAAACCGCGGTCACGGTGAAACCAATCGTCGCCCAGCCGTAACTCTGACGAATAAACAAATAGCTGACGAGTGTAATGACCAGCATCGCGCCCAGGGCAATATCTTGCGGGAAGTGGAAATGCAGAGCGATACCCGCAATTGCCAGCCCAGCAATAGTCCCTGCCGAACGGTGCAGAATACGAACCCGCGTGGCACCGTAGCCGTTTTGCGTCACAAACATCACCGTCATTAAAATCCAGTAAGGTTTCGGCAGATGTAAAAACGCCCCAAACAGACTGGCGATAGTTAACATCACGCCTAAGCGTGAGGCATTGCGCAGGGCTGCGGATTTCAACGACAAATAGCTTTTCAGTGCTGCCCACACCGGTAAGCGGCGCTGGCGGTCTTCCATTAAATCGCGGATATACAGTGGGCGTTGGGTGCGTAAAACGCGCGCGATACGGCTAAAGTGATAATGACAAAATTGTCCGACTGGATTATCTGGATTCTGGCGAGCGATTTTCTCGAGGGCTTCAATTTGCTTCTCCATCGAAAATCGCTGCGGATAACGATGGTAAAGAATGTCATCGGCCAGAACGCGCAAACGGGCCGCAATAGTTTGCGCATTCCAGCGGATGACCGCTTCCGCATGGCTTTGTGCGACAAGTTTTTGCACCTCGGCAGGTTGGTGCAAACTGACGGAAATGTGCTCCTGGAGATCTAATGCGACCTGAAAGGAGCGCAAAAGATGCTTGTAACCGTTCTGCTGATTCGCTGCCAGCATGTGCAGCTGTTGGTAGCAGACGGTGATTAAGTCGACGGCTTTTTGCTGGCGGGCCAGTAGCGGCGGGAGCGTGGTTTCCGGATCCGCGTGCTGGGTCAGCATGCCGTACTTGGCTTCACAGTAATCTGCTAACTGGCGATAGAGCAGACTTAACGATTCGCGCAACGGCTGCTCACGCCACATCCAGAACCAAAACCAGTTAAACACCCCGTACCAAATCGTACCGGAGACATACAACGCCATCGGTTTCCAGATAGGCATGTTGCCAGCCATGCTGAGCGTGAAGATAGCTGCAATCAGCGAGGCAGGAAGCAAACGAGCGTGCAGCGAGCTGATTTCAGCGGTCACGCCTAGCATTAGCGCCATGACCATGAGAATAAGCGGCAAAGGCACGTCGGTGTAGAGCAGCAAAAGCTGCATGATTAAACTGCTGACAGCAAACAGGGAGCCGCCAATAATCAGGCGTTTGAAGAAGCGCTTATGGGGAGTATCCAGACCGGCTATGTTGCAACAGGCAGGCACTAACGAGAAAAGCAGGCCTAACTGCAAATTTCCTAACAGTAGACCTACTCCCACAGGAAGGCACAGCACCAGCGTTTGCCGTAATGCGTAGTTAACTTCGGGGTGGTAGATCAGTCGGCGCCACATTTGCTCGTCATGGTTCAAGTTGCTGGGTTGTTGGTTGCACTCAGTCATCCCAGTCACTTACTTTAGTAAGCTCCTGGGATTCCTGAGCTTACCGCCTACCTGCAACATGAACTATTTAGAGCAAGTGAGGGAAGTGTAGAGACAAAAAAGGCGTGTCATGAAGCAACACGCCATTTTTTAGGACGGAGATTAACGAGTGCCGTAAACGACGATCGTTTTACCGTGAGCGGAGATCAGGTTTTGATCTTCCAGCATTTTCAAGATACGACCAACAGTTTCGCGAGAGCAACCCACGATCTGACCGATTTCCTGACGAGTAATTTTAATCTGCATGCCGTCTGGGTGGGTCATTGCATCAGGTTGTTTCGCCAGATTCAGTAGCGTCTGTGCAATGCGACCTGTTACATCCAGGAATGCCAGGTTACCGACTTTCTCAGATGTAACTTGCAGACGACGAGCCATCTGGGAAGACAGGCGCATCAGAATGTCTGGGTTGACCTGAATAAGCTGGCGGAATTTTTTATAGGAAATTTCAGCCACTTCACAGGCAGATTTAGCACGGACCCAGGCACTACGTTCCTGGCCTTCTTCGAACAGCCCTAACTCACCAATAAAATCGCCCTGATTCAGATAGGAGAGGATCATTTCCTTGCCCTCTTCATCTTTAATCAGAACAGCCACAGAGCCCTTGACGATGTAGTACAGCGTCTCAGCTTTTTCACCCTGGTGAATCAGTGTGCTCTTCGATGGATACTTATGAATATGGCAATGGGACAAGAACCATTCGAGAGTTGGGTCTGTTTGCGGTTTGCCAAGCACCATGCGCGGTTATCCTCTGTTTATAACTAGCTACCAACGACAAGACGCTAAACATCCTGTCTGGCGTTGCAAGTATTAGAATATTCCCCACCTTGGGGAGATGGCATGCAAGTCATTCTTGCTGCCTGTAATTAGTGACGTCCTCTGCATACATGCATTACGTCAATGTATCGCGATGTAGCATCTGGATTGTTTTAGCATAGCTTTTGACAAGTGTCTCCTATTGTCTCGTTTCAGCATGACGCAGGTCGCCTTCCGTTGCCAGTTTTGCTGCATCCGCGTACTCTGAAAGGGTTTTTTTCAACTGGAGAAGTCACATG
Source organism: Buttiauxella sp. (assembly GCF_049686335.1). NCBI lineage: Bacteria > Pseudomonadati > Pseudomonadota > Gammaproteobacteria > Enterobacterales > Enterobacteriaceae > Buttiauxella > Buttiauxella sp. The sequence continues at coordinate 15,425 of NZ_JBAVHX010000017.1, read as the reverse complement.
CAGGCACGAGTGAAGTGGGTTGAAGGGTTAACCTTCCTTGGGGAGTCCGCTTCTGGACACCAGATTTTGATGGATGGTAATTCTGGCGATAAAGCACCCAGTCCGATGGAAATGGTTCTGATGGCTGCGGGTGGTTGTAGTGCCATCGACGTGGTTTCTATCTTGCAAAAAGGTCGCTACAACGTGACGGATTGTGAAGTAAAACTCACCTCTGAGCGCCGCGAAGAAGCACCTCGTCTTTTTACCACCATTAACCTGCATTTCATCGTGACAGGCAAAGAGCTTAAAGATAACGCGGTTTCCCGCGCAGTGGATTTATCTGCTGAGAAGTATTGTTCTGTTGCTCTGATGCTGGAAAAAGCTGTGAACATTACTCACAGCTATGAAGTGATCGAAGGCTAATGTGCGTCAAAAGGGCGGGAGCTATCCGCCCTGATTGATGTTTCGCCCTTCTGCAAGACGCTTAACCAGTGGCGTCATGATCAATTCCATTGCCAGCCCCATCTTGCCGCCCGGCACCACTAATGTATTGATGTGGGAAATGAATGAGCCTTGCAACATAGCGAGCAGGTACGGGAAATCGATGTTATCCAGCCCACGGAAATGAATCACTACAAAGCTTTCATCCAGTGATGGGATGGCTCGCGCGGCAAAGGGGTTAGATGTATCAACGGTAGGCACACGCTGGAAGTTGATATGGGTGCGGGAAAATTGCGGCGTGATGTAATTGATATAATCGTCCATCGAACGCACGACGGAATCCATCACTGCTTCTCTGGAGTGCCCGCGCTCACTGGTGTCGCGCACCAGTTTTTGTATCCATTCCAGGTTCACAATCGGTACTACGCCAACCAGCAAGTCAACGGCATTGGCGACGTCGTGCTGCGGGGTAACGACTCCGCCATGCAAGCCTTCATAAAATAAGACATCGGTCGGCTCCGGTAACGGCTGCCACGGAGTAAAGGTGCCCGGGATTTGGTTCCAGGGTACGGCTTCATCATAAGTATGCAGATACTTGCGTGATTTACCTTGCCCGGTTTTACCGTACTCGAGAAACGTTTGTTCGAGTAAGCCGAAGTCGTTCGCTTCCGGACCAAAGTAGCTGATATGTCGACCCAGATCGCGAGCTTTACGAATAGCCATGTCCATTTCAGGACGTGTGAAACGATGGAAGCTGTCACCTTCAACTTCGGCTGCGCGAAGATTGAGTTGCTGGAATATTTTACGGAAGGCAAGGCTTGTGGTGGTCGTTCCCGCGCCGCTGGAACCTGTTACGGCAATGACCGGATGTTTGGCTGACATAAGGCAACAACTCCGTGGGTTTCACAAATGTGTTTTGAATGTGGCCCTCACCCTAACCTTCTCCCCCAGGAGAGGGTATTGATCGAGCCGGGATTTGCACTCATTTTTCTGCCTCTCCCTCAGGGAGAGGGGTGGGGTGAGGGTAGTAGATAAACTTAGCCGCGAAATTGCCCGCGAGCCATGATATTCACCGTTTCATGGAGTTCCGACCAAACCAATACGGCTTCACCACTTTGCAGCTGGCGCTTAACATCGGCCACCTTTTGCTCGAGTGAGCGCTCTTGTTCACCATAATCTGTACCTTCGCGTAATACAAAGGATTCAATCAGATTATCAAGCGTTTCGGGAGGAAGATCTTGCCAGGGAATCATCATATTACTGGTCCAAAAATTGAGTCAGCCACTGTGGGATACGCTGTTCGAGCCACATTTCTGGACGGCGTAGTGTGCCGCCAACAAACCCAACATGGCCGCCGTAGCGAGTCAGTTGGTACTCAATGTTATCAGGCAGTATCGCTTTATCCGGGATAACATGGTGATCCATAAACGGGTCATCTTTAGCGTGAATGATGAGAGTCGGCTTTTTGATTTGCGGCAGGAGTGGCATGGCGCTGCATTGACGATAATAGTCCAGGGCATCAGCGAAGCCGTGAATCTTCGACGTAATCAAATCGTCAAACTCGCGCAGACGGCGCATACCTTTGAGTTGACGCATATCGACAGGCAGGGTTCCTGGATAACTTCTGAGTTTACGCGCCGCGTTTTTCTTCAGCAGATTCAACAGATAGTGCTGATAAACGCGGGAGAATCCTTTTTCGATATGTTTGCTGCAATGCTCAAGCATCAGCGGTGCAGAAACCACCACACCAGCCTGAAGCGTGCAATCAGCACCTTGTTTTGCCATCAAGCAGGCGAGCATATTGCCACCGAGTGAAAACCCGACGGCCGCCGTTGGTGCGGGGCCATAACGTGTGGTGAGCCAGTTGAGGAAGTAGCTACCATCCTCGGTTTCGCCGGAGTGATAGATACGTTTCATGCGATTTGGCACGCCGCTGCAACCACGAAAATGCATCACGACTCCCAACCAGCCTTGTTTACTCGCGGCTTCAATTAACCCATGTGCATACGGGCTGTGTAGACTTCCTTCAAGGCCATGAAAAACGACTAACCGTGGTTTATGCATTGCCTGACGCGGGTCTTCGCTCCAGGCAAGATCGACAAAATCCCCATCCGGCATATCCAGACGCTGCCAGTGAGGTTTGAAATTGAGGCGGCGGCGAATTAGGCGGGGGAGCATGGTTTGCAGGTGCGGATTACTGACACCCTTTAGCGGACGAAATTGTTCATCGTCTACGTGATTAAAATTCAATGCTGCGGGACTTGTCGTAGCCATATCACACTGTTAGTTTCATTTAGTTTGCTAATTAACTTCCCGGGTGTGGATCACCCATTTTATGGAAACGCTTTTCTTCTCAATGCTTGGTTTTCTTTGGGTCGCGGCGATCACACCCGGCCCAAACAATATGTTACTGACTTCTTCCGGCGCCAATTACGGCTTTTTGCGCACCATACCTTTGATGATAGGTATTATGCTGGGGATGCAGTGCATCTTGTTGCTAGTGGCCTTCGGCGTCGGTAGCTTAATCCTTTTGTATCCCGCTTTGCACCTTATCCTGAAGATTGCCGGGAGTGCTTACCTTTTGTGGCTTGCATGGAAAATCGGCACAGCGACTTATGAAAAGCTGGAAACCGATGCGCCACCACCGTCACCGATTCCATTCTGGCAGGGCGGTTTATTACAGGTTATCAACCCGAAAGCGTGGCTGATGGCGCTAGGTGCCGTGGCAAGTTTTAGCCTTGCCGGTTCTCAGTATCTGCACTCTGTGGTGCTCATCAGCATCGGTATTGCGCTGGTCAACATCGTTGCAGGTATCATCTGGATTGCATTCGGTAGCATGATTGGCAAGCTACTTCGTAGCCGTCGCGCCTGGGCAATCTTTAATATCTTTATGGGCTTGCTGACGGCGGCGTGCGTGTTGCTTATCTGGCATTGAGGAAGCTGGCCTCACCTTGAGTGAGGCCTGATTGTCATTCGGCTTGCATCATCTGCTCTAACTGGTCATGTGCATCCAGCCATTCCATCTCACATTCTTCCAGCGCCGCCTTGACCTTGACCTGAGTTTGCAGGCATTCGGTCATTTCCGCTTTACGACTTTGGTCGTAAATGGCGCTGTCAGCTAACTTCTCTTCGACTTCGGCAAGCTGCACATTCAACTTTTCCATCTGCTTTTCAAGCTGAGTAATTTGCTTGCGCAGCGGTTGGGTTTGGGTGCGTAACTCGGCTTCCCGGCGTTTTTGATCTTTACGCGCCTGAGCACTGTTGACGTTATCTTTTGCCGAGTCTTGCGGCTGGTTTTCCTGCTTTTGCAGATCAACAAGCCACTGCTGGTAATCTTCGAGATCGCCATCGAATGCCTCGACTTTGCCGTCATGGACTAAGTAGAGATCGTCGGTGGTCGAACGGAGTAGGTGACGGTCGTGCGAAACCACCACCAGTGCCCCTTCGAAATCAATCAACGCTTCGGTCAGTGCCTGACGCATATCGAGATCAAGGTGGTTGGTCGGTTCATCGAGCAGCAGCAGGTTAGGGCGCTGCCAGACAACCAGTGCCAATACCAGTCGCGCTTTTTCACCGCCGGAAAAACGTGCAGTCTGCTCGGTTACTTTATCGCCACGGAATCCAAAACCGCCCAGGTAGTCGCGAAGTTGTTGCTCGAGTTCTTTTGGCGCAATGCGTGCCAGATGCTGTAACGGAGACTCGTCAGCACGTAAATATTCCAGCTGGTGCTGGGCGAAGTATCCGAGCTTAATACCTTTAGCCAGGCCAATATCGCCCTGCAACGGTTGAATCTCTTCCGCCAGCAGTTTGATAAGTGTCGATTTACCGGCACCGTTGCGGCCCAGCAGGCCGATGCGTGAACCCGGAACCAGATTCAGCTTGATGGAATCAAGAATGACGCGGTCGCCATAGCCAGCGCTGACTTTTTCCATGCGCAACAGGGGGTTTGGCAAACTTTCCGGGGCACGGAAACTGAAGTGGAACGGGTTATCGACGTGTGCCGGGGCAATCAATTCCATCCGCTCGAGCATTTTTACCCGGCTTTGCGCTTGCTTCGCTTTGCTGGCTTTAGCTTTAAAACGGTCGATAAAACTTTGCAGATGTGCGACGCGCTCCTGCTGGCTTTCGAACATCGACTGCTGTTGAGCCAGGCGAGTGGCGCGTTGGCCTTCGAAGGAAGAGTAGTTACCGGTGTATTCAAACATCGATTCTTGTTCGATATGAATAATTTTCCCTACTACCGGGTCAAGAAAATCACGGTCGTGGGAAATAAGAATCAGTGTTCCCTGATAGCTTTTCAGCCAGCGCTCAAGCCAGATAACAGCGTCTAAGTCCAGGTGGTTTGTTGGTTCATCGAGCAGCAGTAAATCTGAACGGCAGATAAGAGCCTGTGCCAGGTTCAGGCGCATACGCCAGCCACCGGAAAAATCACTCACCGGGCGTTCGAGCTGTTCATTGCTGAAGCCCAGGCCGTGCAGCAAGCTGGAGGCGCGGGAGCGAATCGTCCAGGCATCAACCGCATCCAGCTTACCGTGGATCAGCGCGATAGCATGGCCATCATTGCGCTCGTTGGCTTTTGCCAGTTCCGCTTCAAGCTGACGGAATTCACGGTCGCCATCAATGACGTACTCAATGGCAGGCATCGCCAGTGCTGGGGTTTCCTGGTTTACCCAGGCTAAAGCCCAGTTTCCCGGGAAAGTCATACTTCCGCCATCGGCGCTGATCTCGTTCTTCAGCAGCGCCAGCAGCGTGGATTTGCCGCAGCCGTTTTTACCCACCAGACCCACTTTTTGGCCCGGATTAATGGTAGCGGTGGCGTTATCCAGCAGGACGCGGGTACCGCGACGAATTTGTAACGAGGAGAAAACAATCATAAAGCGCCGTATGTTCAGAGTATGTTAAATTGTCATTATATTTAGGTAACGTGAAGCTTCTGCCTTCGCGTCGGGCTGCATGGTAGCCCAAAATAAAGACTATGACGACGCCCTGGAGGGTAATGATGTTGCAGCCGCCGAAAGTTTTGCTGCTATATGCCCATCCGGAGTCACAAGACTCGGTCGCAAACCGCGTCTTACTCCAACCGGCGCAGAAGCTAGCTAATGTCACTGTGCATGACCTTTATGCGCACTATCCTGACTTTTTTATCGATATCTATCATGAGCAGGCATTGCTGAAAGAGCACGATGTCATCGTCTTCCAACATCCTCTTTATACTTATAGCTGCCCGGCGTTACTCAAAGAGTGGCTGGACCGTGTGCTAAGCCGCGGTTTTGCCAGCGGTGTTGGGGGTAATGCTTTGGAGGGAAAGTACTGGCGCAGTGTGATAACCACTGGAGAGCCGGAAGGGGCCTATCGGCATGACGGTTTTAATCGATTCCCGCTGACCGATATTTTGCGCCCGTTTGAGCTCACGGCAGCGATGTGCCGCATGCACTGGATGAATCCCATTATTGTTTACTGGGCTCGTCGCCAGACTCCGCAGGAACTCGCCACCCATGCGAAAGCCTATGGCGACTGGCTGGCTGCGCCGTTACTCCCGGGAGGTCGCTAATGGAAGGTTCCGATATCTTGCTGGCTGGCGTCCTGTTTTTGTTTGCAGCGGTGGTGGCGGTGCCGATTGCGGCACGTTTAGGCATTGGCGCGGTGCTGGGCTATTTGTTGGCGGGTATCGCCATTGGCCCGTGGGGATTAGGTTTTATCAGTGATGTGGATGAAATTCTTCACTTCTCTGAGTTAGGCGTGGTGTTCCTGATGTTTATCATCGGGCTGGAATTGAACCCCTCAAAACTTTGGCAACTCAGGCGCTCTATTTTTGGTGTCGGTGCCGCCCAGGTGCTGCTCAGTGCCGTGGTGTTGGCCGGATTGCTGATGCTCACCCAGTTTTCCTGGCAAGCAGCGGTGATCGGCGGCATTGGGCTTGCGATGTCATCTACCGCCATGGCACTACAGCTGATGCGCGATAAAGGGATGAATCACAATGAAGCCGGGCAGCTTGGATTCTCAGTACTGTTATTCCAGGATTTAGCGGTCATTCCGGCGATTGCATTGGTGCCACTTCTGGCCGGTAATGGTGACGACAGCCCCGACTGGATAAAAATCGGCTTCAAAGTCCTGGCCTTCGCAGGCATGTTAATCGGCGGTCGGTATCTGCTAAAACCCGTATTCCGGTTTATAGCGGGTTCAGGGGTGCGTGAAGTTTTTACCGCTGCGGCGCTATTGCTGGTGTTAGGTTCGGCGTTATTTATGGATGCGCTCGGATTATCAATGGCTTTGGGGACGTTCATCGCCGGCGTGCTGTTGGCCGAAAGCGAATACCGACACGAACTGGAAATCGCCATCGATCCCTTTAAAGGATTATTGCTGGGATTGTTCTTTATTTCCGTTGGCATGGCGCTAAACCTTGGCGTGCTCTACACCCATATTTTCTGGGTCATATTAGGCGTATTGGTGCTGGTGGCGGTTAAAGCCGGTGTGCTGTACTGCCTGTCATGGTTTTTCGGTTTACGCAGCTCGGAGCGCTTACAGTTTTCCGGCGTGTTAAGTCAGGGGGGAGAGTTCGCTTTCGTACTTTTCTCCACGGCTTCATCGCAGAAGATATTCAGTGGCGACCAAATGCCGCTGTTACTGGTGACTGTCACGCTTTCTATGATGACCACACCGTTGCTGATGAAAGGCGTCGATGCCATTCTTGCGCGGCGCTTTAATATTGATGATGACGAAACAGACGAAAAACCCTACGTCGAAGACGATCAGCCGCAAGTCATTATTGTCGGCTTCGGGCGTTTTGGGCAGGTGATTGGCCGTTTGCTGATGGCGAACAAGATGCGTATCACGGTACTCGAAAGAGATATCAGCTCTGTCAGTCTGATGCGTAAATATGGCTATAAGGTTTATTACGGCGATGCCACAGAACTTGAGCTGCTGCGTTCTGCGGGTGCAGAAACTGCCAGGTCGATAGTGATTACCTGTAATGAGCCAGAAGACACAATGAAAGTGGTGCATTTGTGTCAACAACACTTTCCACATCTGGCAATACTGGCGCGAGCCAGGGGCCGTGTAGAAGCGCATGAATTGTTGCAAGCTGGCGTGACCCAATTCTCACGTGAGACCTTCTCAAGTGCGTTGGAGTTAGGGCGCAAAGCGTTGATGACGTTGGGTATGCATCCGCATCAGGCGCATCGTGCACAACTCCATTTCAGACGACTGGATATGAGTATGCTGCGCGAATTAATGCCTATTCATACCGATAACGCGCAAATTTCCAGGGTGCGTGAAGCGCGCCGTGAACTGGAAGAGATTTTCGAACGCGAGATGCAGCAAGAGCGTCGCCAGTTCGATGGTTGGGATGATTTTGAATAATTAAGGTGAAGCTAATGCCGGTGCGTAAACGATTTATTGCCGGGGCGGTCTGCCCCGAATGTCAGGCGCGGGATTCTCTCGCGATGTGGCGTGAGAATAATGTCGATATTGTTGAGTGTGTTAAGTGCGGTCATCAAATGCGTGAAGAGGATAAGCAACCTCGGGACCGCGCTCGCGAACAAGAGCAAGTCATTGGGATTTTTCATCCGGACTAGCGAGATGCGCCAGCTTTTTTTAAGCTTAGGGGTACACCGGCGCTAAATTCCGCTACAATCGGCGCCAGTTTTTTTCCCATGCTCGCTCAGGAGATATCATGAAAGTAGCAAAAGACCTGGTGGTCAGCCTGGCTTATCAGGTACGTACAGAAGACGGTGTGTTGGTTGATGAGTCTCCGGTGAGTGCGCCGCTGGACTATCTGCATGGTCACGGCTCCCTGATTTCAGGCCTGGAAACTGCTCTGGAAGGCCACGTTGTTGGTGATCGTTTCGACGTGAACGTTGGCGCTAATGACGCTTACGGCCAATACGACGAGAATCTGGTTCAGCGCGTTCCTAAAGATGTGTTCATGGGCGTTGATGAGCTGGAAGTAGGCATGCGCTTCATGGCTGATACCGACCAGGGTCCAGTACCTGTTGAAATCACCGCTGTTGAAGATGAGCACGTTGTTGTCGATGGCAACCACATGCTGGCAGGCCAGAACCTGAGCTTCAACGTTGAAGTTATCGCTATTCGCGAAGCTACTGCTGAAGAACTGGCGCATGGCCACGTTCACGGTGAGCACGATCATCACCACGACCATGACCACGAAGGTGGTTGCTGTGGTGGTCACGACCACGACCATGATCACGAACATGGTAAAGGCGGTTGTGGCGGTAACGGCGGTTGCGGTTGCCACTAATCCCTTAGTGATAAAAAAAGGCGTGTCAGTGACACGCCTTTTCTTTTTTGTGCTGCTAGTAATGCGGTGGCGGTGTTTCTTCGGCTTCTGAGGCCACCATCGATGGTTGGCTAGCTTTTAGCTTCTCAACCAGCAAGCGGAAATGCTCGCGTAGTTTGACCATCTCTAATTCGTGAGCCGTTACAGTCTGATTTAACTCTTCTATCGTAATTTCCTGGAACGCGAGACGACTCTCAAGTTCTTCCAGCCGTTGTTCGGTCGATTTTTGTTGCATGGCTAATCTCTCCTGGCCTGCGGATGAACAATTTCCGGCGATTCTACTGAAAAATCCCCCTTGTTACAGCGCAGTTTTTCTCGGGAGGAAACTTCTTTAAACAAAAAGAGTCTGAATTTGTCTCGATAAGACGCGGAGAGATTGTGTAGATTTCTTCCACGACGTTATAGTACGTCTCTTAGTTGATAATAACCTTGGGGTTTGAGGCCCCGGCCCTGGAGAAATGGATGAAATCACTGTTTAAAGTAACGCTACTGGCGACCACGATGGCCGTTGCCCTGAGCGCTCCGGCGTTCGCAGCACCTGCTGCTGCTCCAGCGAAAGATGCTGCTGCACCTGCCACTCCTGCTGCAAGCAACGCGGCATTCAAAAATGACGACCAGAAATCTGCGTATGCATTAGGTGCTTCGCTGGGCCGTTACATGGAAAACTCTCTGAAAGAACAAGAAAAACTGGGGATCACGCTGGATAAAACTCAGCTGATCGCTGGTGTTCAGGATGCATTTGCTGACAAGAGCAAATTATCCGACCAGGAAATTGAGCAGACACTGCAAGCTTTCGAAGCTCGCGTGAAATCTTCCGCTCAAGCGAAAATGGAAAAAGACGCTAAAGAAAACGCGGATAAAGGCAAAGCCTTCCGTGATACTTTCGCAAAAGAGAAAGGTGTTAAAACTTCTGCTACTGGCCTGATGTATAAAATCGACAAAGCTGGTACCGGTGAAGCGCCTACTGATAGCGACACTGTTGTCGTGAACTACAAAGGTACGCTCATCGACGGTAAAGAGTTCGATAACTCTTATACCCGTGGCGAGCCACTCTCTTTCCGTCTTGACGGTGTTATCCCAGGCTGGACTGAAGGCCTGAAAAACCTTAAAAAAGGCGGGAAAATCAAACTGGTTATTCCACCAGAATTGGCTTACGGAAAAACTGGCGTTCCAGGGATCCCGGCTAACTCCACACTGGTATTTGACGTTGAGCTGCTGGATATCAAGCCAGCACCTAAAGCTGACGCTAAACCAGATGCCGCTCCTGCTCCAGAAGCTGAAGCAGCTAAGAGCAAATAAGGCATTATTAACCGCCGCCCCCAGGGGCGGCGGTTTTTTATTTGAGGCAGGATATAATAAAAGCTGGAAAGCGCATCTGACGCTGTATTACCTTAGCAGGCTGCGCAACAACTGAGTATGAGTCTGCCCTGACACCAATTAAGCGCGACAGGCTCTCTGTAGAGGGTGGTATCTTTAAATGTCCAATTCGCTTTTAACCAATGAAACCAGTGAGCTCGACTTACTGGACCAGCGTCCTTTTGAACAAACCGACTTTGAAATATTAAAATCCTACGAAGCGGTCGTGGACGGGTTAGCGATGCTGATTGGTTCTCATTGTGAAATTGTGTTGCACTCGCTGCAAGATTTGAAATGTTCCGCCATCCGTATTGCGAATGGTGAACATACCGGACGTAAAATCGGATCGCCAATCACCGATCTCGCCTTGCGTATGCTGCATGATATGACCGGTGCGGACAGTAGCGTTTCCAAATGCTATTTCACACGCGCTAAAAGTGGCGTTCTGATGAAGTCAGAAACTATCGCCATCCGTAATCGTGACGAACGCGTCATCGGCCTGCTGTGTATCAACATCAACCTGGATGTGCCGTTCTCACAAATTATGTCGACGTTCATTCCGCCGGAAACGCCGGAAGTGGCTTCGTCCGTTAACTTTGCCTCATCCGTAGAAGACCTGGTTATGCAGGCTCTGGAATTCACCATCGAAGAAGTGAATGCCGATCGCAATGTGTCCAACAATGCTAAGAATCGACAGATTGTGCTGAACCTCTACGAGAAAGGGATCTTTGATATTAAAGATGCTATCAACCAGGTGGCTGACCGTTTAAATATCTCTAAGCACACGGTTTATCTCTACATCCGTCAATTCAAAAACGGTGATTTCCAGGGGCAGGAAAAGTAATGCGTTTTGCTATCCTGGTGACAGGCCCGGCGTATGGTACGCAACAGGCGAGCAGCGCGTTGCAGTTTTCTCAGGCCGTCATCGCGCAGGGTCATACGCTAGAAAGCGTGTTTTTCTATCGTGAAGGTGTGCACAACGCGAACCTTTTGACGTCGCCCGCGAGTGATGAATTTAATGTCGTACAGGCATGGCAGCAATTGCATCAGCAGCATGGCGTTGAGTTGCATATTTGTGTCGCCGCAGCACTGCGTCGCGGCGTGACGGACGCCGAGCAAGCCACTCAGCTCGGTTTGCCGGGCCATAACTTGCAGCCAGGATTTACGCTCAGTGGTTTGGGAGCGCTGGCGCAAGCCACGCTGACTTGCGATAGAACGGTGCAATTCTGATGAAGCGTGTCGCATTTGTATTCAAATCAGCCCCTCATGGCAGTGCCGCGGGTCGGGAAGGGCTCGATGCCTTACTGGCGACATCGGCGTTAACTGAAGATATTGGGGTTTTTTTCATAGGTGATGGAGTATTGCAACTGATACCAGGGCAACAGCCTGGTCTCATCCTTGCCAGAGATTACATCGCCACATTTCGTGTACTGCCGTTATATGACATTGACCAGTGTTATCTCTGTGCGGCCTCCGTCCGCGAGCGGGGATTACCACCAGACGATGCATGGGTTCTCGATGCTCAACCTCTTGAACCGGATGCGCTAAGCGAAATGCTGCATCAGTTTGATGTCGTGTTAACCTTCTGAGGCAACATGCTGCATATTTTACAACGCTCACCTTTTCAAACCGATCTGGAATCGATACTGCGTTACGTGAAGCAAGGCGATGAGTTGTTATTGGTTCAGGATGCGGTTATTGTCGCACTCTCAGGAACGAAGGCCCTTGATTTGCTGCTCGCCGCCCCCATTTCTATTTATGCTCTGCAGGAAGATATCGAGGCTCGCGGGTTAACCGCTCAAATTTCGACCAGTATAGGCAAGGTCAGCTATACTGACTTCGTCAGATTGACAGTTAAACACGAACAGCAGATTACCTGGTAAAATCCAGGATTGTTGTATATTTCTTGACACCTTTTCGGCTCAGCCCTAAAATTCTGCGTCCTCATATTATATGAGGCCGTTTTATTACGTGTTTACGAAGCAAAAGCTAAAACCAGGAGCTATTTAATGGCAACAGTTAATCAGCTGGTTCGCAAACCACGCGCTCGCAAAGTTGCAAAAAGCAACGTGCCTGCGCTGGAAGCCTGCCCGCAGAAACGTGGCGTATGTACTCGTGTATATACTACCACTCCTAAGAAACCAAACTCCGCACTGCGTAAAGTATGCCGTGTGCGTTTGACTAACGGTTTTGAAGTTACCTCCTACATCGGCGGTGAAGGTCACAACCTGCAGGAACACTCAGTGATCCTGATCCGTGGTGGTCGTGTAAAAGACTTGCCAGGTGTTCGTTACCACACCGTTCGTGGTGCACTTGACTGCTCCGGCGTTAAAGACCGTAAGCAATCTCGTTCCAAGTATGGCGTGAAGCGTCCTAAGGCTTAATGGTTTCCGTTAAGTAAGGCCAAACGTTTTAAATAAATGTCAAACTCAATAGAGTTTTGGACAACCCTGAATTAACAACGGAGTATTCCCATGCCACGTCGTCGCGTCATTGGTCAACGTAAAATTCTTCCAGATCCTAAGTTCGGATCAGAATTGCTGGCCAAATTTGTAAACATTCTGATGGTAGATGGTAAGAAATCTACTGCTGAATCTATCGTGTATACCGCGCTGGAGACCCTGGCTCAGCGTTCTGGTAAACAAGCTCTGGAAGCTTTCGAAGTCGCTCTGGACAACGTTCGTCCGACTGTCGAAGTTAAGTCCCGCCGTGTTGGTGGTTCTACTTATCAGGTTCCAGTAGAAGTACGTCCGGTTCGTCGTAATGCTCTGGCAATGCGTTGGATCGTAGAAGCTGCTCGTAAACGCGGTGATAAATCCATGGCTCTTCGCCTGGCGAACGAACTTTCTGATGCTGCAGAGAACAAAGGTACTGCAGTTAAGAAACGTGAAGACGTTCACCGTATGGCTGAAGCCAACAAGGCGTTCGCTCACTACCGTTGGTAATCCCTTCGGAGTGTTAGTCACCAAGCGGGCGCTTCATGTGAGCTGCCCGCTTTGGGTTACTTAAATGAACGTCCCAGGATATAGAGGAATCAAATGGCTCGTAAAACACCCATTGAGCGTTACCGTAACATTGGTATCAGCGCTCACATCGACGCCGGTAAGACTACTACTACCGAACGTGTTCTGTTCTACACCGGTGTAAACCACAAGATCGGTGAAGTTCATGATGGCGCAGCCACCATGGACTGGATGGAGCAGGAGCAGGAACGTGGTATTACCATCACGTCTGCTGCGACCACCTGTTTCTGGTCAGGTATGGCCAAACAGTTCGAACCACACCACATCAACATCATCGACACCCCAGGGCACGTTGACTTCACCATCGAAGTTGAACGTTCCATGCGTGTTCTTGATGGTGCGGTAATGGTTTACTGTGCTGTTGGTGGTGTTCAGCCACAGTCTGAGACCGTATGGCGTCAGGCAAACAAATACAAAGTTCCACGTATCGCGTTCGTTAACAAAATGGACCGTATGGGTGCTAACTTCCTGAAAGTTGTAGATCAGATTGAAAAACGTCTGGGCGCAACTCCGGTGCCTCTGCAACTGGCAATCGGCGCGGAAGAGAAATTCACCGGTGTTGTTGACCTGGTGAAAATGAAAGCTATCAACTGGAACGAAGCCGATCAGGGCGTGACCTTCGAATACGAAGAGATCCCAGCTGATATGCAGGAACTGGCCGAAGAATGGCGCCAGAAACTGGTTGAAGCCGCTGCTGAAGGTTCTGACGAACTGATGGAGAAATTCTTTGGTGGCGAAGAGCTGACTGAAGAAGAGATCAAAACTTCTCTGCGTAAGCGCGTACTGAACAACGAAATTATCCTGGTAACCTGTGGTTCTGCATTTAAGAACAAAGGTGTTCAGGCGATGCTGGATGCGGTTGTTGAATACCTGCCAGCTCCGACTGACGTTACTGCGATTAACGGTATGCTGGACGACGGTAAAGACACTCCGGCTGTTCGTCACTCTGACGACAACGAGCCGTTTGCTGCTCTGGCGTTCAAAATCGCAACTGACCCGTTTGTTGGTAACCTGACCTTCTTCCGCGTTTACTCTGGTGTGGTTAACTCAGGTGACACCGTGTTCAACCCGGTGAAATCAGCACGTGAGCGTCTGGGCCGTATCGTTCAGATGCACGCTAACAAACGTGAAGAGATCAAAGAAGTTCGCGCGGGCGATATCGCTGCAGCGATTGGTCTGAAAGAAGTGACTACTGGTGATACCCTGTGTGATCAGGACAATGTGATCATTCTGGAGCGTATGGAATTCCCTGAACCGGTAATCTCCATCGCAGTAGAACCAAAAACCAAAGCTGACCAAGAAAAAATGGGTCTGGCTCTGGGTCGTCTGGCTAAAGAAGATCCATCATTCCGCGTATGGACTGATGAAGAAACTAACCAGACCATTATCGCTGGTATGGGTGAACTTCACCTCGACATCATCGTTGACCGTATGAAGCGTGAATTCAACGTTGAAGCTAACGTTGGTAAACCTCAGGTTGCTTACCGTGAAGCGATTCGCGCGAAAGTTACCGATGTTGAAGGTAAACACGCTAAGCAGTCTGGTGGTCGTGGTCAGTACGGTCATGTTGTTATCGACATGTACCCACTGGAGCCGGGCTCGAATGCGAAAGGTTACGAGTTCGTCAACGACATCAAAGGTGGTGTGATCCCAACGGAATACATCCCTGCTGTTGATAAAGGCATCCAGGAGCAGCTGAAGTCTGGTCCTCTGGCGGGTTACCCAGTAGTAGATCTCGGTGTGCGTCTGCACTTCGGTTCTTACCACGACGTTGACTCCTCCGAACTGGCGTTTAAACTGGCCGCTTCTATCGCCTTCAAAGATGGCTTTAAGAAAGCAAAACCAGTTCTGCTTGAGCCTATCATGAAGGTTGAAGTTGAAACTCCAGAAGAGAACACCGGTGACGTTATCGGTGACCTTAGCCGTCGTCGTGGTCAGCTGAAAGGTCAAGAATCTAACGCTACTGGCGTTCAGATTCACGCTGAAGTTCCGTTGTCAGAAATGTTCGGATACGCAACTCAATTGCGTTCTCTGACCAAAGGCCGTGCATCTTACTCCATGGAATTCCTGAAGTATGATGATGCGCCGAACAACGTTGCTCAGGCCGTAATCGAAGCCCGCGGTAAATAAGCCCAGGGTTTAAAAAACATTGATCCCGTGCTCTCTCCTTGAGGGGAGAGCACAACAGTAAGGAATATAGCCGTGTCTAAAGAAAAATTTGAACGTACAAAACCGCACGTCAACGTCGGTACTATCGGCCACGTTGACCATGGTAAAACCACTCTGACTGCAGCAATCACTACCGTTCTGGCTAAAACCTACGGTGGTTC
>NZ_JBAVHX010000016.1:0-5339 GCF_049686335.1 Buttiauxella sp. | reverse complement strand
GCAATAAAAAACCACCCGAAGGTGGTTTTCACGACACTGCTTTATCATTGATTTTATAGCTTTTATTCCCATGGTGCCCGGGGCGGGACTTGAACCCGCACAGCGCGAACGCCGAGGGATTTTAAATTCTACGCAGTATCATGGCGCTACATAGCTTTTCATAGCAGGACTTAGCTGATATTAGCTATTCATCTTTGCTGTAGTTAGCAGGGAATAGATAGTCATGGATAGCGTTGAGCACAGAACTGACACAGACACACGAAATCACCAAGTAGTTGGTCATCCATGAAGAATTTCTATCAAAGAGTGTAGTCTCCAGGAAACTCGGTGCGGTTCATATTTAGCCTGGCAAACAGGAGTGATCCTCTATGAATAAATCAGATTTTGGAAATAGTGGCTAGAAACCGATCAGATCGTCGACCTGTAGTGTCAGCTCGCCACCAGTGATCCGTTTCAGGGTCTGCTCAATGACCTCAATATTGTTGTCAAAGCCTCCATGCGAGGCGCATTTAGTTTTCTTCGTCGTACCGTCGGCGGTAGCGCGGCGCATGATGATTTTTTCCTCTTCGTGAATGGTGAGACGCTCGCGAAGATTGCTGATTTCCATAGCATTGCGCCAGTTGGTCAGAGTTTCAGCAGAAATTGACGAGCCGTCCCAGTCGGTATATTCGGGCTTATAGACATTCTCCAGACCGAGGATAGGCATACGCAAATCAGCCTCCAGTGCGTTCGAGACGAAATAGAGCAATGACTTCTGATAAATGGTCGCTACGTTATCCTCTTGCTCACGGGGATCGCTAAGTATGTCGAGATACAGCCTCCTCATGAGCTCGGTTTGTGTTGCATAGTACCGGTTAGCAAAGGCGACAGTGCAGGCTGGCGCATAAAGATTAACTGACTTAATGTTGGGGATCAGATTCTTCTGCTTCAAGTTGTTGAGCAACCGGCCTAATACGATGGAGCCAGCGGAATGCCCTATCAAGTGCAACTCGAATTTGTCGCCCCAACTGCTAGCCAGTGAGTGCAGTGCATTACTCAGCAGGTCACCGCCGCGCCCGCTTTCCGTTGCCAGTTCAGCGTTTTCCTTCATTTCGCTCCATAGCGGACGGGCCAGAGGACGGCCGATTGTTTTTTCTATGATCGGATCGCTGATGTTATTGGTCAGCCAGCTACTTATGCTCCCAGCCATAGGCGAGACTGTGGGGCGGGTTTTGTCGGCGAGGATATCTCCTAGCGATTCGAGCAAACCGCTTTTCCATATTAGAAACAACGGATAACAACCGTTACCGAGGAAGTAGCGTCCCATAGCTTGTGCCCGTTTGATGGCATCCCCTTCACTGTTTAGGCCTCCATGTGCATAGATCACCAGGCGCTTGATGGGCTGTTCATTCTGACGAAACCAAGTGTCGGGTAGAACACAGGCCTGGTTTTGCAAGGTACGCGTAACGCCATCCAGTTTATCAAAGCGATCGACGCGACCATTGTTACCCAATACGATGCTGTGCTGGTAGGCGGTCTGTTCGTCCCACCAGTTGCCTTGGGTGGTACCGGTAGCCGCGACAAGTTGCTGTGCGCCACAACCACTGGCCAGGCGGTCGGATATTACGCCTGGCATGCCCATTGCTGCTACCCAGACGTCCATACCATGGGCCAACCAGTCGGTGTAGCTGATCACGGCGAAACCGCCAGCACCCCAGTTATGACCCCAGGAATTTTGGAGCACAAAGCCAACCCGGTTGAAGCCAACCAAAGCAAAGGCGTGACCGCCACTACGGGATGGTTTACCGTCGTAGTGTATGAGCGGAAGATCGGTGTGAGAAGAAGGTGGTTTATTGCTCGTCTTGACACCTTCCCAACCTTGATGGGTGTATGAAGATACATAGATGGCGCCGATTTCAAGAATCGCTGCCTGCAGGTCTGTTATTGCTTTGGGGTCTATGCGGTAATAAACGCCGAGAGTCCGTTCGACAGCATCCGTATCCCATCCAGCTGTCGGCAATGCATCATCGCCCGCATCGTAGCGCCAGTTCGACTCCAGGCAAACTCCGTTGTTGTACCAGCCCTTGAGTGCTCCACGGCAGCTTGACCCGTCGTAGTTTTCCCCTTCATATTCGTCGAAACGACGGGCGAATTTGTAAAGCATACGCGGACTTACCGATTCCATCTTCGAGGGCATTCCGGCCATGCGCCAGCGTAGATAGTTGATGACGCAGGCCAGGCCAAATCCCGTGCAAGCGCCTTCCAGGCCTTGGTCAAGAATCAGGCCTGCCTTGGTGTAAGTACCGATGGAATGCGCGATCTCTTTGTCATTCGGGTAGTTTTGAGGCAGCGAGACGGGCGGCGGCATATAGGGGCGGTCGCAGAGATCGGCAGCGTCGGGCGAGACATTGAGGCTACTGCGTCGTGTCGTGGCAGGAACTGTGGCTTGGCCTTTGTTCTTAGCCCTTGCGTTTACTCTATGTTGGGCAGCGGTGGACCACAGTTTTTGCGCATGCTGATAGGTATCGGTGAAACGATCCAGTCCATGACTCCCACCATTGACGACCTCACGGGCTGCTTTCAGATCGCCTTTGGCGAGCGCGGTGCTCAAGCGTTCCCGGTGGCTATCAATGAATGCAGCCAGCAGGCAGGCAGCAACTTCGGGTGCGCAGGCGCTGTCAGGATTTTCGGTCAGCGCGATGTCGAGCAACTTCCCGTATTTCTCATAATTCTCGCGACCGGTCAACTGAACGAAACCACGTCCACGATAGCGCGCCCCATCGCCGGGATTATTGTTGCCCAGCTCATTTTCGTACTTGCTGAACGGTAACTGCCCGGGCAATGTATTAAAGTGTGAGGGTAATTCGGCGATCGGCATGAAGCCCTCGGTCTCAGCCCTTATCGTACCCAGAGCGGCGGCAACCAGATTTGCATCGGTCAGGTTGAAAGCTGCCAGTGCAGCGGTGACATAGGGCAGATTGCTAGCGATATTGGACGTGCGGGTAAAGGGAAAGAGCTTCGCTACTAGACTATTGTCGACGATGACCGCCAGTTTAACCGACGGGGTAATGCCCAGGGCTGTCAGAGTTCGCGGTCCCGCGATACCATCGGCAACCAAGCCGACGCTGCTTTGCCATGCACGCAGTGCGGTTTCGGTGTCAGCGTTGAAGTCCTTACCGGAAGCCAAGCCTGGGAATGTTATTTTTCCGTTGTCCAACGTCTTGAGTAAGGCTTTCTTCAGATCGGCGACGGTCTGATCAGAATTGCCTCGCATCAACAGCACAGTTTTTGCGATGCTCATTTTCCTGCATCCTCATGTCGACAAAAGTTGGGGGAATCATAAGCAGAACTTTGCCACTTATGCCTGGGGGATTCTTCGAGCCGTTCAGGTGGTGTGACTATTTCAATATTCGATATGCTAGTGCTTTGTTTATTCAAAATGCATCATTCAAACGAATGATGCTCTCTCTTAAGTATTAGATAAAAAGCTGGAGATGATAATTTTCATCTACTTGTCAATACCACTGTCGAAAGGTAATGATTCGCGCAGTAAATAAAGTGACTCGAGCAGACATCTTTCACAGTCAGACCGACTTCCACCGATTTAATCAAGGCGATTTTCTGATGCTCAGTAAAACGAGCTTTACGCATAGCGATCTCCTTCGTTTCCAGCGTGAGTGTATGTCGGAAGATCTCTAAATATGAATGGTACGATTATGCGGGACACTTACACCTTGACTTCACCACCTCATGCGCTAATTTCCACACGAAACGGCACCGGTATAGCGGCACGCGGGAGAAGACAAGACGTTGTTGACCCGACGCCACGAGGTGTATCAGGCTTCGAAAGCAGCCAAGCCCGGACGCAGGTCACTGCAGACGATAAACTGGCAATGTCGGGATTGCGTAACGCTAAATCCGGAGCGGGGAAAACAGGCTGCTTACTTAACCTTAGATGACAAATACCATTCCATTAACAACGCATATTGAATCATCCATTTTCATGAGAGCGCAGTAACCTCAGATTATTTATAATAATTAAGATAGGCTATCTAAATAAAGGGTTCGGGTTATGAATATAAATGAGTTAATTCGTCAGATTCAAACTGAATTAAACATAGATATTGATGGTAAACCAGGGCCGCAAACTTGGACTGCTATCTATCAATACATTTTAAAGAATAAAGTAAAGCCAAGTTTAAGTGCCGATATAAAGTTGGATGAAGTCGATACGAGGAGCGAGGAGAATATCGAATTGCTATTACCGGAGGTGAAAAACTATGCACGGGCACTTGTACATAAAGCCAATGAAGTTGGGATAACTATCAAAGTGATCTCCGGGTTACGTACATATGCTGAACAAGACGCACTCTACGCACAAGGGAGAACGAAAAGCGGAGAAATTGTAACCAACGCCAAAGGCGGGTATTCAAACCACAATTTTGCCATTGCATTTGATATTGGTGTTTTTGAGGGAAACAAATATCTCGCAGAGTCAGCGAAATATAAAGCTGTTGGTGCGATGGGGATTGACCTTGGCCTTGAATGGGGCGGATCCTGGAAAACGATTATTGATCAACCTCATTTCCAGTTACGTCCAGTATGGGCCATAGATATGAATTCCTCGCAAATGTTGGCGGAATTAAGAAAACGCCATGCAATTGGTAAGGCAATATTTTAAGAGTTTCCAGTGAATCCTGGAAATCTGTGTCATTCCATTAAAATCCCGACAAATAGGAATGACACATGTCCCAATCCTTCGATTTCGATATAGCCCTGAAAGCACTTCAGGAACTTCAAGCTATGACAGGAAAAGATGGCATCTTAACACCGTTAAACAAACAGTTAACTGAAACAGCGCTCGCTGCTGAACTGGATTCCCATACCTTCGATATGCCCTTCAAGGGTTATCCTCATAAGAAAACTGATGTGCACCAGTGTGATCTTCTTAATTGTCCTGATTTCAGAATCCAGCGTTCAGTCCCTTCAAACTGGAGCGGCTGTAATCAGCTGTTTGGTGTTCAGGAAAATTGCTCCTGCTACTACATTAATTAGTACATTTTTGAAGGAATGACCGGTGGTGAGTACCAGTGCATGAAAAATGAGCGTATCCGTTACCGGAGACGTACCGGAAATAACACGTGCAGGATCCATGATAATACTGGTTATCTGATTGAGTTTTTTGCATCAGCAGGCTGTACGTTGCAATTCATTGCCCCCTTGAGCACAGGACGTGAATTTCAGGCAATAAAAAACCACCCGAAGGTGGTTTTCACGACACTGCTTTATCATTGATTTTATAGCTTTTATTCCCATGGTGCCCGGGGCGGGACTTGAACCCGCACAGCGCGAACGCCGAG
>NZ_JBAVHX010000015.1:0-189724 GCF_049686335.1 Buttiauxella sp. | reverse complement strand
ATCTAATCAATGATTTGAAACATAGTGATTTGACTACAATAAAGAAAAAATACTCACTAGCTTTAAATGAGTATGCTAAAAATGATTCAACTGATGATACTGATTTATTCTTTAATTCGATTGGAATCGTAGACGCTGTCCAAAATAGCAAAGTGGAAGCAAACCCTAAATGGGATGATTTTAAATTGCTAACCTATCAGAAAAACAGAATTTTCTGTCTTGGTGTTGGTGTTGGTGGGGCTAGTAGAAATTCACCAATTCAATTTTTCAATTCTGAAGGTGATTTCATATTTGCATGGAACCCTTTCTTCGCCATGATTGACGGAAAAATGACGCTGGTTCGTTAAATAATAAAATTCCTACTAACTATAGATAAGGGTATTTATGCCACTTGCCGCCAAACTTAACGATCAAGGCACCGAGCACGACGGTTTTCATTCCACGCCGATCACCGCGGGATCGCCAACGGTATGTTTCGATGGTCTACCAGCTGCTCGTCTGGGTGATCCATTAGTTGAACACAGTAAGCCCCCACATCATCCTCGAGTTATCTCCAGCGGCTGGGAAACCGTTTTTATTGATGGAGCCCCTGCGACCAGAACTGGCGACAGTATTAGCTGCGGTGGAATTGTGATTGGTAGTGGAACAGTACATATTGGCTAAACAAAAAAGCACTGGGGATTTAATCAACCCAGTGCTTTTTTAAGTTTTCCAGCCCGTCTTAGCGACGTTCCAGAACCTCAAAACAATAACCGTGCGAGTTATTCTCGTCAGCGTCATGGAATTCGCTGAACGTTGATTGCCACTCGTCAGGGTCGTAATCCGGGAAATGCGTGTCGCCTTCCACTTCTGCATCAATGTGCGTCAGGTACAGACGCTGTGCTTTTGGCAGGAACTGTTCGTAAACACGTCCGCCACCAATCACCATAATTTCTTCCGCATCGCCACAGGCTTTGATGGCATCTTCAACAGACGACACCCACTCAACGCGGTCATCGGTGCCAGGCTTGCTGCTAATGACGATATTCTTGCGTCCTGGAAGCGGTCGGCCGATGGATTCCCAGGTTAAACGCCCCATAACAACAGGTTTATTCAGAGTGTTACGTTTAAACCATGCCAGATCGGCAGGCAAGTCCCAGGGCATGGCGTTTTCCATGCCAATTACACGATCTACCGCTAATGCAGCAATCAGACTGATCATTCTATTAACCCAAGGGTGGTGAAAAAATTGCCGCCACTATACGGAAAGCGCATTCTTTCGTCGACTATCCACAAGCCTGTCCGTAAGAATATTTTTGTTCTGCGACTGTAAACGTGTCACGTAATGCTTCCTGATACAGCAGGAACAACGAGTTAGCTTGAAAGCGCCAGTAACAATGTAAAAAATTCTTAACTACGACGGGCGGTCCACTATAAGTTTACGCAATAGCTACGGTATAGTTCACCTTTCTTTATCTTTATGCCGGATAACCCCATGTTGGAAACCACTCTTTTTGTCGCCACCATAGCCACTCTGGGGATGCTCTCCCCCGGGCCTGACTTCTTTCTGGTCATTAAGAATGCCGCTCGCTATCCGCGCGCCACAGCAATGATGACCTCTCTTGGAGTGATTAGCGGTGTCGCGACCCACATGGCTTATTGTGTGGCTGGTCTGGCAGTACTGATTACCACTACGCCATGGTTGTTCGGTTTCCTTAAATACGCCGGTGCCGCATATCTGATTTGGGTTGGCGTTCACGCGCTGCTTGCCCGGGGTAGCAGTAAGATGGATGTCAGCAATATTGAACACCAACAAACCACATTGAAAAAAGCCTTCCTGCAGGGCTATTTATGTAACTTGTTGAACCCGAAGGCGACGCTATTCTTCCTTTCCGTATTCACTCAGGTATTGAGCGTCAATTCCGGCACGATGGAAAAACTCTGGTACGCAGGGGTGATTCTGATGCTGTCCGTCGTCTGGTGGCCACTTTTAGTGGTATTGATTCAGAGCGAACCGGTGCGTCGCGGCCTTGCCAAAGCACAGAAGATTGTTGATAAGTTGCTGGGTGGGATGTTGATTGCGCTTGGGATTAAAGTCGCCTTGAGTTGAGTTAAGAATCGGTGGATGGCGCTTGCGCTTATCCACCCTACAACAGCATTCCGTAGGTCGGATAAGCGTTAGCGTCATCCGACACAGTCTTTAGCTACTCCGGTTTCACAGGTGGCTCATCAGCCATTTTCCCCGAATGAATCCCTTCGTCTGTGCCCTGCCAGCCATGCCGCTGAATCACGTTGAGATGTGCACGGTCTTCGTTAATCACCTCGGTCAGCATGGCGCTGGTGCGTTTGAGTACATCGGCACGGGCTGACCAGTCTGGAGCTGGCACCATCTCTTCCACCATTTGCATATTGAAACGGCGGAAATGATCGGCTCTTTCTCGCGCCTCGTAACTCCCCACGCCCAGCCCTTCAAGCGCTCTGCGCCCCACTTTAAGCGCCCCTTCAAATGTCTCACGCTCAGGGTTTTCGACCCCAAGCTGGCGCAGACGAATAAAGTGGTCAAGATCACGGGCACGCGCAATCACTTTCAAATGCGGGAAATGCTCTTTCACCAGTTCCGCTAACTGCATATTGGCATCAGGATCGTCGATAGCATTGATCAGCACTTCTGCTTTTGCAGCACCCGCAGACTCCAGTAAATCCACGCGCGTCGCATCGCCATAAAACACTTTAGTGCCAAACTTTCGCAGTGTTTCGATATGGTCTGGGTCGTGATCGAGAACCACCATTTTCACACCGCTGGTCAGCAGCAAACGGCCGGCGATTTGCCCAAAACGACCAAAGCCTGCGACGATGACTCGCGGTTGCTCTTCGTCGATTTCATCGGCTTCCTGCGCCTGCTCTTTGCCTGATTTCTCGAGACGATTGAGCAACACCAGCAACAGAGGCGTGGCCGCCATCGACAGTGCGACGGCAAGCGTGAGGGATTTGGCCCAGCTGTCATCCAGTACTTCCGCCATTCTCGCGGTGCCAAAAATCACGAAGGCAAATTCACTTCCCTGCCCCAGCAAGACGGCAAACCAGCGCCGCTGTTTGCGCGGTACGTTAAGGGGTTTTGCCACAATCCAAAGCGTAATGATTTTGATCGCCAGGAAACCGAACAGCAGCATGATGATGCGTAACGGGTTATCCAGCAGCGTCCCAAAATCTATCGACATCCCCACACCGATGAAAAACAGCCCAAGTAGCAATCCCTTGAACGGTTCGATATCGCTCTCCAGCGCATGGCGATACTCGGAGCTTGCCAGTAAAACACCTGCAAGAAATGCCCCCATCGCCATGGAAAGCCCTGCTTCCTCGAGCAATAAACCAAATCCAAATACCATAAACAGCGCCATGGCACTGAACACTTCCCGTAGGCCAGATCGCGCGACAAACCGCAGTACCGGGCGCGTAACATAACGGCCTAACAATACGACTATCGCCAGCGCCCCCACCACTTTGAGCGCCGATATTGAAAACGCGGCAAAGGTGGTAGTGGTGCCACTGCTGGCTAATAAGGGGATCATTGCCACCAGCGGAATGGCGGCAATATCCTGAAAGAGCAGCACCGCAAAGGCACTGCGCCCCATTTGCGAAACCGTCAGGTTGCGCTCGTTCATCGCCTGCATGGCGATTGCGGTGGAAGAGAGTGCCAGCGTCAGGCCGATTAACACCGCCACTTGCCAGCGTAATCCCAGGAACATGCAGAACAAACCGAGCAGCAATCCGCACGCCACCATTTGCAACATGCCCCCGCCAAATACCGACGCACGTAGCGTCCATAAGCGTTGCGGATCCAGCTCCAGGCCGATGACGAAGAGCATCAACACCACGCCGATCTCTGCAAAGTGCAGAATAGTTTCGGCATCGGTCACCAGCCGCAATCCCCACGGCCCGATAATGCAGCCCGCAATCAGGTAGCCCAGTACCGATCCCAACCCAAGGCGCACCGCGATAGGCACAATGATTGCCGCGGAGCCGAGATAAATCAGTGCCTGAATCATGCTGTGGCTATCCATGGTTCGCCTCCTGCCAGTCGAGCAAGCGTTGCTTGTACATTTCGGCTTGTACCTCGAGGGTATTTTCGTCGCAGACAAATGTGTAGTGGATAGTGAAATGCGGCAGCCAGTTCATACCGCAATACAGCGCGGTGGCTTGCAATGGCTGGCCGAGAACATCAAAGCCGGGATGGTCACCGAGTTCAAAGTGGTTGTCACCGCCACCCGTGGTGACTGCCCACATCACGTTTTTGCCGCGTAAAGCCTTACCACCGTGGCCATATGCCCAACCGTGAGCCAGCACTTTATCAATCCAAAGCTTCATTAATGGCGGCGTGCTGTACCACTGCATCGGATGCTGCCAGATAACCAAGTCGGCGCGGCTTAAGGCTTCTTGCTCCGCAGCAATATCAATATTGAAATCGGGGTATAACTCATAAAGAGAGCGCACTTCCACATCGGGTAAAAGTGAGGCCTGCTCTATCATTCTTCGGTTTGCATGGGAGTGATGGGGGTACGGATGTGCATATATAATCAGGATCATGTCGTTCTCATGTACCGTTAACTCTGCGTGTAAGCATAAGTCATTGTATCTGAAAACGACATTTCCTCATTGTGGCTGTATGTGCCTGATTGATTTATCTGGGCTAATTCAGGGCGCCAAACCTGTTATGCGCGATGTGGGTTTTCGGCACCGACAACCCCCTGCGTGTCGCTAACCGACAAGTCGCATTTTTTCGGCAAGAAGAAGGTGATGGTTCCGGCGATAAGCAACGAACCCGCCAGCGCACACACCGCAACGTTCTGTCCGTACAGGTAGATCATCACGCCCACCAGATAAGGGCCGCAAAATCCGCCAAGATTCCCCAGACCGTTAATCACACCACGCGCGCTACCTGCAACTTCAGGAGCGGCAATACGCCCCGGAATTGACCAGAATGGGCTGGTTGCCGACTTGAGGAAGAATCCGCAGACCACCAGCGCAATATACGCCGCCACGACATGATCTCGCAGGAGCACCGAAGCCACCAACGCCGCAGCGAAGCTATACAGTGAGAAGCGCACCCACAGACGACGTTTACCGCTCTTGTCGCTGAACAGCGAGATAACGTAGATACCGGCAAGTGTCGCAATGAAAGGTAAAATCGCCAGCACCCCAACGTTCGCCATCGTGGCGCCGGTCAGATTTTTGAGAATGGTCGGCAGCCAAAGGGTGTAGCCGTAATCGCCAGTCTGATAAAAGAAGTTGAGGACAACTAATTTCATCAGCCCAGGGTTGCGAAACACATCTCTAATCGGCGCATGACTGACAGGAGCTTCGGCTTCTCTCGCCAGGCGTTCGCGGGTTAGCGTTGTCAGCAAGTATTCCCGCTCGCGTGGCGGTAACCAACGCGCCTCTTCGGGACGATCGCTTATCACAAACCACCAGATTGCCAATACCACCAGCGAAAGCAGCCCTTCGATGATAAACAGCCAGCGCCAGTCAAAGGCGGTGATAATCCAACCGGAGACAGGAGCCGTCAGCATGCCCCCTAATGGCGCAAACATCATCACAAAGGCATTGGCTCGCCCTAACTCTTTTTCCGGGAACCAATTGCTTACCATCGTCAGCACGACAGGCAACATCCCCCCTTCGGAGACGCCGAGAATAAAGCGCAAAGCCAGCAGTTGATATTCATGCGTGACGAATCCGGTCGCCACCGAAACAATCGCCCAGGCAGCTAAAGACCAGGCAATAAAACGTTTCCCACTGCCATTGACGGCAATTTTCCCACCGGGGATTTGCAGGAATAAATAACCGATGAAGAATATACCGCTGGCAACGCCTGCCATCTGGCTGGTAATACCTAAATCAGCTTCCATTCCACCAGGCAGAGCAAAACTAATATTCACTCGATCCATAAAAGAGATAATACAAGCAATCAATATCGGCGCAATAATACGCAGCCAGCGTGTACCGGGTATTTTATCGTTCATATACGGTTCTCACTCAGACAGAGGATTTATTTTAGGCACAGAGGTTATTATTTTTATTTACAAACAAGAGATAATTTAATCAATCGCATTAGGTAAAGTAACGCCATCAAAATAAGCAGCAACATTATTGAAAACCACGTCGCTCATTTTCTGGCGGGTTTCATGCGTTGCGCTGGCGACGTGCGGTTGCAAAATAACATTATCGAGCGCGATTAATTCGGCGGGAACATGGGGTTCGTCTTCATAAACGTCTAAACCCGCCCCGGCAATAACATGGTTTTGTAACGCGCGAATCAATGCCTTTTCATCAACCAGCGAACCACGCGCAACGTTAATTAACCAGGCATGTTTTGGCATAACATTGAGTACCGTCGCGTCAATCATGCCACGGTTGGCGGCACCACCAGATGCTGCAATGACCAGAAAATCGCTTTCATGCGCTAATGTGTGGAGATCGGCACACCACTGGTAATCCAGGTTATCAAGGCGTTTGTGGTCGGTGTAAAGCACCTGCATATCGAAGCCGCTGGCGCGACGAGCGATAGCCTGGCCAATGTTCCCCATCCCGAGAATGCCGATGCGTTTACCACTCACTTGAGTCGCCAGGGATGGCGCTGATGTCAGCCAGCGGCCTTCGCGTACGAACTTGTCTCCATGGCATAACTGACGAGCGCCAGCCAGCAATAAGCCCATCGCCAGGTCAGCCACATCATTGGTTAACACCCCGGACGTAATGGTGACCGCAATCTTGCGGGAGCGGGTATATTCCAGATCCACCCCATCAGTACCGACGCCAAAAATTGCCACCAGCCCGGCGTCGGGCAGTTGTTCCAGTACGGTGTTTTTCACACCAATATCGCCGCGGGTGACCACCGCCTGAATATTTGCCCCGATCTCGCGCAAGAACGCCGCCGGGTCCGCTTGTTCATACAGGCGATAAACGGTGTAAGCCGAAGAAAGTCTATCAAGCAGGCCATCAACAACCGGAGCGATTAACAGCACAGCACGAGGATTTGCAGTATTCATAGTTTTACCCGTTTGAAAGTTTCAGTACGTCAGTGATTCATATCAAACGGCTTTTTGGCGGGGTTTATTGCGATCCAGGTCACGCTGAATCGTGTTAACAATAGCTGTTACAGACTCCGTGATCGCTTAGGCACTTCTCTAGGTGGGAATGCGAAACAATCGACCTGTCAGCAACATCGAGGTAACAATCATTTCGCAGGGTTAAACGTCAGATGGTTTCTCCCATCGACAGTCGGTAATGCAAATCCACTTTTTCTATTGTGGGTATTCCTTTGATTTTCTTTATCAAAATCTCGGTCGCCACTTTCCCCATTTCGAAGCGGGGTGTCAGCACACTGGCCAATCTTGGGGTAATAATCTGCCCAATCTCAAGCCCATGAAAACCGGCGATGGCCATTTCCTGCGGGACTTTGATACCCGATGCGAGGCACTCCTGTAACACCCCGACCGCAAGATCATCATTGGTACACAAAATTCCATCCATCTCTTTATACATCTGGCGCGCCAGCGTCATCATGCCGTTACCAATTGAGACAGAAGACACTTTGTTTGGCGAAATCCGCCCGACAGAAAGATCCGCCGCTTCCATGGCTTTGCAGTAACCCGCATAGCGCTGCTCATCACGAATATCGGACATCGAACCGAAATAGACGATGTGCTTTTTGCCGCTGGCCAGCAGCATATTGGTCATGTCGAAACCCGCACGGAAGTTATCAAAACCGACGTTAATGCGTTCCGGGTTTTCAGTTAACCCCATAACTTCGGCAATGGGAATTTTGGCGGCTTTGAGATATTTCTCGGCTCGAAGGGTATGGACAGATTCCGTAAGCAGCAGGCCTTTGACGTTAAAAGCCAGCACGGTGGCGATTTGCTCTTCTTCCCGCAGGCTATCGTAATCGTAATTTACGACCAGTGTCTGGTAGCCCTGGGCAGTAGTCACTGACTCAATACCGGCCAGCACATCAGCAAAGATTTGATTATTAAAGGAGGGAACGAGAACACCAATACGTGGCGCGATATTACCGCTCACTACAGGGTTATCCGGATCCGGTTCATAACCCACTTCAGCAATTACGCTGGCGATACGCCCGGCGGTTTCAGGCTTCACCTTTTCCGGCGTCCGTAAATATCGGCTGACTGTCATTTTCGTTACACCCGCCAGTGCGGCGATATCATGTAACGTGATGCGTTGTACTTTCATTGTTGATGCCTGTCATAACAGCCATTCCATCCAGTCATTATGCCTGCTGAGAGTAAAAAAGAGAAACTTAGGCCATCGCGCAAGAACCAGGATTTCAGCCATTAACGCGGCTAATTCATGCCCTGTATCACGCTTAAAGTAACCTCTTTTCGTAACATGATTTGGGGTGATCTTCATCACAGTTTTAAGCTGATAAAAAACGTGTGATAGAAAGCACCAACACTTGCACAATGATTTGCCCTGTTAAGCAAATTAACGACGCAGTGAAAATTATCTTTCACCATTCTGGTGACAAGCAGTCATACAGGAAATAACCATGAACGATCTCTTTAGCTTAAAAGGCAAGCGTATTTTAATTACCGGCTCAGGACAGGGCATCGGTTATATTATGGCTCAGGGTCTTGCCCAATATGGCGCAGAGATCATTATCAATGATATTTCATCTGAACGAGCCGAACAGGCGGCAATGAAATTACGCGATGAGGGAGTTATTTCTCATACTGCTGTATTTAATGTTACCGACCCTCATTCTGTTGAACAGGCAATTGCCCAGATTGAAAATGATATCGGCCCGATAGACGTGTTATTCAATAATGCCGGCATTCAACGTCGCCATCCCTTTACTGAATTCCCGGTGGACGAATGGAATGATGTTATCGCGGTTAACCAGACTGCCGTGTTTTTAGTTTCGCAGGCGGTCGCCAAAAGAATGATGACGCGCAACGAGGGTAAAATCGTCAACATTTGCTCCATGCAAAGCGAACTGGGTCGCGACACCATTACGCCGTATGCTGCCGCCAAAGGTGCAGTAAAAATGCTGACACGCGGCATGTGCGTTGAGCTTGCGCGCTACAACATTCAGGTCAACGGTATCGCCCCGGGCTATTTCCAAACTGCCATGACGCAGACGCTGGTCGATGACAAAGCATTCACCGATTGGTTATGTAAACGCACACCAGCAGCACGTTGGGGTGATCCGCAAGAATTAGTGGGTGCGGCAGTATTCCTCTCTTCAAAAGCATCCAACTTTGTCAACGGGCACCTGCTGTTTGTCGATGGCGGGATGTTGGTCGCGGTGTGAATAAGGGGAAATCAGTCATGTCGGGGCAATGCGTAATTTTAATGGGCGTGTCGGGCACGGGTAAATCCACCGTTGGCGAGGCACTGGCCCGGGCGATGCAGGCAAAGTTTATTGATGGCGACGATCTGCATCCACGACAAAACATCAGCAAAATGGCATCGGGCCAGGCGCTGACCGATGACGACCGGCTTCCGTGGCTGGAGCGTATTTCGGATGTCATTTTTAGCATCGAACAAAAAAATGAATCCGGCGTGCTGGTCTGTTCCGCATTGAAAAAGCACTACCGCGATCGGCTGCGAGCCGGTAACAGCAACGTGCGTTTTGTCTGGCTGAAAGGCGATTATGAAGTTGTCCTCAACAGAATGCGCCAGCGCAAAGGTCACTTTATGCCTGAAGCGCTGCTACAAAGCCAGTTTGCGGCGCTGGAAACACCGGGACACGACGAACCCGATATTATCCCCGTCGATATTATCCCGACGGTGGATTTGATTGTTTCTCGTAGCCTTGCGTTACTTGCCAGCACCCATCCGGCTAATAATTAAGGATCAAAAATGATTATTGATACGTTATTGGACGGGGCTAAAAACCCACTTTACCCTGCCCTGATTCGCCACACGTTGCAGGCGATCCTGGATAAAAAACCGCATAGCCTGCCAACCGGGAAATATCCGATCCAGGGCGAGAGAGTCTTTTTCTCGGTCGTCGAAGGGGAAACGCGGCTACTTGAACAGCAGAAACCTGAGTTTCATCGCCAGTACATTGATATTCATATTGTGCTTGCTGGCGAAGAGGTGATCGGTGCGGGGGCGAAAGGGCTGGCGCTGGAAATGACCGGGCCATTTAATGACAAACAGGATGTTGGTTTTTGCCAGCACATCAGCAGCGAAACGCTGATTCATCTGCATCCGGAAGAGCTGGCGATTATCTTTCCCTACGAACTACACCGCCCAATGTGCACGCTAAGCCAACCCGCAGCCCTGCGCAAAATCATTGTGAAAATCGACAGCGCTTTACTGGTGTAAGCCAGTCAGGACTGGCAACAAAAAAGCCCCACGCATAAGCAGATGGGGCTTTTTTTGCATTAACCGGTCAGGATTAATTTTTTAGTTCACTCATAGATTTAACCTGGTCGCGGTTGATCTGTTCAGTCTGGCCGGTTTGAGCATTTTTGTATGACACCATTCCGGTATCGTCATCAACTTGTGGCTTGCCATCAGTCACAATGGTTTTGCCATCAGTGGTTTCCACTGACTGATTTGAAGTACAACCCGCAACAGACATCAGCGCAACGGCGGCCAGAATTGGAGTGATGATTGATTTATTAAGCATTATTTTCTCCCTGCGTTCAAAATTCGTTAGCAAGGTAATTATAGCCAGCGATTTACGCTTCGCTTTCAGAACCAGAACAGTCCTAAACGAAAAACGGCCCCTGCAATGAGGAGCCGTTTATATTTACGTCAGATTAAGGGATTAGCCTTTAATTTGCGCGTGCATTTCCTGAACTGAAATGACTTTTTCAGTCGCGTCAGCATTCAGCGCCATCGCGGTGGCAAAGCCGCCGTTCAGCGTGGTGTCGTAATGCACTTTATATTGCAGCGCGCTACGACGGATGAGTTTGGAATCCTCAATCGCCTGGCGACCCGCGGTGGTGTTGATGATGTAAGTGTATTCGCCATTCTTGATACGGTCCTGAATGTGCGGACGGCCTTCATGCACCTTGTTCACCAGACGTGGGTTGATCCCTGCTTCGCCCAGCACAACTGCCGTGCCGTGGGTCGCGTCCAGCTCAAAGCCCTGTTTCAGCAGTTTTGCCGCCAGGTCTACCACACGCTTTTTGTCACCTTCGCGAACAGACAACAGCGCGCGGCCTGGTTTACGCATCGTAGACTGGCTGCCGAGCATCGCTTTCGAGAATGCTTCAGCGAAGGTACGACCCACACCCATGACTTCACCGGTGGAGCGCATTTCTGGCCCTAACAGCGGGTCAACACCCGGGAATTTGTTGAACGGCAGTACCACTTCTTTCACCGAGTAATACGGTGGGATGATTTCTTTAGTCATGCCCTGCTGAGCCAGTGTTTGCCCGACCATGACACGCGCGGCAACTTTCGCCAGCGCCATGCCGGTTGCTTTGGAGACAAACGGTACGGTACGTGCAGCACGTGGGTTCACTTCAATCAGGTAGACTTCGTTATCTTTCACCGCAAACTGTACGTTCATCAAACCGCGAACTTGCAGCTCGAAAGCCAGTTTCTGCACCTGCTGGCGCATCACGTCCTGGATTTCCTGGCTCAGCGTATAAGCTGGCAGAGAACATGCAGAGTCACCGGAGTGAACGCCCGCCTGCTCAATGTGCTCCATAATGCCGCCAATCAGCACGGTTTCGCCGTCGCAGATTGCATCAACATCCACTTCTACCGCATCGTCGAGGAAGCGGTCCAGCAGCACTGGCGCATCGTTCGAAACACTGACCGCAGTCTGGAAGTAACGACGTAAATCAATTTCGTCATAAACGATTTCCATCGCGCGGCCACCCAGTACATAGGATGGACGAACCACCAGCGGATAACCGATATGAGCGGCTTTCTCAACGGCCATTTCGATGGTTGTCACCGTGGCGTTGGCAGGCTGTTTCAGTTTCAGGCGGTCAACCGCGTGCTGGAAACGCTCACGGTCTTCAGCGCGGTCGATAGCGTCCGGGCTGGTGCCGATGATTGGCACGCCTGCCGCTTCCAGTTCACGTGCCAGTTTCAGCGGAGTCTGGCCGCCATACTGCACGATGACGCCTTTAGGTTTCTCAACGCGCACGATTTCGAGCACGTCTTCGAAGGTCACTGGCTCGAAGTACAGACGGTCAGAGGTGTCGTAATCTGTTGAAACGGTTTCTGGGTTGCAGTTAACCATGATGGTTTCATAACCATCTTCGCGCAGCGCCAGTGAAGCGTGTACGCAGCAGTAGTCAAACTCGATACCCTGGCCGATACGGTTCGGACCGCCGCCCAGCACCATGATTTTGTCACGGTCATTATTCGGGTTCGCTTCGCACTCGTCTTCATACGTGGAGTACATATACGCGGTATCGGTAGAGAATTCCGCCGCACAGGTATCAACACGTTTATAAACCGGGTGCAGCTTATATTGCTCACGCAGTTTGCGGATTTCGGATTCACGAACGCCTGCCAGTTTAGCCAGACGCGCATCAGCGAAGCCTTTACGCTTGAGCATACGCAGGAAGTCATGGTCCAGGCCGGTGATACCGACTTCTTCCACTTTCTCTTCCAGGCGAACCAGCTCTTCAATCTGCACCAGGAACCAGCGGTCAATGTTGGTCAGGTTGAATACGCCATCCACAGACAGACCCGCGCGGAAGGCGTCAGCCACGTACCAGATACGCTCAGCGCCCGCGTCTTTCAGCTCGCGGCGGATTTTAGTCAGCGCTTCCGGATCATCCAGATTCACTTTCGGGTCGAAACCGGTCGCACCCACTTCCAGGCCACGCAGTGCTTTCTGCAAGGATTCCTGTTGGGTGCGGCCAATTGCCATCACTTCGCCGACAGATTTCATCTGCGTGGTCAGACGGTCGTTGGCACCTACGAATTTTTCGAAGTTAAAGCGTGGAATTTTTGTCACAACGTAGTCGATGGACGGCTCGAACGACGCAGGCGTTTTGCCGCCGGTGATGTCGTTCATCAGTTCATCGAGGGTGTAACCGACTGCCAGTTTCGCTGCCACTTTCGCAATCGGGAAGCCGGTAGCTTTTGATGCCAGCGCGGAAGAGCGCGACACACGCGGGTTCATCTCGATAACAATCAGACGGCCTGTTTTCGGGTTAACCGAGAACTGCACGTTGGAACCGCCGGTTTCTACGCCGATTTCACGCAGTACCGCCATCGAGGCGTTACGCATGATTTGGTATTCTTTATCAGTCAGCGTTTGCGCTGGTGCAACGGTGATGGAGTCACCGGTGTGGATACCCATCGGGTCAAGGTTTTCGATAGAGCAGACGATGATGCAGTTGTCGTTTTTATCACGCACCACTTCCATCTCGTACTCTTTCCATCCGATCAGGGATTCGTCAATCAGCAGCTCTTTGGTCGGAGAAAGATCCAGACCACGCTCGCAGATTTCTTCGAACTCTTCACGGTTGTAAGCGATACCGCCGCCGGTGCCGCCCATGGTGAATGAAGGACGGATGATGCACGGATAACCGACGTCAGCGGCAACCGCCAGCGCTTCTTCCATATTATGAGCGATGCCGGAGCGCGCAGTATCGAGGCCGATTTTTTTCATCGCCACGTCGAAACGGCGGCGGTCTTCAGCTTTATCAATTGCGTCTGCGGTCGCACCAATCATGGTGACGCCAAACTCAGCCAGCACACCCTGACGTTCCAGCTCAAGCGCACAGTTCAGCGCGGTCTGGCCGCCCATGGTTGGCAGCACCGCATCCGGGCGCTCTTTCTCAATGATTTTGCGTACCACTTCCCAATGAATCGGCTCGATGTAGGTCGCATCGGCCATCTCCGGGTCGGTCATAATCGTTGCCGGGTTGGAGTTCACCAGCACAACACGGTAACCCTCTTCACGCAGCGCTTTACACGCCTGAGCACCGGAGTAGTCGAACTCACACGCCTGGCCGATAACAATCGGGCCAGCGCCGAGGATCAGGATGCTTTTTATATCTGTACGTTTTGGCATTTTCTTAGCTCCTGATTATTTAGCTGACTTGCGGTAGTGCTTAATCAATTCGATAAAGTGGTCAAACAGCGGCGCCGCATCGTGTGGGCCTGGGCTTGCTTCTGGATGCCCCTGGAAGCTGAATGCTGCTTTATCGGTACGATGAATACCTTGTAAGGTGCCATCGAACAGTGATTTATGCGTCACACGCAGGTTCGCAGGCAGAGTCGCTTCATCCACCGCAAAACCATGGTTTTGCGCGGTAATCATCACGCAATCGCGATCCAAATCTTTAACCGGATGATTACCACCGTGGTGACCAAACTTCATCTTCACCGTTTTCGCGCCGCTTGCCAGAGCCAGCAACTGGTGGCCCAGACAGATACCGAATACCGGTACGTCGGTTTCAAGGAAGGATTTGATTGCACCGATCGCGTAATCACATGGCGCCGGGTCACCAGGACCGTTAGATAAGAAGATGCCGTCTGGATTCATCTTCAACACTTCTTCAGCTGGCGTCTGTGCCGGAACCACCGTCAGGCGGCAGCCACGGTCAACCAACATACGCAGAATGTTGCGTTTCACGCCGTAATCGTAGGCGACGACATGGAACGGTAAATCTTCTTCTTTAGCCGCTTCAGGTAAGTCGCCTTCAAGCGTCCAGCTCCCCTGCTGCCAGGCGTAAGCTTCTTGCGTGGTCACTTCTTTCGCCAGATCCATACCGTTGAGGCCTGGGAAGGCTTTTGCTTTTTCCAGTGCCAGTGCGGCATCAAGGTTATCACCGGCAATAATGCAGCCGTTCTGTGCACCTTTCTCACGCAGAATACGTGTCAGCTTACGGGTATCGATATCGGCGATGGCCACAATGTTATGGCGCTTGAGATAGGAAGAAAGGTCTTCGGTATTGCGGTAGTTGCTGGCAATCAGTGGTAGGTCACGGATGACGAGGCCTTGCGCATGTACCTGGGAGGATTCTTCATCAGCAGCATTAGTGCCGACATTTCCGATATGAGGATAAGTAAGAGTGACAATCTGGCGGGAGTAGGAAGGATCAGTGAGGATTTCTTGATAACCGGTCATTGAGGTATTGAAAACGACTTCCCCAACAGCCTGACCCGATGCCCCAATGGCCCGACCGTGGAATTGGGTTCCGTCTTCCAGAACCAACAGCGCTGACTTAATCAAAACGTCCTCCAGGGAATAAACAGTCAATTTATTTGCATATTAATTCAAAACCATTTCCTGAATCAATGCAAAACAGCCTGTCATTTGGAATTTTGACAAACGGCGGCATTCTAGTGAGAGGCCGGGTAAAAGTCTACCATAAGCGCAACTTTTTATGTGTTTTTTGCCAGTCTGATGGAAAAAAGATGAATTGACCGATGAAATCAACAACTAACTTGTAGTGCGTAATCGGTTGCGGACCAGGAAGAATAGGAAACTAATGATTCAGGGAGTCAAAAGTGGACCAAATGGTCAA
Source organism: Buttiauxella sp. (assembly GCF_049686335.1). Classification (NCBI taxonomy): domain Bacteria; kingdom Pseudomonadati; phylum Pseudomonadota; class Gammaproteobacteria; order Enterobacterales; family Enterobacteriaceae; genus Buttiauxella; species Buttiauxella sp. The sequence continues at coordinate 174,266 of NZ_JBAVHX010000015.1, read as the reverse complement.
AATTACTTTTTATTGGCTAATAAACACCATAAAAATCAATAAAAAACCAAATTAAACTAAAAACCAACCGTAAGAACACATAAAGAAAAGCAATCTTAAAAAATTGTTTAAAAAACAATGATGATAAAAATATAAAAACAACCATAAAAACCGATAGCTATCAGTTTTTATGGCTTAAAACCATTATAAATGGAAGTTATCGTAAAGATATCGCTCAAGACCGAGTAATTTATTTCTGTCGGCAGAACCAAAGAACAATGGCCCTCCCAGACCATTAATCGCAACGCCGCTTGCTGTGATGGCCGCCGACTTAAAATCACCACTTCTTAATGCAGTTGCTGTGTCGCGAGCGAAAACTCTGGCTTCCGAAAGTGAGGCGCTTGTTTCATAGAGTCGCCCTGTTTGCACGCGGTTCAAATTCATCGAAATGCTGTTATAGGCCTGTTGTGAGATACCCACCCCTTGTCTTTGCAACATTTTATTAACGCAATAAACCGCCTGAGCATAAAGGGAAAAATTACCCATACTTAAAATCTGCCCTTCAAGGCTTACCCGACGTGCTAAATCTTGCCCATCCTTACCATTTGGCATCGTATTTTCCTTATACCTGAATCAGATCAAAAAAGTAGTCAGGAGCAAACTGCATGAAATTGCCCTGATACAAGAAATAGTAATTATTAAATTTTACTAATGAATGAATGAAATCGATAAATGTGAGTAACCATACAATATTAATGGTTATCAAGTATTAAGAGACAGGAAAGTATTAAAAGAGAATATAACAAAGGGGAAAAATATAAGGGCAATCAATCAATTGCCCTTTCAACCCGAACCTAAGGTTGCAATAACCACATCACGATGGGTAATAACATTTACAAACTATTCAAATCAAGCACGTCACGCATATCATAAAGACCATTTTTCTTAGCTTTCAGCCACAATGCCGATCTCACTGCGCCATTTGCAAAAGTCATGCGACTTGAGGCTTTATGACTGATTTCAATACGCTCGCCGATGTCCGCAAACATCGCCGTATGCTCACCAATAATGTCGCCCGCACGTACCGTTGCGAAACCAATAGTGCCTGGAACGCGCTCGCCGGTGTAACCTTCACGAGAGTAAACCGCGCACTCTTTCAAATCTTTGTCCATCGCCTGTGCAATGGCTTCACCCATCGCCAACGCTGTGCCTGATGGCGCATCCACTTTGTGGCGATGATGGGCTTCGATAATTTCGATGTCGGTATAGTCGCCCATCACCTTCGCCGCTTTTTCTAATAGTTTGAGCATCACGTTCACGCCCACGCTAAAGTTTGCTGCGAAGACAATCGGAACCTCTGCGGAAGCATCCGTAATCGCCTGCTTGCCCGCATCATCAAAACCAGTGGTACCGATAACCATCCCTTTACCGTGTTGACGGCAAAAGGCCAGGTGATTGAGCGTGCCTTCCGGACGAGTGAAATCAATAAACACATCGAAATCGTTCACCACCGCTTCCAGGCTATCGCTAACGACGACACCTGTTTTAGCCACGCCAGCTAATTCACCCGCATCACTTCCCACTAAGGATGAACCCGTGCGTTCAAGCGCTGCACCCAGTTGTACACCATCCATCTGTAATGCTGCCTGAATCAGTTGTCGCCCCATGCGACCACCCGCACCCGCGATTGCTACACGGACTTGTGACTCATCCATATTCACTCTCTTTATTAATTAATCTGTATTTAAAACATTCTCAGGTTAACCAGCCCTGCTCAGGGCCGCCACTCGAAAACACCGATAATAAGAAATTTATGACAAAACGGGGGAATTATCAGTAAAAGACATTATTCCCATAAAAGAATCATGGAATTGTATGGGATTGATACAGTTCTCTGCGCCGCCAGTTCACATCGGCGACCGAACTCCCTAACTCAATGGACCCCTGGAGCAATAAATTAAATCGGGAGCTAATGTTGCGCGTTAAGCGACTTTGCAGGATACAAACGGCCTCACTCCCCAGCTCGCGGCACGGCTGAAAAGCGGCGGTTAATCCCAACGATTTTATTTCGTCCATTTCATGTGAATAAGCACAACTCATGACGGAAATATCTTCTGGCACCTGGAGCTGAAGGTTTTTCAGTTCACTAAGTACAGCTCGCGCAATCGCTCCTCCTCCACATAAAATGGCCGAAGGCAGTTGTTCTCTGGAACGCTGCTCAAGGTATTTTTTGAAATTCGCCCGCGCTTCTGGCTCGCCGTAACCTTTTGTGACCAGCAAATGTTCCGACTCATCAAAAACAAGATGGTGATCCTGGCAGGCCCGTTTAAACCCTTCGAGGCGCTGGATCATGGTTTCCCGGCGCAAATCGGTAAATAACAGTACCTGTCGATGGCCTTTTTCTAACAAATGTTTTGCCGCACTATAACCAATGGAAGCATGATCTGGCGAAACACAATCAAGCCGCATCTTTTTATCTCTGCCATTAATGGTCACGACCGGTTTATTGCTTTCTGCCGCCAGGCGATACAAAGACTCATCATCAATACCAATAATTATTACGCCATCGACATCTTCCTGGTTGATGTGCTTCATAAATAAAGTTGTGTCCGCTTCGTTAATATCCAGTGAGCACTTTTTAACATGAATATCGTAATGTGAAATTTCTGAAATAATCCCCTGAATCACTTCGTAATAATAATGATCGCCATGTGATGAAAAGGCAGCAGCCGGAGCACAGACTAATAATGAATTCATCAGTAAACGGCTGGCAGGGATGTCACGTAAAATACCCATATAACGTGCGTGGTAAAAAACTTTTTCTTTTGCCTGCGGGCTGACATTATTTTTACCCGCCAGCACTCTTGAGACCGTGCTCGGCGAGAGTCCTGTCAGCCCGGCTATCTCTTTGATTTTCAACTTCCCCGTCATTTTGTGATCGATGCCTCATTAGCGTTTTGACATTATTTTCATGACTAACTCTTTCTCATCACATGCATTTTTCTTTCATCGCTACAGCGCTATTTATACTGTGCAATTCCTGTCATAAATAGCGGTTGTGTGCAAAAAAAACCATAACTATGCTCTCAAAAATGATTCTTGATAAAAATAAACCGTAATAAGGGAGAGCAAAATGCAACGAATCGCTATTATTGGAACCGGTAATATTTCCCACAACCATATCCAGGGCTATCTGGAATTTCCTGATCGCTGCCAGATTGTCGCACTGGTAGATATCTACCCGGAAAAAGCCGAGGCAAAGAAAAAACAATACGGGCTGACTGAAGCAAAAGTTTACAGCAACCATAAAGATATTCTGAATGACCCTTCCATTGATGTGTTTGATATCTGCACCCCGCCGTATGTCCACGCCGCTATATCTATTGATGCACTGAATGCGGGTAAGCATGTTCTGTGCGAAAAACCGATGGCCGCTTCGCTTCAGGAATGTGACGCGATGATTGCCGCCGCGCAAACGAGCGGAAAAACGCTGTCTATCATTGCGCAAAACCGCTTTACCGACGCGTTCTGGCGTTTAAAGAAATTGCTCGAAAGTGACCAAATCGGCAAAGTTTGCCATGCGCAGGTGGATTCATTCTGGTGGCGCGGGCATTCCTATTACGACCTGTGGTGGCGCGGGACATGGGAAAAGGAAGGCGGCGGTTGCACGCTAAATCATGCGGTACACCATATCGACGCCATTCAGTGGATGCTCGGCTTCCCGACTGAAGTGGTGGCCATTACCACCAACGTTTCCCACGACAACGCAGAAGTGGAAGACCTTAGCGCCGCGATTTTCAAATACGATACCGGTGCATTGACGCAACTGACAGCTTCCGTGGTGCACCACGGCGAAGACCAAAAAATCGTGATTCAGGGCGAGAAAGCCCGTATTTCCGCACCGTGGGACAAATTCGCCAGTATCGCCGCCCCCAATGGTTTCCCGATTGAAACTCGCGATACCCCGCTGGAAAACCAGCTTGAAGATAGTTACCAGTCGGTGCCTCGCCTGAAATGGACGCTGCATACCGGGCATATCGACAACTTCCTGCACGCACTGCAAACCGGCACCGCACCGCTGGTCGATGGCCCGCAGGGTAAGCGTTCGCTGGAACTCATCACTGCAATCTATAAATCAGCCATTACTCGCAGCATCGTCTCATTGCCGATTGGTAGCAGCGACCCGTATTACCAGACTGGCGGCCTGCTGAAGCTGGCCCCTCACTTCTTTGAAAAATCAGCCTCGGTGGAGAATTTTGCCAATGAGGATGCCATTCCACTGGGTAAAAATATGGAGGCAGATTCATGAGCATCAAAGACGGAATGAATTACGCGCCAAAAGGCAAACCGCAGCCAGTGGTTCAACCGGGGGATTTTGTTTTTGCCGCCGCCGCACTTGATCACGGCCACATCTACGGCATGTCCAACGGCCTGATTGAAGCGGGTGCGACGTTGAAATGGGTTTACGACCCTGATCCGCAGAAAGTGCAGCAGTTTGTTAAGCAATATCCGCAGGTAAAAGTCGCCCCCTCGCTTGATGTGATTCTTAACGATGACAGCGTAAAACTGGTTGCCGGAGCGGCGATCCCTGATGAACGTTGCGCCCTTGGCCTGAAAGTGATGGATGCCGGGAAAGATTATTTCACCGATAAAGCGCCGCTGACCACACTGGATCAACTGGCTGCTGCTAAAGCGAAAGTCACCGAAACCGGGTGCAAATACGCAGTCTATTACAGCGAACGGTTACACGTTGAAAGCGCAGTATTTGCCGGGCAACTGGTGCGCGACGGCGCAATCGGACGAGTCATCCAGACGCTGGGCATGGGGCCGCACCGCGAAGGCCAGGGGCGTCCGGACTGGTTCTACTTTAAAAAGCGTTTCGGCGGCATTCTTTGCGATATCGGCAGCCATCAAATCGAACAATTCCTTTTCTATACCGGAAACAGCGAAGCTCAGGTTGTGGCGGCGCAAACAAACAACTTTGCCCATCCCCAATACCCTGAATTTGAAGATTTTGGCGATGCGATGCTGAAAGGCGAGAACGGAGCCAGCGGCTATTTCCGTTGTGACTGGTTTACCCCACAGGGTCTAAGTACCTGGGGCGACGGGCGCCTGACGCTGCTGGGCACCGATGGCTATATCGAAATCCGTAAATACGTCGATATCACCCGCCAGGAGCAAGATGTGGTGTATCTGGTGAATAAAGAAGGGGAATTCCGCTATCCGGTCGCCGGTAAAGTCGGCTTTCCATTCTTCGGCGAGCTGATTCGGGACTGTATGAATCGCACCGAAAATGCCATGACTCAGACGCATGCCTTCAAAGCCGCCGAACTGTGTGTACGCGCGCAAATGCTGGCTAACGGGGTGAAAGAATGATGAAGACGACGCAAGCCGCGGTCGTCGGGTGTGGAGCCATCCACACCTTGCACGTGGAGGCAATTCAGTCCAGTCCCGCCAGCCAATTACGGGCGATTGTCGACATCGACCCAGTAAAAGGCCAGGCACTCGCTGAACGTTACGGCTGCGATTATTATGCCGATTACCGCGAAATGCTGAGTGATAGCGAGATTGAGGTGGTGCACGTTTGCACCCCGCACGCCGCGCACAAAGCGATCATCATCGCCGCACTTGCCGCCGGGAAACACGTATTCACAGAAAAACCGGTGGCGCTAAATCCTGGTGAAGTCAAAGAGATCAAACATACGCTGGCAAATACGGCTGCCCGGCTTGGCGTTTGCTACCAGAATCGCCTGAACCCCAGCAGCCAGAAGATAAAAACGCTGCTGGAAAACCATCGCTACGGAAAAGTGTTGAGTATTAAAGCGATGCTGACCTGGAGCCGTTCCCACGATTATTACACCCATAGTCCATGGCGTGGGAACTGGGCAAGCGAAGGCGGGAGCCTGTTAATCAATCAGGCGATTCATACGCTGGATTTAATGCAGTGGTTTGCCGGAGGCGTGACATCGCTCAAAGGCGTGGTGGAAAGCAGTTTTCTGGGTGCAGCGACTGAGGCTGAGGACACAGCCATCGCCAATATGGAATTAGCCAACGGTGCGCGGGGGATTTTTTACGCCACCAACTGTAATACCACTGACTCGGCGCTGCTGTTGGAGATCCACTGCGAAAAAGGTTTACTGCAACTTCATCACAATGATTTGTGGTTTATTTCAGGCGAAGACAAAGAATTACTGATCAGTGATGAAGCACCTAATGCAGCGCAAAAATGTTATTGGGGCAACAGTCACCAGCAGGCCATTAATAATTTTTATCACTCTATAAATAATGCCGACAACCATAATTACGTTGATATTCATCAGGCGGAAATATCACTTCGGATGGTCGAAGCTATTTATCGGTCGTCGATAACCAGGAACTGGACAGATATTTAAACAATCATTTTCCTATTCACCTTACCTTTACCCGAAATAATTCTAGTCATATGAAGCATGACGGGTATAGAAACGGAATAATAATATGAAACCTACAGAACGCAGAGTTGGTTACGGAAGAGCCATAGGATATGGTGTTACTGATTTATTTGGCGGCGGAGCATTTGCTATTATTGGCACCTGGCTTCTATTTTTCTACACCACTTATTGTGGATTATCGGTACTGGAAGCCGGTTCTATATTTGCCATTGCCCGCGTAATAGACGCAGTATTAAGTCCGATTATGGGTTACATCACCGATAACTTCGCCAATACCTGGTTGGGAAAACGCTTCGGTCGCCGCCGCTTCTTCTTATTACTCAGCGCCCCACTGATGTTTTTATACGCCCTGCTTTGGGTGACCGATATGGGCTACTGGTATTATCTCGGCACCTATCTCTCCATTGAACTGCTATCAGCTATGGTGCTGGTCCCATGGGAAACACTGGCTGCCGAGATGACCAACCGTTATGCCGAGCGTGCTCGTTTATCCGGCGTAAGAATGATCTGCTCACAGTTAGGCGGGTTCCTCGCGGTGTCTGTTCCAGGCGTTATCATGCAATTTACTGGCAAAGATAACCCGATGACGTACACCTACACAGGCCTGCTTTTCTCTGTGATTTTCTGTCTGGCCGTCTTTACTACCTGGATGTGTACCTGGGAGGCAAAAGATGTGCGAGAGGAGTTCGAACCGGAGCCTGAAGGCGCAAACAGTGGCAATCTTTGGCATCATTTAAAAAGCCTCGTGTTAGACCTTCTGTCCTCATTTAAAATTAAAATGTTCCGCCAGCACATCATTATTTATATCGCATCATTTACAGCGATGGATGTATTTGGTTCGGTATTTACCTATTACGTAATTTATGGATTACATCAGGATGCCGCTGCGGTATCAGGTTATTTAAGCGTCGCGGCATTTGTTTCGGTTCCCGGAACATTTGTCTTTATGATGATGCTCAGTAAATTTGATTTCACGCCATCCGCAGCGCTTCGTATCTCGTATAGTTGTATACTCGCCGTATTAGCCTTCCTGTTTTACGCCTATATCACTGACCTGGCAGTCTCAGTCATTGTATTCTCCGGCGTATTTGTGGTGCTGGGTGTGGCGCGTGCGGGTCTTTATTTTATCCCGTGGAATATCTACAGCTTCATTCCCGATGTTGACGAAATCGTCACCAAAAAACGTCGCGAAGGGATTTTTGCCGGCGTCATGGTTTTAACCCGTAAGAGCACCGTCGCACTGGCGATTATGATGATTGGCCTGGTACTGGAAGCAAGCGGCTTTGTAAAAGGCCAGGGCGCACAACCTATCGGAGCATTACATGCGATTGTCGGTTTGATGGTCTTTGCCACCGCAGCCTTGCTGTCCATCAGCTTCTATATGACATTCAAATTTAAGCTCACCCGCGAAACCCATAAAACGCTGATTAAAGAAGTCGCCCGGTTGAAACTAGGCGGAAACCTGGAAGACTGCGATATGGAAACCCGCAAAGTGATTAAAGACCTGACCGGTTACGAATACGACAAAGTCTGGGGTAATACGCCAGGGCGTAAACCGGTATCAGTCTTAACGCCGGAATCGCCTTAGGAGCCAAAACATGCGCACACAATGGAGCAAACAACAGGCCACAGAGTGGCACAAAAAACAGGGCTGGATTTGTGCATTTAACTACCTGCCGCGCACTGCCGTGAACTGGACGGAACTTTGGCAGCGCGAAACCTTTGATGCCGAAACCATCGATCAAGAACTCGGTTGGGCACATGAAAGCGGCTATAACCAACTGCGCATCAACCTGCCGTTTATTGTCTGGCAGCATGACCGCGCCGGGCTTCTGGCACGGATTGAACAGTTTCTGGCGATTGCCGATCGTCACCAGCTAAAAGTGATGTTAACGCTGATGGACGACTGTGGTTTTTCCGGCGACGAACCCTTTTTAGGGCCACAAAAAGCCCCCGAACCAGGAAAACATAACAGCCAGGCGGCGGCGAGCCCTGGGCGCGAAACGGTATGCAACCGCGACAGGTGGCCGGAGCTTGAACGCTATATACGTGACATTGTTCGCCATTTCAGAACCGACTCGCGTATCGCCATCTGGGATTTATATAACGAACCAGGCAACCGTGGCACCTTTGCAACAGGTCTGGAAGAAACGTTCTTCGATGAAAAGCTGGAAGTGTTTGCGCTTGAATTGCTGCATCACGTTTTCGAGTGGGCGCGGGATGAAGATCCGCAGCAGCCGCTAACCGTGTGCGCGTGGCATATCTCGCAGGATCCTGATGAACCGGAGGCGGAGTATTTCGCGCACCCGATCGATAAGGCAGCCGCCGAACTTTCGGATGTGATCAGTTTCCATGCTTATCTCGCCACGCCGAAAATGCTCCAGGTTTTGCGCTTCTGGCAACAATACCAGCGCCCGATTTTGTGTACCGAATGGCTGGCACGCCATGTTGGCAGCATGATGGAAGAACAACTGCCGCTGTTTGCTGCCCTGAACGTCGGTTGTTACCACTGGGGGCTGGTGCGTGGCAAAACACAAACCACGCTTCCCTGGCCGTCGGTGCGCAAAAGTGGCGTGGATTACGCGCATCTGTGGTTCCACGATGTGCTGGACGAATACGGAATTCCGTTTCGCCACAGCGAAATGGCGCTGGTGCGCCGCTTAACTCGTTTATAGCCCGAAACCGCAAGACTCCCGCACCACCAGCGTGGGCGGGAGAATAATGCGTTTTGGCGGCTCGTCATTGCCCTGAATGCGGCTAAACAATAACTCCCCGGCTTTGCGGCCAATCTCTTTCGCGGCTACCGAAACAGTGGTCAGCGCGGGCTGGACGAGAGAAGCTTCGGTAATATCATCAAATCCTACCAACGCAAAATCCGCGCCCGGCTGGCGGCCCATTTTGCGCAGCGTCTGCATCACACCCAATGCCACGATGTCCTGATAACAGACTGCTGCCGTGATTTCCGGGTAACGCCGGAACAACTCTTCAGCCACGCGTGCGCCGTCACTTTGGCTGGCGAGTGATGAAATCACCCATTCGCGTTTCGGCTGGATACGATGCTCCAGTAATTTACTGCTGTAGCCACCAATACGCTGGGCGCGGCTGATGGAGTTTTCGCTGCCGCCGATAAAAGCGATGTGACGGTGGCCAAGACGCAGCAGATGTTGGGTCGCGAGCTGAGTGCCGAGGAAGTTATCGGTGCCGACAAAATCGAAATCGACATCGTCCATTGGTCGCACCACCATGATCGCAGGAATGTTACGTCGCTTGAGGGTTTCGAAAAACAGCGGCGGCGTCTCCCTTGCCGCGCACAACACCATTCCGCAGGCGTTATTACGCATCAGAGAATCAACAAACTTTTGCTGGCGTTCACCCGACTCCTCGCTGTTTGCGAGAAATAGCAGCAAGTCGTGGCGCTCCATTTCCTGGCTCAAACCCGCCGTCATTTCGCCATAAAACGGGTTGGTGATGTCGTGCAATAACAACCCGACCTGGTTGCTGGTGCGATTGCGTAGATTCGCGGCCGTCTGGTTATACACATAACCCAAATCGTCCAATGCCTTGAGTACGCGCTGGCGAGTAGCGTCAGAAATTCGGCCTCGATTACGCAGCACCATCGAGACGGTCGCGGTTGAAACTGCCGCCTGTTTTGCCACCTGGGCAAGGGTAACTGTGCTCATCGGTACTCCTCACAATTAAGCATTTCCCAATAGATTAATCGAATAACCCAATATTTGCTTAAAACCCTGTGAAAGCCATCACAGATAACTCAGGTTTAGGCAACATCTTGCTAAAACTGGTGGGTTAATCGCGTTTACCACCCTGTTCAAAGTGGGTTAATCGATTAATCTTAATCTATCAGAAACAGGGAGAATATTATGCATCCGGCATCATACGATAAGTATCCCGAAGTCAGGGTTTCAGGGTTTGACCATCAGGCATGGCAAGGCTGGTCTGCTATCAAGCAAACCATCAGCGCCCCTCTCACTCGCAGCGCAAAAACGGTGCTGGTGATTGACTGCTATCCCGGCGTTCAACTCGACGAGTTGCACACACAACTGATTACGCAACTGAATCCTGAACTTGTTATCAATGCAGAATCTGCACGGTTGAGCGAGCAGCATCTGCATGACTTGCTGGCGCATAACCTTACCGATGACCGCGTGTTTGGCGTGCTTTCCTGCCACGAGCTGACCGAATTTTTCTGCCCGGACAAACTGGCGGCATTGCAACAGCAAGTGGCAGAAACAACGCAAGGCCTGGTCGTGATTTACGGCCCTGGCGCGGCCTTTGTTCATCCGGGTGATGTACTGATTTATGCCGATCTCGCCCGCTGGGAAATTCAGCAGCGTTTTCGCCGTGGCGAACTGGGAAACTGGGGTGCGAACAATACCGATGAAGATATTCTGCGCCGCTATAAACGGGCCTTTTTTATTGAATGGCGGGTGTTTGATCGCCATAAAACACCCCTGCTAAAGCGGGCAGACTTCCTGCTCGATACCAATAATGCAGAGCAACCGGTGATGATCAGCGGTGAAGCGCTACGCCATGGCCTGCAACAAACTACGCAGCAACCTTTCCGCGTGGTGCCGTTCTTCGACCCTGGAGTATGGGGCGGACAATGGATGAAAGACAAATTCGATCTCGATCCCTCAAAGCCAAATTACGCCTGGTGTTTTGACTGTGTGCCCGAGGAGAACAGCCTGTTACTGCGTTTTGGTGATGTGCGGATCGAGATCCCCTCTCAGGATCTGGTGTTGCTCTACCCACGCCCGCTACTTGGTGAGCGTGTGCATGCCCGATTTGGTGCGGAATTCCCGATCCGTTTCGATTTCCTCGATACCATCGGTGGGCAGAATTTAAGCTTCCAGGTGCATCCGGTGACCGAATACATCCAGCAGCATTTTGGGATGCATTACACCCAGGATGAGAGTTACTACCTGCTGGAAGCGGAGCCGGGTGCAGAAGTTTACCTCGGAACAAAAACCGGCATCACACCGCAACAGATGCTCGACGATTTGGCGGCCGCCCAACGTGGTGAGAAAGCCTTTGATGATGATAAGTTTGTGAACCGCTTTCCGGCACGCAAACACGATCACTTCCTGATCCCTGCAGGCACCGTACACTGCTCAGGATCCGGCGCGATGGTGCTGGAAATCAGCGCCACACCGTACATTTTCACCTTTAAATTGTGGGACTGGGGGCGCTTAGGTCTTGATGGCCTGCCACGCCCGGTACACCTGGAACATGGCGCACAGGTCATTGACTGGCAACGCGATACTCAGTGGGTGACTGAACATCTGGTGAACCATTTCGAGCCCATCGCCGCTGGAGATGGCTGGCGCGAGGAGCGCACCGGCCTGCACGAACGGGAATTTATCGAAACTCGTCGTCACTGGTTTACGCAGCCTGTGACACACCATACCAACGGCGGAGTCAACGTGCTGAACCTGGTAGAAGGCGATGAAGCGTTGGTCGAAAGCCCGAGCGGCGCATTCGAACCCTTTGTCGTGCATTACGCCGAAACCTTCATCATTCCCGCAGCCGTTGGGGAATACCGCATTTCACCGTACGGTCGCGGTGCTAGTCAGCAACTCGCCACCATGAAAGCCTGGGTAAGGGGATAAAAATGATTAATGTGATTCTGGCAACACACGGTTCACTGGCAGATGCACTGCTCACCAGTTCGCGCATGGTATACGGCGAATTGCCGCATGTGTTCCCCATCATGCTCACGGAAAACAAGGGCATCAACAGTTTTGCGGATGAGTTTGCCGCCGTGTTGAAACAGGCCAGCAAAGGCGCCGATGGCGTGTTGGTGTTGTGTGATTTGCAAAGTGGTACGCCATGGAACATCGCCTGTCATCACGCGTTTGATCCGCAAACACAGCCGCCTGTGGCGGTTCTGGGAGGAGTGAATTTCCCCATGCTGCTGCTGAGCGATGAGATAAAAGATCTGCAAGATGTTGAGCAGGCCGCCGCGCAATTGCTGGAGCAAACACAAGAAACACTGGTACAGGCACGCCTGGCTGAAGCTGCGCAATCGGATGATTTCTAAGGGGGCACGATGAGTATTTCATTTGTACGTATCGACGATCGGGTGATCCACGGCCAGTTAGTGACTCGCTGGGCAAAAGAGCTTCCGTGCGATGGGATCATTGCGATTGACGACGCGGTCGCCGCGGATCCTCTGCTCTCTTCAGTCATGAAAGGTGCGGTGCAGGACATCAAAGTCTGGCTGTTTGATACCGCAACGGCTATCGAAAAACTGCCCAGGATCATCGCCAGCGAAAAACACTATTTCGTAATCGGCAAATCCCCCGTCACGCTAAAACGCATCGAAGAAGCAGGGATCAGCCTGCAAAACAGCAATAAAAAAATCAACGTTGGCCCGATGAGCGCACGTGCCACTACGACGACAATTGGCCCTAATCAGTCTGTAAACCCGGAAGAGATAGCCGCGTTCGACTACCTCCTGCAGCGCGGGCACCAGATTGAATTTCGTCTGGTTCCCGATGCCAGCAGCTATAGCTGGCAGGACGCGCGCCTAAAACTCAAATAAAGGAGTGCATTATGGCTTTTGAAGCGGCTTTGATCGGCATTCTCTGTTACCTCGGTGCCTTGAGCAGCCCATGGCTGCTGGGGCTTACCGGCGGCTGGTATCTGATTACCCGCCCGTTGGTTTCAGGAATGTTGGTAGGATTTATTCTCGGCGATGTTCAAACCGGGATTATCATTGGCGTGGCGGTTCAGGCCGTGTACATCGCGATGGTAACCCCCGGCGGTTCGATGCCAGCCGACCTGAACTTTGTTGCTTTTCCGGCCATCGCGCTGGGTATTCTTTCCAATAAAGGCCCGGAAGTTGCCGTGGCGTTAGCCGCCACAATCGGGATTGCGGGTACGGTGTTGTTCAACGCCATGATGGTGCTGAACTCCTGGTGGAATCACCGCGCGGATATCGCGCTGGAAAAGGGCGACGAGCGCGGCGTATATCTCAACAGCGCTATCTGGCCGCAAGCGACCAACTTCCTGATGCGTTTTATTCCGACGTTTATTGCCGTCTATTTTGGCGCGCAGTACATCAATGCCTTTATGGACAGCCTGCCGCAAATCGTCCTTTCCACCATGAACGTGCTGGGCGGCATTCTGCCAGCGGTGGGTATCGCGATTCTGCTTAAACAAATCATCAAAAATTACAGCATGCTGATTTACTTCCTGGTGGGGTTTATCTGCATCGTTTTCCTGAAGTTAAACATGGTGGCGCTGGTGATTGTCGGGGCGCTGCTGGCGTTGATTCACTACAACTACAAACCCGAGCCGCAGGCTGAACGCGTAGCCTCAACCACTACTGATGATGAGGATGAATTCTGATGGAAGAACGTAAACTCACTCGCCAGGATTTACGCCGCTGCTGGCGCAGCTGGATGATGTACAACCTCTCCTCCATGAGCTTTGAACGCCTTGAATCATTCGGTTTTTGTTTGAGCATGCTGCCGGTGGCGAAAAAGCTCTATCCCGATGAGCAACAGCGTAAGGAGATGCTCAAGCGCCACGCGTCGTTTTATAACACCGAGCCGCAATTGGGGGCGATTGTGAACGGCATGGTGCTGGGGCTGGAAGAAAAGCGCGCCAATGGCGAACCGATTGACGGCGAAACCATCAACACCCTGAAAGTGGGACTGATGGGGCCGGTGGCGGGAATTGGTGATTCGATGATCCCCGGTATGCTTATCCCGATTTTGCTCAGTATTGGTATGGCGTTGGCGGCGGGCGGTAATATCCTCGGGCCGCTGTTTTATTGCGTAGCATGGCTTGGGATTATCATCCCCGGCTCGTGGTTCCTGTTCCTCAAAGGCTACCGCATGGGGTCGACGTCGGTAGAAATGCTGGTGAGCAGCAAATCAACCCGCCTGCGCGAGGCGCTGTCGCTACTCGGCGTATTCGTGATGGGCGGCGTGGCGGCAAGCTACGTGAAGCTTGGCACCGGGCTTGAGTTTGTCACCAAAGATGGCGTGAATATCCATGTGCAGCAGATGCTGGATGGAATTTTCCCGAATCTGCTGCCGCTGCTGGTGGTGATTGGCACCTGGTACTTGATGGCTAAGCGCGGAGTTTCGCCGGTGAAAGCGATGCTGTTGCTGCTGGTGTTGGCAGCGGCGGGAGTGGCGGTGGGGTTGTTTTCTTAAAAAATGGTGGATGACGCTGCGCTTATCCCCCCTACCACACCGAACCCGTAGGTCGGGCAAGCGCAGCGTCACCCGACTTCATTAAGGATGGAAACCCACCCACTTCTGACTCACCATCCCCGGCTTCGATATAAACTGAAACCGCGCGGGCTCATCAATAAATTGCTGATACAACGGCTCATCGGTAATGCCAAACTCGCTGTAGCAACGCGGTGACGTCACCTGTAATCGCCCCGGCATATAATGGCGATTATGTTGCCAGGCAATGTGTTCATCCTGCAAAAGTGGATACCACGCCAGGCCTTTGTAGGCGCGGACTGCCTCGTATTCAAAACCGTATTCTCTGTCGCACCATGCGCCAAAGGTTAGCGGCTCATCAGGCGAAGCGGAAATCGTGGCATGTGCCCAGCCCGGCGGCACCAGCACTTTCTCCCCAGGCCCTGCGAGCACAGCAAAACAGCGCCCCGGATCGTCAGCAACATATTCCTGCATATAGATGATCGCTTTGCCCTGCCAGATTTCATAGAGCTCTGGCGGCGACCAACCGCTATGGCTGCTGATGCGGTGAATATGCCCCTGACTGCGGATCGGTTCATCACCCAGCCGCCCGGAAGCGTAAGTCACCACACCAAACAGCAACATCCGTTTTTTGAGTTCCTCGCGATCCTGTAAACGCGCCACATCCATAACGATGGCATAAACATCTTCCGGCCCTTCACAATGCGGATCGCGTAACGATGCGCGGATGCTGTCAAGTTTGCGGATCTCCGGCAACGGCCCAATCACCTCTTCGCCGTAGCTAAAGCCCATTGGCTGGTGGTGCACCTGCATATCCAACCCAAAGTTGAGACACGAGTCAGCCATTTTGCACCTCTTTTGCCTGAATTTTTCCGTCTTGTTCTACGACGCGTATGGCAAAACCTTTTTCCAGCGCGGCATAGTCATGCCCGGCAACCGAGGGCCAGACAGCCAGTGCTGAGAGGATTTCGGTACCGGTGTTTATAAGACGGTGTGCAGTAAATCCAGGAATGATGTGGACAGAACCCGGCGACACTTGTTCAAGATGCGCTTCGCCCTGCTCGTTTTGCAGCAATAACAAGCCGTTACCACACAAGCCAAAATAAACCTCGCCTTGCTCACGTCGCTGATGGAAATGCCCACGTGTCATATAAAACTCGTCGCCGACACGCCCCGGATTCAAATGGGTGGTCCCGACGAAAAGCTCACCTTCCCCTTGCGCAGACGACAGCATTTCGACCTGGTAAATGACCGTATTAGATGGCAGTGCTTGCCAGGACGCCTCATCGTGAAACACCCCCACAAGAGAGCTGCTATTTGTCACTTTAGTAATGATATTTTCGGCCGTGAAATGGCCGTTCAGGAATGCCACACCCGGTGGCATGTTGACAGGAATCTTCATCTTTTTTCTCCGGCCCAAGGAGAACTGCTTAATCAGCATAGCAAGGTTAATCGATTAACCCTACGTCCAGGCGGGAGAACTTCGATCTGCGTCGCGTTAAATATTTAAGGCGCTAGCGCTAATACCTCGGCGACCCAGCGCTGGAAACCGACGACGTCTAAATCCAGCGCCACTTGCGCGTTAGGTTCACGCTGATAACGCCCTTCGATATCCACCGCTGTGGTGCCTGCGGTAAATTCACCGTGGGTTTCCACCGCAACAAAACACGCTTTCGTCTGGAACAGTTCAGGCTTCACAAGCCAGGCGATGGCGCACAAATCATGCATTCTCAGGCCCGTCGTCATGCTGCCGCTCCGGTAATGACTAAAGAGCGCATGCAACATTTTCCCGGTTTGATTCAGTTCAGGAAGGGTTGCGAGATACGCCGGAGTGAGCATCGCCTGGTTGGTCACGTCGAGACCGCACATCACTATCTCCAGTCCGCTTTCAAAGACTCGCGCCCCCGCTTCCGGATCGATGGCCAGATTAAACTCAGCATTTGGCGTGAAGTTACCGCGCCCTGCGGATCCCCCCATGATCACCAGACGTTTGATCTTCGCTTTGCAGTCTGGGTACTGAGTAAGCAGCAAAGCCATGTTGGTCAGAGGGCCAATTGCCACCAGCGTGATGGGCTCAGGACTTGCGTTTAAACAGTCATAGATAGCCTGGAAAGCAGGCTTATCCAATGGCTTACGTTGGTGTTCAACAAAGGCATAGCCCTCCATGCCTGACTCGCCGTGAACATAGGCGGCATCACGTAATTTACGGACTAACGGTGTGGCGGCACCTTGTGCAACAGGAATATCCTGCTGCCAGAAATGCATCAGTTGCAGCGCATTACGCGTTGTTTTCTCAACACTGACGTTCCCTGCCACCGTGGTCAGAAGCTTCAAATCGAGCTGTGGGGCAAAAAGGGCTGCGGCTATCGCGACTGCATCGTCAATACCTGGATCGGTATCGAGAATGATTGGGGTTCTGCTCATGCGTACTCCATAAAAAAATGCCAGACGATGTAAACCGGCTGGCATTTTCTCATTTTCGCTAATTGTTTGCGTTGCGTTACCCGACTTCTTTCACATCCAGTCGTAGTTCACGCGGCACTTCAAATACGATGTTTTCTTCACGGCCAGTCAGCTCACGGGCCTCACTGCCGCCCAAATCACGCAGACGTGCCAGAACGTTTTGCACCAGAATATCTGGCGCGGACGCTCCTGCGGTGACTCCCACACATGCGGCACCTTTGACCCACTCTTCCTGAATATCGGTCGCATCATCAATCAGATACGCCGCTTTCCCCATACGCTGCGCAAGTTCGGCAAGACGATTAGAGTTAGAGGAGTTTTTCGAGCCAACAACCAGCACTACATCGGCTTCATCAGCTAACGCACGTACGGCTTCCTGACGGTTAGTGGTGGCGTAGCAAATGTCGTCTTTACGTGGGCCGATAATTTTCGGGAAGCGTTTACGCAGCGCGTCAATCACATCAGAAGTGTCATCCACAGAGAGCGTGGTCTGGGTCATAAACGAAAGCTTTGCTTCGTTTTTCACATCCAGTTTACTGACATCTTCCGGTGATTCGACCAGGTACATTCCGCCTTTCGGGTTGTTGTACTGGCCCATGGTGCCTTCCACTTCCGGGTGGCCGGCATGGCCAATCAGAATGGACTCTTCACCACGACGGCTGGCGCGAGCCACTTCCATATGCACTTTGGTGACCAGCGGGCAGGTTGCATCAAACACCGTTAAATCACGGCCTTTGGCTTCGCTACGTACCGCCTGGGAAACACCGTGCGCCGAGAAAATTAGGATTGCGCCATCTGGCACTTCACTGATCTGCTCGATGAAAATAGCCCCACGTTCACGCAAGCTGTCGACCACGTAGCGGTTATGCACCACTTCGTGACGGACATAAATCGGCGCACCGTAAATGGCCAGCGCGTTTTCAACAATGCTGATAGCGCGGTCTACCCCGGCACAAAAACCGCGTGGGTTAGCCAACAGGATCTGCATTCAACGCCTCCAGTACCGGGTCAATTTCCAGCACTTCGATATCAAAATGAATGGTTTGCCCGGCAAGTGGGTGATTAAAATCAACAGTGATGGAATCGCCGTTAACCTCACGCACTACACCTGGCATCTCGCTGCCATCCATTGCGGTGAACAACATAATTGCACCCGGCACCGGCTCGCCCGCGTCAATAAACTCACGACGCGAGAAATACTGGATCATGTCAGGGCTTGGAATACCAAACGCCGACTCAGGTGCCAGAGAGAATGCTTTCTTGTCCCCTGCTTTCAAACCGACAAGCTGGTCTTCCATGCCTGGCGACAGTGTGTCGTCGCCCAGCGTGAAGAGTGCCGGTTTGCCATTATTGCGGGTCGACTCGGCAGTGGAACCATCTTCAAGTTTCAGCGTGAAATGCACCAAAACTCTGCTATTGGCCTGGATAGACTCAGCCATGGATTACCCTTTTTGCTTTACGGGCTTGTCGGAGGAGACAAAGAACCCCTCCAGAACAATCAGCGCCGCACCGATACAGATTGCCGTATCGGCCAAATTAAACGTGGCGAAGTGCCAGTCACCGACATAAAAATCGATCATGTCGACGACAAAACCGTGCCACAAGCGATCAAACAAATTGCCAAGTGCACCGCCGATAATTAAAGCATAGGCGATGTTATGCAGTTTCTGTGTCGCTTTGGAACGGTACATCAGCACTGCCAGAATCACGCAAATACCGATGGCAATACCCGCAAAGAACCAGCGCTGCCAACCGCCTTTATCCGCAAGGAAACTGAACGCAGCACCATAGTTACGGGCGTAATGCAGATTCAGCGATGGGAACAGCGATACGGTGTCCCCCAGCATGAAATGCTGGAGGATCAGGTATTTGCTGCCCAGATCGACAATCAGGACTACGACCACCAGCCACAGCCAGCGCAAACCAGTCGAACTAATCGATTTACTCATCAGGCAAATTTACGCTTTTCGCCGTCACCGGCTACGTTAGTTACACAGCGGCCACAGATTTCTGCGTGTTCCGCTACCTGGCCGACGTCGGTGGTGTAATGCCAGCAACGCGGGCACTTGTCACCGTCAGCTTTACGCAGCGCCACTTTCAACCCTTTAAGGATTTCGCTTTGCTGCGCGTCTTCAGTTGCCTGCGCATAATCGGTAACTTCGGCACCTGAGGTCAACAGGACAAATCGCAATTCCTCGCCCAGGCTGTTGAGCTTCGCTGCCAGTTCGCTGTCAGCGTACAAAGTAACTGCCGCTTCCAGTGAACCGCCCACACGCTTGTCAGCACGCGCTTGTTCGATAACTTTGTTCACTTCGCCACGCACGGTTAACAGCGTGTCCCAGTAATCATTGTTCATCGTTTCGCTATCAGCCAGGCCGAACAAACCTTCATACCATTCGCCCGTGAAGACATATTTCTCACGGTCACCTGGCAGGTAAGCCCAGATTTCGTCAGCGGTGAAGGACATGATCGGAGCCATCCAGCGAACCAGCGCTTCTGCGATATGGAACAACGCAGTCTGGCAGCTGCGACGTGCAACGCTGTCAGATTTCGCGGTGTACTGGCGATCTTTGATGATGTCGAGATAGAACGAGCCCATTTCGATGGAGCAGAAACGCATCAGGCGTTGCACCACTTCGTGGAAATCGTAGTTTTCGTATGCCGCAAGGATATCGGCCTGGGCTTCTTGCGCACAGCCTACTGCCCAGCGATCCAGTTTCACCATCTCTTCTGGTTTCACCATGTCAGTTTCTGGGTTGAAACCGTTGAGGTTTGCCAGCAGGAAACGGGCGGTGTTACGGATACGACGATAAGCGTCAGCAGCACGTTTCAGGATTTCGTCAGAAACCGCCATTTCACCGGTGTAATCGGTCGATGCCACCCACAGACGCAGAATATCAGCGCCCAGTTTGTTCATCACATCTTGCGGAGAAACGGTGTTACCAATGGATTTGGACATTTTGCGGCCCTGACCATCAACGGTGAAACCGTGAGTCAGTACCTGGCGGTAAGGCGCTTTGCCTTTCATTGCTGTCGAAATCATCAGTGAAGACATGAACCAACCGCGATGCTGATCCGAACCTTCCAGATACATGTCTGCCGCGTGGCCGCTGAATTCAGGACGCACATCAACCACAGATGAATGCGTTGAACCGGAGTCGAACCACACGTCTAAAGTGTCTGGCACTTTGGTGTAGTTATCAGCGTCGTCACCCAGGATGTCGCGCGGGTCGAGATCCCACCACGCTTGAATACCATCTTGCTCAACACGTTTGGCGACTTCTTCCATCAACTCCAGCGTGCGCGGGTGCAGCTCTTCTGTGTCTTTGTGTACGAACATGGACATTGGCACGCCCCAGGTACGCTGGCGAGAGATACACCAGTCCGGGCGGTTCGCCACCATCGATTCGATACGCGCCTGGCCCCAGTCTGGGATCCACTGCACGCCTTTGATCTCTTTCAGAGACTGGGCGCGCAGGCCTTTTTGATCCATGCTGATGAACCACTGAGGTGTGGCACGGAAGATGATTGGCGTTTTGTGGCGCCAGCAATGCGGGTAGCTGTGCAGCAGTTTTTCAACGTGCAGCAGAACGCCTTTGTCACGCAGGATATTGACGATAAGGTCGTTCGCTTTGAACACCTGAACGCCGTCCAGACCTTCGTAAGTACCAGGCAGATAGCACCCATCCGGGCCAACTGGGTTAGCGATTTCAAGATTGTATTTCTGGCTGATGACGTAGTCATCGGGGCCGTGGCCGCCAGCGGTGTGAACCGCACCGGTACCGGCTTCAAGGGTTACATGCTCACCCAGAATAGCTGGCACGTCGAAATCTAAGAATGGGTGTTTGTAGCGAGTCAATTCCAGGTCAGCGCCTTTGGTTTCGCCAAGCACTGTCCACTCGGTGATACCTGCACTTTTCATTACGCCTTCGAGCAAGTCTTTGGCGACGATCAGCGCCTGACCATCCACCTGCACCAGCACGTAGTCGAATTCTGCATTCAGAGAAACCGCGCGGTTAGCTGGAAGAGTCCACGGAGTCGTGGTCCAGATAACCATCGAAACTGGGCCATCAACTTGGGTTGCGCCAAACTTAGCTTTCACCGCGTCAGCATCAACAGCCTGGAAGCTGACGAAGATAGATGGAGAAGTTTTGTCGTAGTACTCAACTTCTGCTTCAGCCAGCGCTGAACGACAGTCGACACACCAGTGAACCGGTTTAGCCCCTTTATGCAGGTGGCCGTTACCAACGATTTTACCCAGCGCACGAATGATGTTCGCTTCGGTTTTGAAATCCATAGTCAGGTATGGACGTGACCAGTCACCCAACACACCCAAACGGATGAAGTCAGCACGCTGCCCATCAACCTGCTCTGCAGCATATTTGCGGCACGCAGCACGGAACTCAGCCGCAGAAACTTTCTCGCCTGGCTTGCCGATGAGTTGTTCTACTTTCAGCTCGATAGGCAGACCGTGGCAGTCCCAACCTGGAACATACGGGGAGTCAAAACCGCTCAGCCCTTTGGACTTCACGATAATGTCTTTCAGAATCTTGTTTACTGAGTGACCAATGTGAATGTTGCCGTTCGCGTATGGAGGGCCATCATGCAGAATGAAGGATTTTTTGCCTTTCTTTGCATTACGGATGATGCCGTACAGGTCATCATCATTCCAGCGAGCCAGCATGCCCGGTTCACGTTTAGCGAGATCGCCACGCATCGGGAACCCTGTTTCCGGTAAATTCAGGGTAGATTTAAAGTCACTCATTAGATTCTCGGTTCCGTAGTTAGCTTGCTCAGGTATTAGGCCCAAAATATTCGCGGGCGGTTACCACATCTTTGGCGATTTGCGCTTTCAGTTCATCAAGCGAAGCAAACCGTTGTTCATTACGTATTTTTTTACGTAGCACCACATCAATATGGTGCCCATATAAGTCCATTACAACGTCCAGCAAATGGACTTCTAACTGTTGGCGCAGACCCGCCACTGTTGGGCGCGTACCAATGTTGGCAACACCTGGCAGCAGTTTGTCGCCAGGGCCTGCGACCTCTACCGCAAATACCCCTTTAACTGGGGATACTTGACGACGGAGCGGTAAATTCGCCGTTGGGAAACCAATGGTTCTTCCCAGTTCATCACCATGCACAACACGCCCGGAGATGCTAAAAGGATGACCCAGTAAACTCTCGGCCAACGCTAAGTCGTCTTCTGCCAGAGCCTGACGCACCGCGGTGCTGCTAATGCGCACGCCACCTTCGCAGAAAGTTTGCGTACTGGTGACGTCAAAGCCATATTCCTGGCCAGCCTTCTGTAATAACAAGAAATCCCCCTGGCGACCAGCACCAAAGCGGAAATCATCCCCCACCGCGAGAAATTTTACCCCGAGGCGGTCGACCAACAGATCGCTGACGAAGTTTTGCGCAGTAAAGGCTGCAAAGCGACGATCGAACCGCACGCACAGCACGTAATCCACACCACATTCGGCCAGATAACGAAGCTTTTCGCGCAGTCGCGTCAGGCGAGCGGGTGCTTTATCGCCTGCGAACAACTCAAGCGGTTGCGGTTCAAAGATCATGACCATCACCGGCAGATTGCGCGCGCGCCCTTGCGCGCACAGCCCTTTTAACAGGGACTTGTGGCCTCGATGAACGCCATCGAAGTTACCAATGGTGAGGACACACCCGTGGTGGTTCTGGCGTAGATTATGTATGCCGCGTATCAGCTTCATGGCTGGCTCAAAACAGTGGAAATCGGCGGATTATATCAATTACCACGGTGAAGGTTAACCGGCGATTGTTCCCTTTGACATAAAGCGTTAAGGATTTCATCGCGCTGGCGTCTGGTTTCTATGTGGATGCGCATCACTGGACGATTTTTGTTGCGAAAAGCTGTATTCATGACCGTGAAGCTGGTAGAATCCGCGCCATCACAACGTAACAAGCTCCGGAAATTTAACGGCGCTTATTTGCACAAATCCATTGACAAAAGAAGGCTAAGAGGGCATATTCCTCGGCCTTTGAATTGTCCACATAGATCATATTTGGGAGTTGGACCTTGGCTAATATCAAATCAGCTAAGAAACGTGCTGTACAGTCTGAAAAGGCTCGTAAGCACAACGCAAGCCGTCGCTCTATGATGCGTACTTTCATCAAGAAAGTATACGCAGCGATTGAAACTGGCGACAAAGCTGCTGCACAGAAAGCATTTAACGAAATGCAACCAATCGTGGATCGTCAGGCTAGCAAAGGTCTGATCCACAAAAACAAAGCTGCGCGCCATAAGGCTAACCTTGTAGCGCAGATCAACAAACTGGCTTAATCGCCTCTTCGTTGGTAGCTTGAAAAAAACCGGCTTATGCCGGTTTTTTTATACCTGAAATTTGTCGAATTAAGCTTCTTTAAACAACGCCGAGTAATCCCGGTTACATACACGCTGAACAGCCGGATGCTGAATCATACGTTCTGCAAAAATCGCGTGATACTCTTCCATAACGTTCTCAATGCGCCCAATCTCAACAATGTTCTTATCATTATAGATGTCCTGCCCGTAGAGCGTCGGTGCGACGAATATCGCATTGTGTGCTGCACCAAAAGCTTTCATCAGCGCGGCATCATCAAACTCCCCAAGGATCTCAACGTTCAATCCCTGAGTGTGTATCCAGTTGAGAATTTTGCGCCCAAGCATCGAGCGACGGCCAGGAATCAACAAACGTCGGGTTTCAAGGCATGCCGGGAAAGGCAAATCTGGCACTGGATTCTGAGACCAGAAGCTAATGCCACACTCGCCGATTTTCACCGAGAA
The DNA here is from genome assembly GCF_049686335.1 of Buttiauxella sp. Classification (NCBI taxonomy): domain Bacteria; kingdom Pseudomonadati; phylum Pseudomonadota; class Gammaproteobacteria; order Enterobacterales; family Enterobacteriaceae; genus Buttiauxella; species Buttiauxella sp. Next base: position 150,390 of record NZ_JBAVHX010000015.1, on the reverse strand, counting down.
CAACCCTTCTTGCTGTGTCGAGTCAATGGGGCAATCGGAGATGATCATGTCCAGTTTGTGTTGGCTCAATTGTTCGAGCAACATTTCGTGAGTCGACTCAAAACAGCGCAGGTGGATTTGTTCATCTTCAACGACTGCCGCATCGAGTACGCCGCTGACCAGGCGTTTAGACAATGCGTCCGCGATACCGACATCAAACAGCAAACTGGACTCTTTGCGATAGTTGACGATATCCAGCATTTCCTGGCTTAAAGTAAACATGCGATCCGCATAGCGGAAAACCAGTTGGCCCAATTCAGAAGGTACCAGACCACGCCCCTGGCGACGGAAGAGTTTACCTTGCAGACGCTCTTCTAATGCTTTGATCTGGCCCGTGATAGTTTGCGGCGTTAAGTAAAGTGCTTCAGCGGCACCAACAACCGACCCTTCTTTGCAAACATGCCAGAAGTAGTAAAGGTGATTGTAATTTATGTGCGACATGCGTTTTCGCTCCCTGAGAAATATTCCATAAGCTAACGGCTCCAGAAGAGCCGTTAGTCGGTTAATTAATTATGCTGGAGTTGCTGGCTAAAACGGCTTCTCAACATGCAGTACCCCACCACTGCTGAAAGCAGCGACCCTAACAATATACCCAGTTTTGCCCAGGTAATCAGCGCAGGATCCGCACCATCAAACGCCAGTGATGCGATGAAGATAGACATGGTGAAGCCAATGCCGCACAGCACGCCCACCGCCATAATTTCTTTGCAGGTGGTTCCTTCTGGCAAGGTCGCCAGCTTCAGCTTCAGTGCAGCCCAACAGAACAAGCTAATTCCAAGCGGCTTGCCAATGAACAGACCTGCCATAATCCCCATCGGTAACAATGAAGTTAAGCCCGCAAAGGTGACACCATCCAGCGATACGCCCGCATTGGCGAAAGCGAACAAAGGCAGAATCAAGAACGCGACCCAAGGATGAAGCACGTGCTCCAGTTCTTTTGCCGGTGAACGCCCTTTCACTTCTTTCAGCGGGATCAGGAAACCGATGATGACCCCTGCCAGCGTGGCATGAACACCGGATTTCAGCACCGCAGTCCACAACACCACACCGACCAGAATATACAAACCGGTACGGCGCACGTTGCAGATATTCAGCAATGCCAGCACCGCAATTGCCCCGGCGGCAACCGCCAGCGAAAGCACAGAAAGGTCGCTGGTGTAGAACAGAGCAATGATAACAATCGCGCCCAGGTCATCAATAATCGCCAGTGCCATCAGGAACACTTTGAGTGCCACCGGTACACGATTCCCCAACAATGCGAGGATACCCAACGCAAAGGCAATGTCCGTTGCTGCCGGGATTGCCCATCCCTCACGGGTGATTGGGTCGTGGAAATTGAACAGCAAATAGATTGCTGCAGGGATAACCATGCCACCCAATGCGGCAATTACCGGGAACGACGCCTGACGCATACTGGCAAGCGAACCGCTGACCATTTCACGTTTTACTTCCAGACCAATCATCAGGAAGAAGATGGCCATCAGTGCATCGTTAACCCATAACAACAGGTTTTTACTGATATCCAGAGAACCGATACGTACTTCTACCGGTGTATTCAAGAACGATTGGTACAACTGACTGGTGGCATCCAGATTAGCCAGAACCATTGCCAGCACTGCGGCAAGGATTAAAAAGATGCCGCTAGAGGCATCGCTATGGAAAAAGCGTTTTAGTTTTTTGGTCATTCTTTCATCCAACCCATTCAAGAGCCTTAAAAATTTAGGGCTTTAATTTGTCTTAAGCATAGCCTGCCTGACACATCGAGAAAAGTAGATTATATTGCGAGAATAACTCGGTTAAAACGAAATGAAAGAGCTGTTAAGCGGATCCAGATTAGGCGCATAAAAAAGCCTGAATCCAAATTATCCGATTCAGGCTTTTGTATTACACAAAGAAGTGTGGAGTTTAGCGGGTCAAATCATCAAAGAATTTCTTCACGCCATCAAAGAAGCTCTTTGAACGCGGACTGTTCTTTTCGCCACTTGGCCCACCAAAACTTTCAGCCAGATCGCGCAGTAACTGCTTCTGCTTTTCGTTCAGGCTGACAGGTGTTTCCACCACAACGCGGCATAACAGGTCGCCCTGAGCCCCGCCACGTACTGATTTCACCCCTTTGCCACGCATTCTGAACAGTTTGCCAGTTTGCGTTTCGCCAGGCACTTTCAGGTTTACACGACCATCCAGTGTTGGCACTTCAATCTCGCCACCCAGTGCCGCCATTGCAAAGTTAATTGGCACTTCGCAATACAGGTTATTGCCTTCACGTTCGAAGATTGGGTGCTGCTTGACCTGCACCTGAACGTACAAATCACCTGATGGAGCGCCATGCTCACCGGCTTCACCTTCACCAGCAAGACGAATACGGTCACCGGTATCAACGCCCGCCGGGATTTTCACCGACAGCGTTTTGGTTTTTTCTACCCGGCCATGACCATGACAGGTGTTACACGGATCTTTAATAATCGAACCGCGACCCTGACAGTGTGGACAGCTTTGCTGCACCGTGAAGAAGCCCTGGCGCATTTGCACCTGGCCTTGTCCATGACACGTCGGGCAAGTTTGTGGTTTGGAGCCCGCTTTCGCGCCGCTACCATGACAAACGTCACACTCTTCAAGTGTTGGAATGCGGATCTCTTTGGTGACGCCACGAACCGCTTCTTCCAGCGTTAAGTCCATGTTGTAGCGTAAATCGGCACCACGGGAAGCGCGTTGACGACGGCCACCACCGAAGATATCGCCGAATACGTCGCCAAAGATATCGCCGAAATCAGCGCCACCGCCACCAAATCCGCCGTGACCGCCGCCGCCCATACCGCCCTGCTCAAACGCAGCATGTCCGTACTGATCGTAGGCTGCACGTTTTTGCTCGTCGGTAAGGATTTCGTAGGCTTCTTTAATTTCTTTAAACTTCGCCTCAGACTCTTTGTCACCCTGATTACGATCCGGGTGGAACTTCATTGCCAGGCGTTTATAGGCTTTCTTGATTTCACGCTCTTCCGCGTTTTTCGGAACGCCTAAAACCTCGTAATAGTCTCTCTTCGCCATCTTTTTTGTCTGCCCCTAACATGCGTGCACGGGCGTAGAGGAAAACCTCGACGCCCGTGCCAGTTACAAACCGCTCAAAGGGCGATTATTTTTTGTCTTTAACTTCTTCGAACTCAGCATCAACAACATCGTCGTCTTTGCCAGCAGAGTTGCCAGCATCAGTCGCGTTGCCTGCTTGTTGTTCAGCGTGCTGTGCCTGAGCCAGTTCCATCAATTTCTGAGAAACTTGCGCCAGTGCCTGCATTTTCGCTTCGATGTCAGCTTTGTCTTCGCCTTTCAGAGAAGATTCCAGCGCGGTCAAAGCAGACTCGATTGCAGTTTTGTCGTCAGCTGGCAGTTTGTCACCGGCTTCTTCAACTTGCTTACGAGTGCTATGCAGCAGGTGGTCACCCTGGTTACGGGTCTGAACCAGTTCTTCGAACTTACGGTCAGACTCGGCGTTAGCTTCTGCTTCACGCACCATTTTTTGGATCTCTTCTTCATTCAGACCAGAAGAAGCCTTGATGGTGATTTTCTGCTCTTTACCGCTATTTTTGTCTTTCGCGGAAACGTGCAGAATGCCGTCAGCATCGATATCGAAGGTCACTTCGATTTGCGGCATGCCGCGTGGTGCTGGGCTGATACCATCCAGGTTGAACTGACCCAAAGATTTGTTATCAGAAGCACGTTTACGCTCACCCTGAATCACATGGATGGTCACTGCAGACTGATTATCTTCAGCTGTAGAGAACACCTGGCTGTGTTTAGTCGGGATAGTGGTGTTTTTGTTAATCAGTGAAGTCATGACACCGCCCATGGTTTCGATACCCAGAGACAGCGGGGTAACGTCCAGCAGCAGTACGTCAGTCACATCACCCGCAAGTACACCACCCTGGACAGCAGCACCGATTGCAACAGCTTCGTCCGGGTTAACGTCTTTACGTGGCTCTTTACCGAAGAACTCAGTAACTTTTTTCTGCACCATTGGCATACGAGTCTGACCACCAACCAGGATGACATCCTGGATATCGGAAACAGACAGGCCAGCATCTTGCAGTGCAACTTTCAGCGGCTCGATAGAACGGTTTACCAGGTCTTCGACCAGGGATTCCAGTTTCGCGCGAGTCACTTTGATGTTCATGTGTTTTGGACCGGAAGCGTCTGCAGTGATGTACGGCAGGTTCACGTCGGTCTGCTGAGCTGAAGACAGCTCAATTTTCGCTTTTTCAGCAGCTTCTTTCAGACGCTGCATAGCCAGTGGATCGTTACGCAGATCGATACCTTGATCTTTCTTGAACTCTTCCACTAAGTAGTTGATCAGACGGCTATCGAAGTCTTCACCACCCAGGTGGGTATCACCGTTGGTTGCCAGAACTTCGAAGGTTTTTTCGCCATCAACTTCATCAATTTCGATGATAGAGATATCGAAAGTACCACCACCCAAGTCGTAAACCGCGATAGTACGGTTGCCAACTTCTTTATCCAGACCGTAGGCCAGAGCCGCTGCGGTTGGTTCGTTGATGATACGTTTTACTTCCAGACCTGCGATACGGCCAGCATCTTTAGTTGCCTGACGCTGAGCATCGTTGAAGTATGCAGGAACGGTGATTACCGCTTCAGTAACTGGCTCACCCAGGTAATCTTCAGCAGTTTTCTTCATTTTCTTCAGCACTTCAGCAGAGATCTGCGGAGGTGCCATTTTCTGGCCTTTAACGTCAATCCATGCGTCGCCGTTATCAGCGCCAATAATTTTGTACGGCATGATAGCTTCATCACGCTGTACTTCTTCGTCCTGGAAGCGACGGCCAATCAGGCGTTTGATCGCGAACAGTGTGTTCTGCGGGTTAGTCACTGCCTGACGTTTAGCCGGCTGACCAACCAGAATCTCACCATCCTGGGTATAAGCAATAATTGAAGGAGTGGTGCGGTCGCCTTCGGCGTTTTCCAGAACGCGAGCAGTAGTACCATCCATAATCGCTACACAAGAGTTGGTAGTACCCAGGTCGATGCCAATAATTTTACCCATCTAAACGTCTCCACTTAAAATTTGTCGTCATATGGTCGTGAACCTGTTATGCGGGCAAACAAGAGTCTTTCAACTGCCCAAACACGCTTTTTTTCAGGTCCATCAACTGCGGTTGCATACAAGATGGGGTCAGTAAGCTCGCCATCAAGGGGCAAGCTAAAAAAAATTTTCATCTTCACACCTGTTTAGATCATAGACTCGCGACCTGCGCCTGATTATGATGCCGCGCCCCGCTGCCCTTTCGCGGCTGTGCGGCGCTTACATATATCCATTTTTAGACGAATTTTAGAGGAACTATGGGCAACACTAAGTTGGCTAATCCAGCTCCCCTGGGCTTGATGGGCTTCGGCATGACCACCATTCTGCTCAATTTGCATAACACCGGCATCTTCCCTTTCGATGTCAATATTCTTGCAATGGGTATTTTCTACGGTGGTATCGCACAAATTTTTGCCGGCCTGTTGGAATTTAAGAAAGGTAATACTTTCGGCCTGACAGCATTCACTTCTTATGGCTCTTTCTGGCTGACTCTGGTCGCCATTCTGATCATGCCTAAGATGGGTCTCGCAGACGCGGCAAACGCACACTTCCTTGGCGCGTATCTTGGTCTGTGGGGCGTATTCACGCTGTTCATGTTCTTCGGCACTTTGGCTTCTGCGCCACGCATGCTGCAGTTCGTGTTCGCAAGCCTGACGGTCTTGTTTGCTCTGCTGGCTATCGGCCATCTGGCTGACAACGAAGGCATTGTGCGCATTGCAGGTTGGGTGGGTCTGGTTTGTGGTTCATCTGCCATTTACCTGGCAATGGGCGAAGTGCTCAACGAGCAGTTCGGCCGCACCGTTTTGCCAATCGGTGAAAAACACTAATTAGTGTCTTCACTGCGGTAAGAAACAAAAACGCGGAGCCAGGCTCCGCGTTTTTTTTATGAATGTTGTAGCGGCCTTTGAACCACTTTATCTTCATGCGTTAAGTCATTTCGCAGCCAAATCCCCAGCGCCAAACCCACCAGCGCCAGTGCCAGCACATACCAGGCGGGCCCCATCGGTGAGACAGCCGATAACATGGTAACGAAGATAGGCGTCAGACCGCCGAAAATCGCATACGACATATTATAAGAGAACGAGATCCCACTAAACCGCACTTCTGCCGGGAATGCTCTGACCATCACATACGGCACAGCACCGACCACACCAACACTTAAACCGACCAGGCCATATAAAAAGAACAGATATTCTGGGTGGCTGGCTGTCAGGTGATAGAACATCCAGCTGCATACGGCCAGTAGTGAACTGCCGATAATAAAGGTTTTACTGGCACCAATTCGGTCGATAACCAGCCCCGCCACGATACAACCAATACACAGCATGACAATCGCAATACTGTTGGCCTGAAGCGTCAGCGCGGGAGCGATACCCAACTGTTTTTGTAACCAGGTTGGCGCCATTAATATGACAACCACAATTCCTGCGGACAGCAACCAGGTCAATAGCATCGAAACCACTACGGCTTTTTTATGGTTTACGATGACTGATTTCAACGGCAACTCTTCTGCCAACGCTTTACGTTGCTGCATCTCAATAAAGACTGGAGTCTCTTGCAACCAGCGGCGCAGGTACATCGCCACCAGCCCGAAAATACCGCCGAGGAAGAACGGAATACGCCAGCCGCCATCGTGAATGGCCTGCTGCGTCATCGAGGTATTAATGATGGTCGCGACAACGGAACCCAGCAAAATCCCAGCGGTTAAGCCTGCGGTTAACGTACCGCACGCAATGCCGATGCGTTTATAGGGGACGTGTTCTGCAACGAAGACCCAGGCGCCTGGGACTTCACCGCCAATCGCCGCGCCCTGGAGCACACGCATCAGCAGCAGTAAAACGGGTGCGGCGATACCGAGCGTTTCGTAGGTTGGCAACATACCAATAGCCAGAGTCGGCAACGCCATCAACAAAATGCTCAGGGTGAACATTTTCTTACGGCCAACCAAATCACCAAAGTGCGCCATGATGATGCCGCCGAGCGGGCGCGCCAGATAACCCGCAGCAAAAATGCCAAAGGTTTGTAGCTGGCGTAGCCATTCAGGAATATCCGCCGGGAAGAATAGCGCGCCGACAACAGTGGCAAAGAAAACGAAAATGATGAAGTCGTAAAACTCGAGGGCGCCACCGAGAGCGGCAAGGGTCAGGGTTTTGTAATCCTGACGATTCAGAGGTCTTGTGCGTTGTGTTGAATGTAGTTGTTGTGACATAAGAACCTGCGCATGAAAATGAGTGTGGTTTTAAGTTTCCATTTTGCTGTAAAGCAAAACTTACTATAACCATCCCTACATGACATACCATAGCCACTACATCTTATGTCACAAACAACCTATTTTTAGAGCTTTATTTCTCGGATTGCACTTTTAGGACGAAAAGATGCTACTACAGCCGCATCAGTTTCAATATAAGGGCCGTCAAGCAACTGTATACAATACGGTACACTTGCAAAGATCCCCGGCACCACAACTTTGCCATCAGCATCTTTTACGCCTTCGAGCGTCTCCTGGATCGATTTTGGCTGGCCTGGCAAGTTCAGGATCAACGCCTGCTTACGGATAACCCCCACCTGGCGTGAAAGGATAGCCGTTGGCACAAACTGCAGGCTTATCTGGCGCATCTGTTCGCCGAAACCAGGCATCACACGGTCAGCTATGGCAAGCGTTGCATCAGGTGTCACATCACGACGTGCAGGACCAGTGCCTCCCGTGGTTAACACCAGGTGACAGGCCATTTCATCCACCAGTTCACACAGCGCTTGTTCAATAAGCGGTTGTTCATCAGGGATTAAACGGGTTTCAATTTGAAAAGGAGTGGTTAAGGTTTTTTCCAGCCAGTCAACGAGCGCCGGAATGCCTTTATCTTGATAGACACCGCTTGAAGCGCGGTCAGAGATGGAAACTAAGCCAATGCGTAAGGTATTCATATCATTCCCGGGAAATCAGCAAACTTAACGGAATGATACACGGCGAAGGGAGTTGCAGACAGGGTGAAACACTAAAAAGCGTGGCCGGAATACACCGGCCACGTTAATGATTACAGCAGGTCGCCGATCATTTTTTCCAGTTTTTCCTGGTCGATAGCAAACTTACGGATGCCGTCAGCCAGTTTATCAACTGCCATTGGATCCTGGTTGTGGCTCCACAGGAACTGGGATTCAGTCATACGCTCTGGACGCGCTTTCACTTCACCGGTGTAAGACAGTTTACGCTCAACCGCACCTTCGCTTTCAGCCAGCTCTTTGAGCAGAGCAGGTGCGATGGTCAGACGGTCACAACCAGCCAGTTCGATGATCTCGCCCAGGTTACGGAAGCTTGCACCCATCACCACGGTTTCGTAACCGTGTTCTTTGTAGTACTGGTAGATTTCAGAAACAGAAACCACACCTGGATCTTCCTGCGGTGCGTACTCTTTCTTATCAGTATTCGCTTTGTACCAGTCGAGGATACGGCCTACGAATGGAGAGATCAGGAACACGCCAGCTTCAGCACAAGCACGCGCCTGAGCGAAGGAGAACAGCAGAGTCAGGTTACAGTTGATGCCCTCTTTTTCCAGCTGCTCAGCAGCACGAATGCCCTGCCAGGTAGAAGCCAGTTTGATCAGGATACGGTCATTGCTGATACCCGCATCGTTGTACATTTTGATCAGACGTTTTGCTTTAGTGATGCTGGCATCGGTGTCATAAGACAGACGAGCATCAACTTCAGTAGAGATACGACCTGGGATCAGTTTCAGGATTTCCAGACCAATATTCACCGCCAGCTTGTCAGTTGCATCCACAACCTGTTGTGCATGATCGCTGCTCTGCTCACGCGCCCAGGCCACCGCATCATCAATCAGTTTACGGTATTCAGGGATCTGCGCTGCATTCAGGATCAGAGATGGGTTAGTGGTAGCATCTTGCGGTTGATACAGCTTCATTGCCGCAATATCCCCAGTGTCCGCAACAACTGTAGTTAGCTGACGCAGGGAGGTCAATTTATCCGTCATGATAGTGTTTCTCGTTAGATGTAACTTGTTAGGGGGATGTAACCAGTCTGGCTTGATGATATCACGACGTAATTCAGGCGCAACCGCAGTGACACATCGGTACGAACTGAACGCGGAACTGATAAATACCGTGTATTATTTGCCTGCAATCTAATGGAGCATGCGCGACAACAGCGCATTAGCCGTGCACACAACGCATGCAAACGAGGGATGTTAATGGCAGATTTTTTTCTGTTTATCAATGAAATACTGTGGGGGTCTATCCTCATTTACTTATTAGCCGGGGCAGGTATCTGGTTTACCTGGCGCTGTGGCTTTGTCCAGTTCCGCTACCTGACTCAACTACGAAGTCTCATTCTGACGAATAAAAGCGAAGATACTTCCGGACTTTCCTCATTTCAGGCTCTTTGCACAAGCCTCGCCGCACGCGTCGGCAGCGGCAATCTTTCAGGCGTAGCGCTTGCCCTGACTCTCGGCGGCCCAGGGGCTATTTTCTGGATGTGGGTGGTCGCCATGCTTGGAATGGCGACGTCGTTTGCCGAATGTACCCTCGCCCAACTCTATAAAACCCGTGATAGCGAAGGCAATTACCGTGGTGGCCCGGCCTGGTATATGGAGCGCGGGCTAGGAATGCGTTGGATGGGGGTGATGTTTTCCGTCTTCCTGATGCTGGCCTTTGGATTAATTTTCAACGCGGTACAAGCCAACTCCATCGCCAGTGCGGTGAATCATGCTTTTGGCATCCCTAAAACCTGGATTGGTATCGCTCTGGTGGTACTGACAGCTGGGGTAATCTGGGGCGGAATGCGCGGCACCGCACGAGTTTCCCAATGGTTAGTGCCGTTTATGGCGTTTATCTGGGTGTTGATGAGCCTGGTGGTCGTGGCCATGAATATCGAACGCCTGCCTGAAGTCATTTCACTGGTATTCAAAAGCGCTTTTGGCTGGCAAGAAGCGGCATCAGGCGCTATTGGATTTACCATCAGCCAGGCCATCACCACCGGTTTTCAGCGGGGCATGTTTTCCAACGAAGCGGGAATGGGCTCTTCACCCAATGCCGCAGCGGCGGCCGCAACCTGGCCTCCACACCCAGCCTCTCAAGGGTTGGTGCAAATGTTTGGCGTGTTCATTGATACCATGATCATTTGTACTGCCACCGCGGGAATTATACTTTTCTCGGGCATTCTGGATACCGCAAACCCGGAGATGAATGGGATTACTCTGGTGCAACAGGCACTTAGCAGTATGGTGGGTTCATGGGGAACAGGATTTATCGCGCTGATTGTGATGCTTTTTGCCTTCACATCGATTATCGCTAACTATGCCTACGCAGAAAACAACCTGCTGTTTTTGCAAAGCAAAAGTCCATTCGCGGTGGTGTTATTCCGGTGCATGGCACTGGTGATGGTGATGTTTGGTACGCTGTCTCCTTTGCCGCTAGTCTGGCAGATGGCAGATGTAGCGATGGCGTTTATGGCGGTCACTAATCTGACGGCGATTTTATTGCTATCGCCTGTCGCTCACGAATTGAGCGCCGATTACGTGCGCCAGTTGCGCCTCGGTGTCACGCCGGTTTTCGACCCAAATCGTTTTCCAGAAATAAAAAGCCAGCTGGATCCCGGCATCTGGGACAATCCCAAGCCACCTGAAACCAGGCGCTAATCGCAACCATTGGCGGATACTTTCAATAAATTTGCTACCATGTAGCCAAAATATGTCGAGTTACATCGCGGCGGCAAGGAACAGATATGCTTATTCTAATTTCACCTGCAAAAACTTTGGATTATCAAAGCGATCTTCCTACTGATCGCTTTACCCAGCCGGAACTGCTGGATCATTCGCAGCAGTTGATTGCAGTCGCGCGCAAACTGAGCGCTCCGCAAATTTCATCACTGATGCACATTAGCGACAAACTGGCATCGCTCAATGAAACCCGTTTTCATGAATGGCACCCTGATTTCACGCCACAAAATGCGCGTCAGGCTATTCTGGCCTTTAAAGGTGATGTGTATACGGGATTACAAGCTGAAGAGTTTAGCGATGCAGATTTCGATTATGCGCAGCAGCATTTGCGGATGCTCTCCGGTTTGTATGGGGTGTTGCGTCCGCTGGATTTGATGCAGCCTTATCGTCTGGAGATGGGCATTAAGCTTGAGAATCCAAAGGGTAAAAATCTGTATGACTTCTGGGGCGATACCATCACCGACAAGCTCAACCAGGCGCTGGCGGCTCAGGGCGATAACATCGTGATTAACCTGGCATCAGATGAGTATTACAAATCGGTCAAACCGAAAAAGCTCAATGCGGAAATTATTAAGCCCGTCTTCCTTGATGAGAAGAATGGCAAATTCAAAGTCATTAGCTTCTACGCCAAGAAAGCGCGCGGATTGATGAGTCGCTACATCATCGAAAATCGAATCACGAAACCGGAACAGCTTAAAGGCTTTAATACTGACGGTTATTTCTTCGATGAAGCAGCGTCTGAAAAAAATGAGTTCGTATTTAAGCGTCACGAGCAGTAAGCCTCTTCGTAGGTCGGAAAGGCTTGCGTCATCCGGCACCACTGCCGTAAATGGTGGATGACGCTAACGCTTATCCACCCTGGCCCCGTTTAGCGATGTTTGTTTTGGCCATAGTGATGACCATTGTCATGATGGTCTTTGTCATGATGATCGTGGTCATGGTGATCGTTGTGATGATCATGCGGATGCCATCTGTTATCACGCCATTCATAATGATCATTCCACCAGCCATGGTCGCGCCAGTTACCACCATCCCAATAGTTTCCGTGATTATCCTGATCGCCAATTTGTAATTTAACTGCCGGAACTAATGTGATTTCTGATGCTTGCGCAGCTAACGGAGCGATGACCAGCATCGATAACGCAAGAATAATTGATTTCAACATAAGTGACTCCTTACCGCATTCATACCCCATATGGGTCGTTAAGGAGAGCATATGCCTTACAGCACGGGGTTGTTATTCTCCGCAATCCTAATCTCTAAGCGCCCGCATTTATTGGGAATTCCTACATTTTCCCTCCTTGTTTCCTGCACATTTCCTCCATGATTCACACGTCACTCACCATACTGAGTAAATCGTAGGGTGGATAAACGAAGTGTCATCCACCCTATGTCGGATGACGCAAGCTTATCCGACCTATGAAAGCCTCAGGTATTACGCTTTGTTCATCATCAATGCACGCAGCGCGGCGAAATCAGCGGGCAGATTATGAGAAAGCAGCGGCAAATCAGCGCGTTCAGCCAGTTCTGCTGGCAGCGGTAGCGTTTCGCCCAGGATCTCTTCCACGCTTTCCTTGAACTTCGCCGGGTGTGCCGTTCCGAGGAACAAGCCGTATTCGCCAGGCTGGAGCTGGTCACGCAGCGCACGATAAGCAATGGCCGCATGGGGTTCAGACACGTAGCCCACCGCTTTCAGCTCTTTCATGGTGGCTTTGGTGGTTTCGTCGGTCACGGCCGCATAACCCAGATCGGTCAAACGCCAAATCTTACGGCGGAACAGCTCTTCCACACGCGGCCAGTTGTTTGGCTGACTGACGTCCATAGCGTTAGAAAGCGTCGCAACGGTCGTTTTCGGTGCCCACTCGCCATTGGTTAAGAAGCGTGGAACGGTGTCATTCGCGTTGGTCGCCGCAATAAAACGTTTGATCGGCAGGCCGAGCGATTTTGCCAGCAAACCCGCCGTCAAATCGCCAAAGTTGCCGCTTGGTACGGAAACCACCAGCTGATTGCGCGCCTCCTGAGGCAGCTGTGAAACCGCTTCAAAATAGTAGCAAATCTGTGCCAGCAAACGGCTGATGTTAATGGAGTTCGCCGAGTTTAAACCCAACGCGACCTTCAGTTCTTCATCATCAAATGCTTGTTTCACCAGCGCCTGGCAAGCATCGAAATCACCATCGATAGCCACGGTTTCGATGTTTCCACCCAGCGTACAGAACAGTTTTTCCTGCAGTGGGCTGATTTTGCCGCGTGGATACAGAATCACAACGCGCACGTTTTTCAGGCCGTAGAACGCATGTGCAACAGCCGCGCCGGTATCACCAGAAGTTGCGGTCAGAATCGTCACCGGTTTGTCGCCGCTGATATGCGTCAGCATTTGCGCCATAAAGCGGCCGCCAAAATCTTTAAACGCCAGCGTCGGACCGTGGAACAGCTCAAGGCAGCCAATATCAGGTTCAACACTTTTCACCGGCGCCGGGAAAGCAAAGGCCGCACAAACACGTTCTTCGAGAATTTCTTGCGGGATTTCATCACCAATAAAAGCAGACAGAATTTTGCTGCTGCGGGTGACAAAATCCATCTTCAACATGTCGTCGATTTCAGTCAGTTCAAATTCCGGCAAATCGTGTGGAAAAAACAGCCCTTGCTGTTTACCCAGCCCCTGTACGATTGCCTGGGAAAAATTGACCTGCTCGTTATGATCTTTAAGGTTATACAGTTTCATGCGTTATCCCAGAACTCGTGCGCCCGCCGTGTCCAGACGGCAAATATGTACAAAACCTTCCTGGTTCTGCAAATAGTGTTGGCTGAGCCAGTCAGCCACACGTTGTGCGGTATCAGTGTTATCGCACAACGCAAACAGTGTTGGGCCGGAGCCCGAAATACCACTCGCCACCGCACCAATATCCGCTGCCGCCTGACGTGCCTCGTTAAAGCGTGGCAGCAGTTTTGCGCGGTACGGCTCGGCAATCACATCCCGCATCAGTTTTGCCGCAAGCTGTGGCTGGCGGGTGTGACAGGCGTGAATAAAGCCCGCCAGATGGCGACCATGGCTGATGCAATCCTGGCGGCGATACTGCGCAGGAAGAATGGCGCGCGCTTCCGCGGTCGAGACTTTAATCCCCGGATACGCCAGCACCCACAGCCATTCATCAAAACCCGGAACAGACTGGCTGATGATGCCATTTTCTTCAATCATCAATTGCATGCCGCCCAGGAAGCAAGGGGCAACGTTGTCATAATGAACGCTACCCGAAATGCGCCCTTCCAGCTCGCCCATCAGGCTCAACAAACGGTTGTCACTAAGTGGTTTGCCGCAGTATTCGTTCATCGCCATTAAACCCGCAACCACAGAACACGCGCTCGACCCAAGCCCTGAGCCAATTGGCATACTTTTTTCGAGCGTCATAGCGACCGGAATATTTTTGCCAATTTCCTGGCAGAAGCGTTCCCAGCACTGATAGACGATATTCTCGCGCGGCTCGTCAGGCAATTTGCTGGCAAAGCGACCAATGTTATTCAAACTAAATGTGTCTGCCGCTTCAACAGTCACATAATCCCCAAGCAGCGAGCCATCAATCGGTGACACTGCCGCGCCCAGCACATCAAACCCGACACTCATATTGGCACTGGAAGCCGGGGCGTATACTTTAACCATCTTAAACTCCTAACTTCCATGACAAAGTGCGCAGTAAGTCGGCGAACACGCCGGCTGCAGTCACATCATTTCCGGCGCCATAACCGCGAAGCACCAGCGGTAACGGCTGATAATAGTGGCTGTAAAATGCCAGGGCATTTTCGCCGTTTTTAACTTTATACAGTGGGTCGTTACCATCTACCGCATCAATTTTGACGTGGCAGCTTCCATCCGCTTCAATCACACCGACATAGCGCAGCACTTTTCCTTCTTCGCGGGCTTGTGCTACACGTGCGGAGAACTCATCGTCCAGTTGCGGTATGCGTGCCATGAATGATTCAACATCACCTGTGGAATCAAATGTCTGCGGTAACACGGGCTCAATGACAATGTCGGAGAGCTCAAGATTGCTGCCGGTTTCACGCGCAAGGATCAGCAGCTTACGCGCCACATCCATACCGGACAGGTCATCACGCGGATCGGGTTCGGTATAACCCATTTCGCGAGCCACACTAGTCGCTTTTGACAGGCTCATGCCTTCATCAAGTTTGCCAAAGATAAACGACAGCGAACCAGAAAGAATGCCGGAGAAACGTTGTAATTCGTCACCCGCATTCAGCAAATTCTGCAGGTTTTCGATAACCGGTAAACCTGCACCCACATTAGTGTCATAGAGGAATTTACGACGGGATTTTTCCGCAGCGTTGCGCATTTGATGGTAGTAATTCATGCTCGAGGTGTTCGCCTTTTTGTTCGGCGTCACGACGTGGAAACCTTCTCCCAGGAAATCTGCATATTGATCGGCAACCGCCTGGCTTGAAGTACAGTCGACAATCACAGGGTTCAGCAGGTGATACTCTTTCACCAGACGGATCAGGCGTCCAAGATTGAATGGCTCTTTAGCCGCCGCAAGCTCTTCTTCCCAGTTCTCTAAATTCAGGCCGTGAATATTTGTCAGCAGCGCTTTGGAGTTCGCCACACCGCAAACCCGCAGATCGATATGCTTTTTCTTAAGCCATGCCTGCTGGCGTTTAACTTGCTCAAGCAACGCCGCGCCCACACCACCGACTCCAATAAGGAATACTTCGATGACCTGGTCGGTATTGAAAAGCATCTGGTGCGTAACGCGAACGCCGGTTACCGCATCGTCATTGCTGACCACCACAGAGATAGAGCGCTCGGAAGAACCCTGAGCAATCGCCACGATATTAATGTTTGCCCGAGCCAGTGCGGCAAAGAACTTGGCGGAGATGCCACGCAGGGTACGCATACCGTCACCCACTACGGAGATGATCGCCAGGTGCTCCATGATAGCCATCGGCTCAAGCAGCCCTTCTTTCAGCTCGAGATAAAACTCATCTTCCATCGCTCGACGCGCACGGACGCAATCTGCCTGCGGCACACAGAAACTGATGCTGTATTCAGAAGAGGACTGAGTAATCAGCACCACTGAAATGCCCGCACGAGACATCGCTGCAAACACGCGCGCCGCCATGCCAACCATGCCTTTCATGCCTGGACCTGAAACGTTGAACATCGCCATATTATTCAGGTTGGTGATGCCTTTAACCGGTAAGCCATCTTCATCGCTTTCCCCACCGATTAAGGTGCCAGGTGCTTGAGGATTTCCGGTATTTTTAATCAGGCAAGGGATTTGGAACTGAGCGATTGGGGTGATAGTGCGTGGGTGAAGGACTTTAGCGCCGAAGTACGAAAGCTCCATGGCTTCCTGATACGACATCGATTTCAGCAGCCTGGCGTCCGGTACCTGGCGCGGGTCACAGGTATAAACACCGTCAACGTCAGTCCAGATCTCACAACAATCCGCACGTAAACAGGCGGCCAGCACGGCAGCTGAATAATCAGAACCGTTACGACCTAATACGACTAATTCGCCTTTATCGTTTCCGGCAGTGAAACCTGCCATCAGAATCATATGGTCAGCCGGAATGCGGCTGGCAGCGATACGGCGAGTAGACTCGGTAATATCGACAGTGGACTCAAGGTAATGCCCAACGGCGAGCAGTTTCTCTACCGGATTAATCACTGTCACGTTGTGCCCGCGAGCTTTGAGCAGTTCAGCCATGATAGCGATGGAGAGCTTTTCACCACGGCAAATGATCGCGGCGTTGATGCTGTCCGGACATTGGCCCAGTAAGCTGATGCCATGCAGCACATGCTTCAGTTGAGCAAACTCCTGGTCAACCGTTGCTTTGAGTTGTTCGAGTGGGAAACCAGGTTGTGCTTCAGCAAGGCCTTTCAGGAGCTCGCTAAAAATACGTTCTGCGTCGCTGATATTCGGTACTGCATCCTGGCCGCCGATGGTTTTTTCAATCATGGCAACGAGGTGATTGGTAATTTTCGCCGGGGCAGACAGCACGGTCGCAACCTGCCCCTGTTTGGCATTGCTTTCCAGGATATCGGCAACACGGAGAAAACGCTCCGCATTTGCCACTGAAGTACCACCGAATTTCAACACTCGCATTTATTATTACCCTTGAGTTTTTAGTCCAAAAAAAAGCCCGCACTGTTTAGGTGCGGGCTTTTTTCGTTTTTCCTGGTATGCGTCAGCCCGCACCGTTACCTGTGGTAATGGTGGTTGTAATAATTGTGGTCATTGGGCTGATGCGAATCATGGATGTTGTGTGCTCGAAATATGATTTACCTATATTGACTAAAGTATCCGGCAGGCTAAGTCAATTTATTTTTAATTTTACCCATAGGAGTAAGGCTATGGGTGAACGCTGATAAATCCTCAGAAAACGTGCTCATTGCCCTGAGAAAAGTGGGACATCACATCCCACATTCACTAGTTTTAATTCAGTTATCAGCATTTTTCTCTGGCAGTTTTTTTTCAATATCATGCAGCAAACGATGCAACATTGCCGTGTCACGCTGAGCCAGAAGCCCAAGACGTTGCTGTAACCAGTCGACCATTTTTTGGTCATTACTGGCTTCCACACGTTCCAGAAGTATCGTGATTCGCGAACGCAGCGCATTCAATTGTTGAGCGTCAACCACATCCTGCTCGGGTGCATCTTGCTGCATCAGCGCCGACAGTTGATAGCAATAAACCATGACCGCCTGGCCGAGATTGAGCGACGGATAATCAGCCACCATCGGCACACCAGTTAACACATCGGCCAGTTCCAGTTCTTCGTTGGTTAATCCTGAATCTTCGCGACCAAACACCAGAGCCGCCGTTCCTACCCAGTTACGCTTCTCTTCAAGTAACGGAACCAGTTGTTGTGGCGTGGCATAGTAATGGAATTTTGCGCGGCTACGCGCAGTTGTCGCGATGGTAAAATCGACGTCATGCAAAGCGTCCGCCAGCGTGTTGAAATGCAGCGCATTATCCAGCACATCGCCAGAACCATGAGCGACCCAACGGGCTTCCGGTTGACGGTCGGCTTCACTGTCAACAACACGCAATTCCGCGAAACCCATGGTCTTCATCGCACGGGCGGCTGCACCCACATTTTCAGCTCTGGCTGGAGCGACCAAAATAATTAAAAAACGCATGAAAAATCTCTTTTAAAAAAATATCCAAAAACGGACAGTCACAAAACCCAAATGATAATACGCGGCAAAAATTTACATTAAAGTAACATTCACCTATAAAATACATGTAATGCGAATCATAAACACATTGAATATTTTCACGTGGTTAGACCAGCATCATAAGACCTACTAAACCGCACTATTACCTTGTTTTAATTCATTAAAAATAGGTATACCTGCTATCAACAATCAGATTTACACTGTTTAATAATCAATTGACGTAACTATATTGATTATTAGAAAAATGTGACGCAAGCTCGCAAAACGCTACGATGATTTCATCAAACTGTTAACGTGCTACAATTGAATTTGATATATGTCAACGAAGCGTAGTTTTATCAGATGTCTGAAGCGGTCCTGCCTGTTATGTTGCTGTTAAAATGGTTAGGATAACAACCGTTTTTGACACCGTCGGGTCCAGAGGGAAAAGTACCCACGACCAAGCTAATGATGTTGTTGACGTTGATGGAAAGTGCATCAAGAACGCAATTACGTACTTTAGTCATGTTACGCCAGACATGTTAATTTATGGCATGTATTAGGCAGGTCAGGGACTTTTGTACTTCCTGTTTTGATTTAGTTGGCAATTTTAGGTAGCAAACATGCAGACCCCGCACATTCTTATCGTCGAAGACGAATTAGTAACACGCAATACGTTAAAGAGCATTTTTGAAGCAGAAGGTTATGATGTTTTTGAAGCGACAGATGGCGCCGAAATGCATCAGATTCTTTCCGATAATGACATCAACCTGGTCATTATGGATATTAACTTACCAGGCAAAAATGGCCTGCTGCTGGCACGTGAATTGCGTGAGCAAGCCAACGTCGCATTGATGTTCCTGACTGGCCGCGACAACGAAGTGGATAAAATTCTTGGCCTTGAAATCGGCGCAGATGATTACATCACTAAGCCATTCAACCCACGCGAATTAACCATCCGTGCGCGTAACTTGTTGTCTCGTACTATGAACCTGGGTGCTATCAGCGAAGAGCGTCGTTCCGTTGAAAGCTACAAGTTCAATGGTTGGGAACTGGATATCAACAGCCGTTCATTGGTTAGCCCAAATGGCGAGCAGTATAAGTTGCCGCGTAGCGAATTCCGCGCGATGCTGCACTTCTGTGAAAACCCTGGGAAAATTCAGTCTCGTGCTGAATTGCTGAAAAAGATGACAGGCCGTGAGCTGAAACCACACGACCGTACCGTTGACGTCACTATTCGTCGTATTCGTAAGCACTTCGAGTCGACCCCAGATACACCTGAAATCATCGCCACGATCCACGGCGAAGGTTATCGCTTCTGCGGCGATTTACAGGAATAAACCTGTAATCAAACATGATTTGAAAGGGCGGATTTTTAATCCGCCCTTTTCTTTTGCCCCAGCTAACCTTCTATTTCCACAATCTGAAGCGATCTGAGTCTTGCTGCTTGTCATCTACAGCCGGTGTTTGGGCTTTATTCCCCATGCGATACCAGTCGATATTTCGGGTCAGCAGCATGACGGCTGATAGCGAGGCAAAAAGAACCCCCGTGCCCAGCAGCAACGCACTATCTTCTGACTGAAGGAGCTGCCACAGCACCGCATCCAGTATTAATAACCCCGCAGTAAACACCGCACTCGCCTTCCAACTTTGCAGCACCGCTTTCAGATAGAAGCCATTAATCCCGGCACACACCAGACTCGCCAACAGCCAGGCGCGGTTAAATCCGATGTGTTCTGACACCGCCAGCAGAACGAGATAGAACATCACTAGCGACAGCCCGACCAGCAAATATTGCATCGGGTGAACACGTATCCCGGTAAGAGTTTCCATCAAGAAGAAGCTCATAAACGTCAGACCAATCAGCAAGATGGCATATTTTACGGCGCGATCGGTCAGCTGATACTGGTCGACAGGATTCGCTACCGTGACACTAAATGCCGGAAGACGATTTACATCAACGAGCTGGGCATCACTAAAACTGGCATTAAGATTGTTGGCAAACCATGTGCTTTGCCAGTTGGCGGTAAAGCCATTTTCCGTCACGGTGCGCTGCTGCGGCAGAAAATCGCCCATAAAATTAGGATGCGGCCAGTTACTGGTTAAGCTGAACTGGCTGTTACGTCCAATCGGCACGACAGCGAGTTGTTTCGTTCCCATCAAGTCCAGATTAAAACGAAGTGTCAGCTTCTCATCCTGAAGACGTTCTGCGGGGAGAATGGCATGTAGCCCCTGTTCAACGCCTGGCAGATTACTGCCGGGTTCAATAGGATAGGATTTGCCGTTGATATTCAGCTCCCCCACTTTCCCGATACCGCGAGAATCCCCTACCGCCAGCACCACATATGGCGTGCCAAACTGGGTATTGTCATCGGTATCGCGATTGAGCAATTGGCGGTTAAACGTGGCATCCACGGTGACCGCCGTACGCCAGATTTGCCCCTTATAAATACCGATATGACGAGGTTCAACGCTCTGCTTTCCCACGATATTCAAGCTTTCCGGCAGGTAATAGCGAATGAAACGGCGCTCTTTTTTCACCTCTTTATTCTCTTCTATCACGGTGGTCAGCTCCGTTACCGGAATGGCGATAAGCGGGCCAGTGAGGGTTTGCGGCCCACTGGCACTTTGACGCAGCGACTGCTCAACATCGTCCCGATAATTGCTACGTTCATTAATCAGCGAATTGAGCATGCTTAACGGAACCAACAGAACCACCATACAACCCAACAGAGTCATCACTTTCCAGAACAACGCAGATTTCAACATAATCCCCTCCATTTTTGATATGGCGAGGATAGCGAGCGTCTGTGGGGGTTAAATGAAGTTATGTGAAGGGACGGTGAAGTGGTGAAATTATTTTCCCGGCAGGACGAGCCTTGCTTGCGCGCCCCCTTCGGGGCGATTTTCCAGAGTAATGGTTCCACGATGCAAACGTGCAACTTCCTGGACAAACGCCAGCCCTAAGCCACTGCTTTTCTGGCCATTACTGCGCGGTAATGAGTAAAAGCGCTCGAACAAACGATCTTGCGCGTAATCCGGGATGCCACTTCCGTTATCTGAAACCACAATGATGGTCTGCCCAGTCTGTTGCTCAACGCTCAAAACAATCTCACCGCCTGGAGGGGTAAAATCGAGAGCGTTATCCAGCAAATTCCCGACTGATTGTTCAAGCAAAGCTGCATCGCCTTCAACGGAAATGCCGGCTGGGATATTTTTATCGATGCGTAACGCTATCTGTTTACTGCTGGCGACGACTTCGCGGCTATCGCATAACGTGGCGAAGAGTACGGGCAGATTGATGGTCTGGGTGGTGATTTCTACACGGCTTTCTAACTTAGCCTGGCGTAATAAATGATCGACCAGTTGCTGCATACGCTGATTTTGCTGAAGAATATTAGCGGAGAATTTCTCTACCACCTCCGGCGGCGGGCCTTCACGCAGAATCTCTGCCGCACCACGAATCGCGGCCATCGGGCTTTTCAGTTCGTGAGTCAAAGCATGAACGTACTGCTCGATGTAGCTTTTGCCTTCGAGTTTCAGCCGCATGCTTTCCAGTGCTAACGCCAGGCGACGTAATTCACTGCTTGCCGGTTTAGGCAGCGGTAAAGGATGTTCCGTTGTGACTGAGTCCGCATAGTGAACCAGCTTGCCGATAGCCCGGTTAATCCATAGCACAAAGCCGAAACCAATCATCAATGCGATGCCCAACAGTGCGACGCCCGCCCATAAAATACGCCGCTCGCTGCGACGGATCACCGGCTCCATTGCACTATTGGGTTTACCGACGCTCAGCACACCAATAATGTTTTGCCCGTCGCGCACGGGAGCGGCCACATACATCACGGTGCTTTCAGGATGGTTTGCGTTAATCGGCGTACTACGTGCACCGTATTTCCCGTGAAGGGTGAGCCACACATCGTTCCAGCGCGAGTAGTCCTGACCTGTGGCGTTGCCGATGGAATCAAACAAGACAATGCCTTTCGCGTCCGTCAGATAGACACGGTATTCATTTTTTGACTTGGTAATACCACTAATATTGGCCTGGAAATGATGCTGATTGAGTCGCGAAAATGCCTGTGCGAGCTGCCCATTTTGCGCATTGCCCTCAAGCATGTCGGCTCTGGCAAATTCAGCAAGCAGGGTAGCGGTATCAATTAAGGTGCCTTCCGTTGCGCGTCGCACGCCGGGTTTCACCTCTTGCAAAAAGATGGAGAGAACAAACCAGGCCGCAATCGCCACTATCAAAAAATAGCCCAGCAACAGACGCATTCCGATGCGCATTAACTCACTCCAAGGCTGTAGCCTAAGCCACGATGGGTGTTGATTGGTGACAGATCGGGGTTGATTGTACGCAGTTTGGCGCGCAAGGTTTTGATATGCGTATCCACCGTTCGATCAAAACTCTCCTCGGCTGAACTCCACACCAAATCCATCAGTTGTTGGCGGGAAAATACGCGTCCTGGCCACTGCAAAAAAGTCTTCAGTAACAAGTATTCATAGCGCGTCAGCAGTAAAGGCTGCTGACACCATGAGATTTGCGCCGCCATTTCATTAAATTCAAACAGGCCAATCCGCTGCACATTTCCCACCAGCCCTTGCCGTTGTTTTTGCAACCGACGCAGCACGGTTCGAACTCTCGCACACACTTCACGAGGTGAAAACGGCTTGGCGATGTAATCATCTGCGCCGATCTCAAGGCCGATCAACCGATCGACCTCTTCACTGCGCGCAGTAAGAAACAGCAACGGAAGTTCCGGATAATCAGTGAGTAAGCGGCGACAGAGCTCGAAGCCATTAATATCTGGCAAGCCGACATCCAGAATAGCCAGATCTGGACGTTCTTCGCGCGCCGCATCCAGCACAGGCAAGCCGCGATTGAAGGCGCGCACGGTGAACCCTTCCTGCTGCAACGTATAGACCAACGTATCAGCAATAGTGGTTTCATCTTCAACCAACCAGATAGTGGCCTGGCTCATTACATACTCCCTGTTATTTCCACGGCATAATCGGCACGGCGCTTACCGCATTTTTAGGCGAGCCTTCGACCACTTTGTCTGAATAAGCCAGATAGGCCAGGGTGTTACGTTTCGCATCATAAAAACGCACGACCTGAAGCTTTTTGAAGACCAAAGAAGTCCGTTTCTGGAACACCACATCACCCTGCGCTTTCCCGGCTTTAATCTTCTCGCTTAACTCGACCGGCCCAATTTGTTGGCAGGAAATAGCCGCATCAGAGGTATCTTCTGCAAGACCCAACCCACCTTTAATGCCGCCGGTTTTCGCGCGACTGACATAGCACGTCACGTTATTTACATCCGGGTCATCAAACGCTTCGACAACAATTTTGTGGTCCGGGCCAACCATCTTAAAAACGGTGTCCACTGAGCCGATTTGTTCGGCTTTGGCGCACAGCGAAACAAGCAGTAATGAACTTAGCGCAGCTAAAACTTTATATTTCATATTGTTACCATTGGTTAAGATTACCTTTAGGGACTATTAACTCTTCGTGCTAAAAAATCGTTTAATATCACGTTATTAATAAAATTGTCGGAATGAGTAACTGATTTTGGCACGTCTTGTTAAAAAAAACTCTGAATGTCAAAACTACAAAAAGTGCTATCATCGCCGACATTAACGGCACTCACCGTGTCAGGATGAGGATATTATATGGATCAGGCAGGGATCATTCGCGATCTATTAACCTGGCTAGAAGGCCATTTGGATCAACCTCTGTCACTGGATAATGTGGCGGCTAAAGCTGGTTATTCCAAGTGGCATCTACAACGGATGTTTAAAGAGGTAACCGGTCATGCCATTGGTGCATACATCCGGGCTCGCCGGCTTTCGAAATCTGCTGTGGCGCTGCGTCTGACTGCGCGACCTATTCTTGATATTGCCTTGCAGTATCGTTTTGATTCGCAACAAACTTTTACTCGTGCCTTTAAAAAGCAGTTTGCTCAAACGCCTGCACTGTATCGCCGATCTCCAGACTGGAGCGCATTTGGTATGCGTCCACCGCTGCGTTTAGATGCGTTTACGCTTCCGCTAGCACAATTTATCACGCTGCCCGAAACCCATCTGGTCGGTGTCACACAAAGTTACAGCTGTACGCTTGAGCAAATCTCTGATTTCCGTAATGAAATGCGTATCCAGTTCTGGACACAATTCCTCGGCAATTCCCCGACTTTGCCACGGGTGTTGTACGGCTTGCATGAGCCTCGCCCAAGCATTGAGAAAGATGACGAACAAGAAGTGTTTTACACCACTGCGCTGACGCCAGAAATGGCGAACGGGTTCTTACCAGACTCTCATCCGGTCAGGTTGGAAGGCGGTGATTATGTGCAGTTCGACTACGAAGGTCCGGGCACAGGTTTGCAGGAGTTTATCCTGACGATTTACGGCACTTGCATGCCATCGCTGAATCTGACACGTCGTAAAGGCCATGATATTGAACGCTTCTTCCCACAAGAAGAAGCGCGTGTTCAAGACCGACCAATGCAAATCAGATGTGAATATCTGATCCCAGTACGTCGTTAACCCCCTATACAATACCCTTTAGCATTCGAGTTGCAGGTAGACGGTAAGGGAACTTATCCCCAGGAGCTTACTTGAGTAAGTGACTGGGGTAAGTGAGTGCAGCCAACACCCCTGCAGCTTGAAGGATGATGGGTATACGTCGTTAACGCTGCAATTCGTCTAACGCAGGGGCGTCCAGATGCGAGATGTCCCCTGCCGTTTCAACCACCCAGCCGGAAGCTAACCACGGGCTTTGCTGGTGATCAACACGGGAAATCGAACAGTTTCTTAAACGTAAGCGACGTTCAGCCCAGGCCGGTAATCCCAGAATCGTACTCACCAGGCAACCTAAAGCCATACCATGGCTGACCAGTAATGGACGGCTTCCAGACGGTAAATCCAGGCAGGCATTCAGCGCCGCGTGCATACGCTCGCTCATTTCCAGCATGCTTTCTCCTTCAGGAATGCGTCCATCAGCGGTGCCATTCACCAGTTGTCGACGCCAGCCTTCCTCCTCTTCGTTGAGGGTGTCCAGATTGCGGCGTTCTAACACGCCCATATCCAGCTCACGCAAACGCGCATCCAGCGTCACATCTACGCCACATGCCAGCGCGATGATCTCAGCGGTGCGGCGGGTACGCCCCAAATCGCTGGAGATCACGTGCGTAATATCTAACGTTTTGACACGCTCAGCCACCTGCTCGGCCTGACGTTCCCCTTTTTCAGTCAGCGCACTGTCTGACTGGCCCTGAATGCGACGTTCTGCATTCCACTGCGTTTCGCCGTGGCGAACAAGGTATACCTGTAACATGCGTTTTTTCCGTTATACTGCGGCAACAATTTCTTGAGAGTTTCACTGATTATGTACCATGTCGTCTGCTCGACAACCAATCCAGCTAAAATTCAGGCAATTCACCAGGCTTTCGACGACATCTATGGTGAGGGATGCTGCCATATTGAACCTGTCTCCGTCGATAGTGGTGTGCCGGAACAGCCCTTTGGAAACCATGAAACGCGAACTGGCGCACGATGCCGGGTGATGAATGCCCGTCAGGTTCGTCCAGAAGCAGATTTTTGGGTGGCGGTTGAAGCAGGGATTGATGATGACAGTACATTTAGCTGGGTAGTCATTGAAAACCAGAGTCAGCGTGGTGAAGCCCGTTCAGCCACTCTCCCGCTACCCGCAATTATTCTGGAAAAAGTACGCGCTGGAGAAGCGTTAGGGCCTGTGATGTCGGCCTATACCGGTATTGATGAAATTGGCCGTAAAGAGGGTGCGATCGGGGTGTTTACCGCCGGGAAGCTAACTCGCAGTAGCGTTTACCACCAGGCGATTATTTTGGCGCTCAGTCCATTTCATAACGACGTTTATCTTTAGTTTTTGCCGCCTAACAATTCTTGCTCCAGCCAGGCACGTAATGCTGGGGGAGCAGATTTCAGGCTATTTGACCCACGCGTAATCGTCGCAATCCCCGCACCTAATTCATTTTTAAGTTCACGCTGGCTCATCTCACCACGTAATAACTCTTCTACAATGCGGACGCGAGTCCCGAGGGCGGTACGTTCGTCTGGTGTCAGCAGCAACATCAACAGCGGCATATGCAACTGCTTATCGAACGATTGCTGTAGCAACTCCACAAAGCGGAGCCACTCTTGATTGCTTTGCTCGGCATGCTCTGCCGAGTATTGAGAGTGCTGAGTCATGTTGCCGCCATACTATTCAACTAGTACGACAGCATAACATATCCCCGTCATCCTTCAAGCCGCAGGGGCGTTGGCTTCGCTCGCTTACCCCAGTCACTTACTAAAGTAAGCTCCTGGGGATAACCTCTCTTGCCGCCTGCCTGCAACTCGAATACGAATGGGGATAGCGCCCTTAAAATCAATAACGGCGTTGCCACTCCGCATCAGTCAGTAGTGGAGCTGATTTACCCATGAAGTATTTGTAGTACGCGTCATAAGCCAGCACGTTTTTCACATATCCGCGCGTTTCCGAGAAAGGAATACTCTCGACAAACGCCACTGCGTCAATGCGTCCAGCGCTATTACCAAGCCAGGTTCTGACTCGTCCAGGTCCGGCATTGTAGGCAGCAGAAGCGAAAATACGGTTATTTTCAAATTGCTGAGAAACGTACTGTAAGTAACTGGTACCAATGTTGATATTGGTTTCCGGATCTAACAATTGGTTAGTACTGGTGTAGCCCGGAATATTAAACATCTTCACGGTATGCGTTGCGGTTCCCGGCATGATTTGCATTAACCCGCTGGCACCCACAGGCGATCGCACTTTCGGGTTCCAGGCGCTTTCCTGACGTGCAATCGCCATGGCATAGCTTTGAGAGATATCTTTGTCGCTCACATAGCGGGAGAAAATGTCTTTGTAAGCCAGCGGGAAGCGTTCCTCCAGATGATCCCAGAGTTTACCGGCGATCGTCGCCTGCACGCTGAGATCCCACCAGTTTTGATCAAATGCGTAACGCGCTAATCCTTCCTGCTCAGGTTTGCTGCGACTGGTGATCAAGTTCGCCCATTCGCTTCGCGCAGTGTTATCCAGGTTCCAGTACATCAGCTCGCGAACTCGCGCCATTTCAGGCCCCTGTACCAATGCCGGATTCACCGCAACCGCTTTATCGACACGCAACGGATACTCTTCCCCTAAACGCTGAGCGGCCACCATCGGATAGAATCCACGTTGCTGCATTAGCGAGCTGAGGATCTCTTTTGCTTCGTCATTACGGCCACGTTCAAGCAACAAATCCGCCTGCCAGTAACGCCATTCATCTTTCTCTTTGGCTTCCATTGGCAAACGCGCAAGCCAGGTATTCAGACCGGTACGATCACCATTTCCCAACGCCATACGCACACGCCGTTCCACCAGACTTGTCGACTCCGAACGCATGATTGCATCGTCGCGCCAGGCAGCCTGGTCTGTCGTGACATCATTCCCCATTAAACGCCAGGCGACGGTGTCTCTGAGCTCTTGCGCCTGAGCGTCGTTAAGCTGCTGCGCCTGAACAAGTGACGGGATCATCATGCGAGCATTTTCTACATCATCACGTGCAACACGTGTAAACGCGACCGCCGCTGCCTGACGGGTAAAGTCTGTGGCACCAACAGTGCGGGCAAACGACAGCACTGTATTCGGGTCATTTTGCAGGCTTATCAGCGCGTTAGAAATAGTCTGGTATTCCACAGGCATTTGGCTTGCGAGATTCGTCACCAGCGAAGTATTGCCTTCTTTCATCCCCAGACGAATGCGTTCCAGATAAGCTAAAGGATCTTGTGTACCTGAAGAGCGCCATGCGGAGAACAGACGATCGCAGCTCGAAGGCAGATTTTTCCCGGTTAACCAGAGATCTTTCGCCCCTGCCCACGCGGCATCCGTCTGCCCGGTATTCCATTTTGCGTAGTAATAGTTGCATTTAGATTCAGTGGTGCCCGGTTGTTCCGGGCTAAATGACAGCAAGCCACGCCAGTCTTCACGACGTGCCAGTTCATTCACGAAGCGGGATTTCAGCGTACGCGCTGGAGGCAGTGTTGGGTTGGCTTCGATAAAGCGACTGACGACGAGCGTTGGCTCATTCATTAAGTCATCAGTAATCTGGCGATACTCGAGATAGGGATACAGCGGATAATCTTGCAAGGTGGGCATTATTCGCGCCACCACATCCATTTGCTTGTTATCCCACGCTTGTTTGATTTGCGCATATCTGCTGCGTTGCTCATCGAGCGAATCCGCGCGAACTGCATGAGTTAATGCCGTAAGGCCTACAACTGCTACCAGCAATTGCCCCACGACTTGTTTGGCTTTCCCCACAAGTTCTCCTCACATGTTCACGGGCAGCATCATGCCGCCATTAATTACTTCATGCTAACCCTGGTATTGCAGTTTCGCCACGCCAGAGGGCGTTATTTTGTCTATAAAAGCGTTAAGGCTGTTTCGGGTAACACATCCCACTTCCCCTGCTGGGATTAACTGCCGAAAACGGCTACACTTCGCCACTGATATGTACCATCTTACATCACGAAAAAGAGGCGAAGTCGCACTGTGGCTCAATTCGTTTATACCATGCATCGTGTCGGCAAAGTTGTTCCGCCGAAACGTCATATTCTGAAAAATATCTCCCTCAGTTTCTTCCCTGGCGCCAAGATTGGCGTACTGGGTCTCAACGGTTCCGGTAAATCCACGCTGCTGCGCATTATGGCCGGCATTGATACCGACATCGAAGGCGAAGCTCGTCCACAACCTGGACTGAAAATCGGCTATCTGCCGCAAGAACCGCAACTCAACCTGGAACATACCGTTCGTGAATCGGTTGAAGAAGCCGTGGCTGAAGTGGTTAATGCCCTGAAAGGCCTCGACGAAGTCTATGCTAAATATGCTGAGCCGGACGCTGACTTCGACAAACTGGCTGCCCAACAGGGCAAGTTTGAAGAAATCATTCAGGCGCACGACGGCCATAACCTGAACGTGCAACTGGAGCGTGCTGCTGATGCGCTGCGTCTGCCAGACTGGGATGCGAAAATCGCTAACCTGTCAGGTGGTGAGCGTCGCCGTGTGGCACTTTGCCGCCTGCTGCTCGAAAAACCTGACATGCTACTGCTCGACGAACCAACGAACCACCTGGATGCTGAATCCGTGGCATGGCTCGAGCGCTTCCTGCACGACTTCGAAGGCACCGTTGTGGCAATTACCCACGACCGTTACTTCCTCGACAACGTTGCGGGCTGGATCCTGGAACTTGACCGCGGTGAAGGTATTCCGTGGGAAGGTAACTACTCTTCCTGGCTTGAGCAAAAAGATGCTCGTCTGGCTCAGGAAGCCTCAACGGAAGCGGCTCGCCGTAAATCCATTGAGAAGGAACTGGAGTGGGTTCGTCAGGGCGCTAAAGGCCGCCAGTCTAAAGGCAAGGCTCGTCTGGCTCGCTTTGAAGAACTGAACAACACCGAATACCAGAAACGTAACGAAACCAACGAACTGTTTATTCCACCAGGTGCACGTCTGGGCGATAAAGTTGTTGAAGTAACCAATCTGCGTAAATCCTACGGCGATCGCCTGCTGATTGAGGACCTGTCCTTCTCCGTACCGAAAGGCGCGATTGTGGGTATCATTGGTCCGAACGGCGCGGGTAAATCAACGCTGTTCCGTATGATGTCCGGTCAGGAACAACCTGATAGCGGCACCATTGAGCTGGGCGAAACCGTGAAACTGGCTTCCGTCGATCAGTTCCGTGACGCGATGGATAACAGCAAAACCGTGTGGGAAGAAGTTTCCGGCGGCCAGGATATTATGCGTGTCGGTAACACCGAAATGCCAAGCCGCGCTTACGTTGGCCGCTTTAACTTTAAAGGCGTTGACCAGGGTAAACGTGTTGGTGAGCTGTCCGGTGGTGAACGTGGCCGTCTGCACCTGGCGAAACTGCTGCAAGTTGGCGGTAACGTATTGCTGCTCGATGAACCAACCAACGACCTGGATATCGAAACCCTGCGCGCGTTAGAAAACGCCCTGTTGGAATTCCCAGGCTGTGCAATGGTTATCTCGCACGACCGTTGGTTCCTTGACCGTATCGCCACGCACATTCTGGATTATCAGGATGAAGGCAAAGTGGAGTTCTTTGAAGGTAACTTTACGGAGTACGAAGAGTACAAGAAACGCACCCTGGGTGCGGATGCGCTGGAACCTAAGCGTATCAAGTACAAGCGCGTAACGAAGTAGTTGTTGTAAAGCCCTCACCCTAACCCTCTCCCCCAGGAGAGGGAACCGCCCGGTTAACGCCCTCCCCCTCAGGGAGAGGGCCGGGGTGAGGGTTGTTTTACTGGCGCTCGCCAATCAAGCCCTTCACCAAATCCACACAGCGCAAGAAGCGGGAATCGTAGTCAGACTCCTCCACATGCACATAGCTGATGTTGTTTTCATCAAGCATCGACACCAACAGATTCTGGAATGATTTCCGGTCTGTATCGCTTCCAAGGCTACGTAAACCATCCGCCACCCACGGCGTATTGTTCTCCAGCAAAATCACCAGATCAAAACGGTATTCGTCGATCAACGCCTGCACGAACGGGTGTTCACGCCCCTCATACTTTTTGCAAAACGCCTGAGTAGTCACAAAATCGGTGTCGATAAACGCCACTTTATTAGCATATTTCACTGCAAAATCAACGTACTGAGCATGGCCAATAGCAATCTTATCGTAGTCAGAATATTGCAGCGCCATCTCATCACCGCCCAGGTGCGAGAAGACGTAATCACGACCGTATTCCCAGGCGCTGGTGGTATTAAAAATGTTGGCGAGCTTATTCACCATCCACGACTTACCGCTCGATTCGCCGCCGAGAATAGCGACGGTTCGGACGAAGAACGGTTTTACTTCCGTTGGAATGTATTCCCAGTAGCGGAACGGGTTTTCGCGGATCTGCCCACCGCTGATATTCATGAACGTGCGCTTCGGATCGATCAGCACCGTTTCAATACCCAGCTGTTCGATAAAGCGCGGCGCATCACTTTCTTCGGAAGTGTAAATACAGTCGGGGTTGATACCTTTGCTTTCCATGAAAGCTTTGATCCCGCGGCTCCAGACATCCCAACCGTGCGGATACGGCTCCATCCCTTCTTCGTTAAACGAATGAATGCGGATGTTTTTCTGATATTTGAAGGTCTGTAGCAGCCAGCGCAGACGGTCACCGGTTGTCGGTTGCTGGGACATAGCGCTGTCTTCAAACAACAAACGGTCGCGGGTTTCGTCATAGCCCATGATGATATGAAGCTCATCAACCTGGCTTGCAGCCCGCTGAATCAAATAGATGTGGCCGGTATGTAGTGGATAAAACTTGCCGAACACGACGCCGATTTTTTTCTCGCGACGGGGAAATTCCAGCCCGAGAAAACGGTGTAATGCTTCCAGTTTCTGTGCACTTGGACTTTTGATTTTGGCATTCAGTAACTGGCTAAGATAACCCTTGGTCATACCGCAGGCTTCTGCAACTTGCTGCAGAGTCACGCTCTGCTGACGAATAGCGGTCTTCAGGTACTCAAAAGACGACATGTTGCCTGCCTCCTGCAAAATTGGGCGATTATTCAATTATAAGTCTTGTAAGTCGTCAAACACTGAGAGTGCATCAGCCAATTTTTTCACACCGAAGACCTGCATCCCTTCCGGTAGTTTTTTCGGCACGTTCGCCTGTGGCACAATGGCACGTTTAAATCCGTGTTTTGCCGCTTCAGAAATACGTTCCTGGCCGCTTGGCACTGGACGAATCTCACCCGCCAGTCCGACTTCACCAAACACCACTAAATCTTGTGGCAATGCACGGTTGCGCAGGCTGGAAACCATCGCCAGCAGTAATGCCAGGTCAGCACTGGTTTCGGTGACTTTCACACCGCCCACCACATTAACAAACACATCCTGGTCGGCCATTTGCAGGCCACCGTGACGGTGCAAAACAGCCAGCAAAATAGCCAGGCGATTTTGTTCAAGCCCTACCGCGACACGGCGCGGATTGGACATCATGGATTGGTCCACCAGCGCCTGAATCTCAACCAGCAATGGGCGCGTACCTTCCCACACCACCATCACCGAACTACCGGGAGTGACTTCATCGCCGCGACTCAGGAAGATGGCAGAAGGATTGCTCACTTCGCGCAGACCTTGCTCCGTCATGGCGAACACGCCCAGCTCATTCACCGCGCCAAAGCGGTTTTTGTGGCTGCGCAGAGTACGGAAACGGGAATCGGCATCACCATCGAGCATCACCGAGCAGTCGATACAGTGCTCAAGGACTTTTGGCCCGGCAAGCGAACCGTCTTTGGTTACGTGACCGACCATGATAATCGCCACACCACGCGTTTTGGCAAAACGCGTCAGGTAAGCGGCAGATTCACGCACCTGCGCCACGCTGCCCGGCGACGACTGAACATCAGCCATGTGCATAACCTGGATGGAGTCGATAACCATCAGTTTTGGCGCTTCTTCTTCGGCAATCATGCAGATTTGCTCGATGCCAGTTTCCGAAAGCATATTGAGGTTATTGGTCGGCAGCCCCAGACGGTGAGCACGCATCGCCACTTGTTGCAGCGACTCTTCGCCTGTGACGTACAACGTTTTCATCTGTTCGCTGAGTTTGCACAGGGTTTGCAGCAGTAGCGTCGATTTACCGGCACCAGGGTTACCACCAATCAAAATGGCACTACCCGGCACCACACCGCCACCCAACACACGGTCAAACTCTTTAAAACCGGTAGAGAAACGCGGCAGTTCTTCAAGGCTAATATCAGAAAGTTTTTGGACTTTACTGACGCCCGCACTGCCGGCATATCCTGACAAACGCTCGTTACGCGCAAACGTCGGAGAGGCGGCAATGCGCACCTCTGTGATCGTATTCCATGCATGGCAGGCACTGCATTGCCCCTGCCAGCGAGGATAGTCTGCACCGCACTCATTGCAGACAAATGCACGTTTTGGAGCTTTCGCCATTAGCGTTCTTCCTGGATAAGACTACCGGACAGAATGCAGAATACGCCCATCAAATCAGCATGACGAATGGTGACTTCGGTTTTCTCATTCACTTTAGGTTTCGCGTGGAAAGCAATCCCCAGACCAGCCGATTGAATCATCGGTAAGTCATTCGCCCCATCGCCAATGGCGACGGTTTGCGCGACCGGAATTTCATATTTATCGGCCAGACGCATCAACGTTTCGGCTTTGAATTTTGCATCAACAATTTGACCGGTGACTTCGCCCGTCAGCTTGCCGTCGCAGATTTCCAGTTCATTGGCGACGACCGCATCCAGATGCAGTTTGTCGCGTAAATACTCGGCAAAGAAGGTGAAACCACCGGAAGCAATCGCGACTTTCCAGCCCAGTGATTCGAGTTTTAGCACCAACGACGTCAGCCCTGGCATTAACGGCAGTTCATCACGAACCTTGCGCAGAATAGTGGCATCCGCACCTTTGAGCGTGCCAACGCGTTGTTTCAGGCTCGCAGCAAAGTCCAGCTCGCCACGCATCGCACGTTCGGTAACTTCGGCCACCATTTCGCCAGTGCCAGCAAGTTTCGCGATTTCGTCGATACATTCGATTTGGATGGCGGTGGAGTCCATGTCCATGACCAGCAAACCTGGGGTACGCAAATGCGGGATTTTACCCAGTGGGGCGACATCCAGGCCGGCGTCATGGGCAAGTTTTGTCGCGCGTGGCGTTAATGAACCGGCCAGGCGAATCACCTGATAGTCTTCAACACACCATGCGGTCACGATAACCATTGCTGCGCCCAGCTTACGTTGGTAGCGATTCAGGCACGCTTTATCCAGATTCCGACCATACAGCAGCCAGCCACTGCGGCCAGCACGGTAATCGAGTGGCATAACTTCATCACCACTTAACGATAGCGGCAAACCAGGCCAGAGAGATACGTCGGTCGGCAAGTCGCACCAGGTCAGACTATTTGGCATCACAGCTCCAGAATAAAGATAAAGGCCAGAGTATACCGATTAGCCTTCGAGTTGCCGGGGTGTTGGCTGCAGCTTGAAGGATGATGGGTATAAAACAACGCATGAGGCTACCTTGTCAGCACAGCTTCTGGCAACATTAAACTGTGCAGTAAAACCGGCAATTTTTCTAAGGTGCATTATGGCTCGGGCAAAAATGAAATTTAGGCTGCATCGTGCAGTGATTGTGCTTATCTGCCTCGCACTTTTAGTCGCGCTGATGCAGGGCGCATCGTGGTTTAGCCAGGGGCATCAGCAAGCCCGAAACGTACAACTTGAAGAACTGGCAAGAACACTGGCGCGCCAGGTGAGCTATAACCTGATTCCGCTGATGAAATCTGAAAATCCCGATGAGAAAAAGATCACAACAGTGCTGAAATTATTGACTGAGGACAGCCGGATCCTGGATGCCAGTGTTTATGACAGTGGCGGCAGCCTCGTGATACGCGCAGGTGAAGGGATCGAAGTACGTGACCGGCTCGCCCTCGATGGCAAAAAAGCCGGCAGTTATTTTAATCAGCAAATTGTTCAGCCAATTGAAGATAAAGATGGTCCCGTCGGTTACCTGCGGATCACGCTCGATACCCACACGCTGCCCACTGAAGCGAAACAAGTGGATAACACTACGAACATTCTGCGCCTGATGATGTTACTGGCGCTGGCCATTGGCATTGTGCTGGCGCGCACGCTATTGCAGGGCAAACGCACGCGCTGGCAACAGTCTCCTTTCCTTCTGACGGCGAATACCGAAGTTAAAGAAGACGAAGAAGAGCAGAGCGCCAATAAACCCTAAGTAAGAAAGGATTTCTACCATGTCTACATTACGTCTGCTGATTTCAGACTCTTACGATCCCTGGTTCAATCTGGCGGTGGAAGAGTGTATTTTCCGCCAGATGCCAGCCACTCAACGCGTGCTGTTTTTATGGCGCAATGCGGATACGGTGGTTATTGGTCGGGCGCAAAACCCGTGGAAAGAGTGTAATACCCGACGCATGGAAGAAGATAACGTGCGACTGGCCAGACGCAGCAGCGGCGGTGGCGCGGTGTTCCACGATTTAGGCAATACCTGTTTCACGTTTATGGCGGGAAAACCGGAATACGACAAGAGCGTGTCGACGGCCATTGTGGTCAATGCGCTTAACGCTCTGGGCATCAGTGCCAGCGCTTCCGGACGCAACGATCTGGAAGTCGCGACACCTGAAGGGGTGCGTAAAGTTTCGGGCTCAGCGTACAAAGAGACTATGGATCGGGGTTTCCATCATGGCACGTTATTGCTTAACGCAGATTTGAGCCGCCTGGCAAATTATCTGAATCCAGATAAAAAAAAGCTTCAGGCCAAAGGCATAACGTCAGTCCGCGGTCGCGTGGCAAACCTCAGCGATCTGCTGCCGGGCCTGACCCACGATCAAATATGCGATGCGGTGCGCGACTCTTTCTTTGCTTATTACGGTGAGCGTGTCGAGGCGGAACACATCTCCCCAGATGCCCTGCCAGACCTACCTGGTTTTGCAGAAACCTTTGCCCGCCAAAGCAGTTGGGAATGGAATTTCGGCCAGGCACCGGCTTTTAGTCATTTGCTGGATCAGCGTTTTACCTGGGGTGGTGTTGAACTGCATTTTGATGTGGAGAAAGGTCATATCACCCGCACGCAAATATTCACCGACAGCCTGAATCCCGCGCCTCTTGAAGCGCTGGCTGCCCGTTTGCAGGGTTGCCTGTATCGCAGTGAGATGTTGCAACAGCAATGTGAAACGCTGATTGCCGATTTCCCGGAACAAGAAATGGAACTGCGTGAAATGAGCGCGTGGATTGCGCAGACGGTGCGTTAGGCAAGACGTTTCACGCTGGCTTCTACCGCATCCATTTCTGAAGCCATCGCACAACTCAGCTCACGGAAACTTTCGCTAATCCCCTGCTTCTGGCTTGCTTCAAGCCAGAACTGGCGAGCAAAAGGCACCATCTCCAACCACACCTCGCGCGGGACAACGGGATCAATCTGCGGTTTTACCCGTTCCCTGCGCATATTCCCGGCGCTGTTCGGGGCAAAGGCCATGGGTAGCATGTCGTAGACAGGCGCCAGGCGCAGCGGCATATCAGAAAGATAGAACGAAAGATTCCCTGCGTGCATATCGCTGTTGGCTATTAACCGGCCAAACGCCCAGATGCGTTGCGTCAGGCGTAGAGTTGCAGGTTCAACCGACTTTTGGGCGAGTAATTTTTCCATCGTGACGGGCCAATGCTGTGCCCCGCTGGCAAACTCACTCTGCACCGCCTCTAGTGAGACAATTCCTCTGCGGCCCTGCGCGCCAATACAATCAAAACGAATGACTTCAAGGAATGTTTGCCCTTGCGTATTGGTCAGAACTTTTGCCGTCGAGGCGGGGATTCCGGCCTGAGCCAGAATGCTGAGCGCTAAGGCTTCAGCATAAAGTAAATCAGACCAGCGCTGGCTATTCTCGTTTTGTAGCGACGGGGTAAATTTAACGATGACCTGTGCCGGCCCGGTCGTAGTTTGTGCGTAACAGGTAAATTTAGGCTGTTCGCCCCCCGCCGACGATCCGACAATATCACCCGCAAGTGCGTTATTCGCCCGTTCGCTATAGACAGATAATTTATCCGCCTCAGGAATGACTGACGGCAAAGGCGTTTCAAACCAGCGCCGATAGCTTTCCTCGCCAACCAGCCAACCACCAAGGTTTTCCGATACCTGCTGTGACAGCGCCAGTAGAACATCCTCTTCCTGCCACAAGCGAATATCTTCCGGTAACCCCGCTTGCTGCGCTAATTTGCGCCCCCACATTCTTCCCAAAAAACCCTGGGGGCGAAGATCGGTCAAATACCAAGGGATCCCGTCAAACCACTGCGCTGCACCATTATTCAGAATGACCAGACAACTCCCCTGCGGCCAAATGGGATACAACTCGCCGAAGCGCCACGCCTGCCCGACATCATCAATTTGCCACAACGGGAACTGCTGAATCTGACGAACAGGACGCCGCAGAGCGTAGCGAGTTGCTCTGGCGGCGCCCGCTTTAATCACATTGTTCTGAGCATTTACAAGACGTGAAAACGTCGCCTGGCTGACACCCAAACGCTGCCGCAATAAATTTGCAGTTTGTGGCCCGTGGAGTAATAAATCAGTCAGAGCGCTCATGTGAATAGATTCGTGAATAGATACTTGAATAGATTTATAGCGCTATATATTTGAAAGGTAAAGCAGGTATGAAGATTGAGGGAGTTTAAGTGAATAGATACTATGAACAAATAAAGGGTGCCGAAGCACCCTTTTTGAATCTTACTCTTTGTCGCCCAGTAACACAGACTCAAGAGCAATCTTGATCATATCGTTAAAGGTGGTCTGGCGCTCTTCAGCAGTCGTCTGCTCGTGAGTACGGATATGGTCAGACACGGTGCAGATGGTCAGTGCTTTCGCGCCGAATTCTGCTGCCACGCCGTAGATACCCGCAGCTTCCATTTCCACGCCCAGGATGCCGTATTTTTCCATTACGTCAAACATGGTTGGGTCTGGAGTATAGAACAGGTCTGCAGAGAAGATGTTGCCAACGCGAGCGTCAACGCCCAGCGCTTTCGCCGCATCAAC
Source organism: Buttiauxella sp. (assembly GCF_049686335.1). Lineage (NCBI taxonomy): Bacteria > Pseudomonadati > Pseudomonadota > Gammaproteobacteria > Enterobacterales > Enterobacteriaceae > Buttiauxella > Buttiauxella sp. The sequence continues at coordinate 112,752 of NZ_JBAVHX010000015.1, read as the reverse complement.
CGCGTTACGCACCATGTCGAAGTCAGCGATTGCTGCGAAGTCATGGTCTTTGAAACGCAGACGGTTCACTTTGGAATCGGTGCAAGCACCCATGCCGATAACCACGTCACGCAGTTTCACGTCAGCGCGTACCGCACCGCAAGAACCCACACGGATGATTTTCTTCACGCCGAAATCAGTGATCAGCTCTTTGGTGTAAATGGAGCAGGATGGGATACCCATACCGTGACCCATTACAGAGATTTTGCGGCCTTTGTAAGTACCGGTGAAACCCAACATGCCACGCACGTTGTTAACTTCACGAACGTCTTCGAGGAAAGTTTCTGCAATATGTTTTGCACGCAGCGGATCCCCAGGCATCAAAACGACGTCTGCGAAATCACCCATTTCAGCATTAATATGTGGCGTTGCCATGTTTATATCCTTGTTAAAAGAGGTTCATCACGGGCGGAAAAACTCCGCCCGACAAAATCACAGCATGTTCTTGCCGTAGTCCATCGGGGACGTGCCGAAATAGCTGGCAACCGTCTGGCCGATATCCGCGAAGGTTTCGCGATGGCCCAGAGAACCGGCTTTCACTTTCGGGCCGTACACCAGAACTGGAATGTGTTCACGGGTGTGATCGGTACCTTGCCAGGTTGGGTCACAACCGTGGTCCGCAGTGAGGATCAGAATATCGTCCTCTTTCAGCAGCTCCATCAGCTCTGGCAGGCGACGGTCAAACAATTCCAGCGCAGCAGCATAACCTGCTACGTCGCGACGGTGGCCGTAAGACGAGTCGAAATCAACGAAGTTAGTGAACACGATTGTCTCGTCGCCCGCATCTTTCATCTCTTTGATGGTGGCATCAAACAGCGCATCCAGACCGGTCGCTTTCACTTTTTTGGTGATGCCGACTTCAGCGTAGATATCTGCAATTTTACCGACAGAAACTACCTGACCATTCTTCTCATCAACCAGTTTTTTCAATACGGTTGGCGCAGGTGGTTCAACAGCCAGGTCATGACGGTTACCGGTACGCTGGAAGTTACCCGCTTTATCGCCGATAAACGGACGCGCGATAACACGACCAATGTTGTAGCCACCTTCAGTCAGCTCTTCACGTGCGATTTCGCACAGCTCGTAAAGTTTATCCAGGCCGTAGGTCTCTTCGTGGCACGCAATCTGGAACACGGAGTCAGCGGAGGTATAGAAAATCGGCTTGCCGGTTTTCATATGCTCTTCGCCCAGCTCGTCCAGAATGACTGTACCGGAAGAGTGGCAGTTACCGAGGTAGCCCGGCAGGTTTGCGCGCTCAACCAGTTTATTCAGCAGTTCTTCCGGGAAGCTGTTTTGCGTATCAGAGAAGTAGCCCCAGTCGAATAGCACAGGAACACCGGCGATTTCCCAGTGACCTGACGGGGTATCTTTGCCTGATGACAGCTCATGCGCCCAACCGTATGCACCGATAACTTCTGCATTACCGTCCATACCTGCCGGGATTTTACCGGTAGAACCTTCGGCGGCTTTCACCAGCCCAAGGCGAGTCAGGTTTGGCAGATGCAGTGGCCCTTTACGACCTTTGTCTGCTTCGCCTTTTGCACAAGCCTCTGCAATGTGGCCGAAGGTATCAGAGCCAACATCGCCAAATTTTGCTGCATCTTCTGTTGCGCCGATGCCGAAAGAGTCCAGCACCATAATAAATGCACGTTTCATAATTTCTCCTGCGTCGTTGCGCCTGAAACACCCAGGGGCGTTTCAAAAAGTGATCAGATCAGTATGCCAGCATTTAGCTAATACGGCGATACACGACTGGCGTTTCGACTGGCTTTGTACCGTTAACTTTGATTGCCGCTTTTACTGCGCGGGCTGCTTCCTGCCACTGGTCTTCACTTGCTGCGTGAATCACGGCCAGCGGACGGGAAATCTCAACGCTATCGCCCAGTCGCACCATGTCTGTAAAACCAACGCTGTAGTCCAGGGAGTCGGAAGCCTGACGGCGACCACCACCCATAGCAACCACCGCCATGCCTAATGCACGGGTGTCCATTTCTGAGATAAAACCTGATTTATCGGCATATACGGCTTTGCTCAACACCGCGGTTGGCAGGTACTTCGCATAATTTTCGACGAAGTCTGTCGGGCCTTTTTGTGCCGCGACCATACGTCCAAACACTTCTGCCGCTTTACCGTTATCCAGTACCGCTTGCAGTTTCTGGCGTGCTTCGACGTCATCTTTCGCCAGGTTACCGGAAAGTAACATTTCCACGCAAAGCGCCATGGTGACTTCATGCAGACGCGGGTTAACGTATTCACCGGTCAGGAACTGCACCGCTTCGCGAACTTCAACCGCATTACCCGCGCTGGATGCCAGCACCTGGTTCATGTCGGTCAGCAGCGCCGTGGTTTTCACGCCCGCGCCGTTCGCCACGCCAACAATGGCCTCAGCGAGTAATTCAGAAAGCTCATAAGTCGGCATAAATGCCCCGCTACCGACTTTCACGTCCATCACCAGCGCATCCAGGCCTTCGGCCAGTTTCTTCGCCAGAATAGAAGCGGTAATCAGCGGGATGGAGTCTACAGTCGCGGTAATATCACGCGTGGCGTAGAAACGTTTGTCCGCCGGTGCGAGCGAATTAGTCTGGCCGATAATCGCCACGCCGACATTTTTGATGATGTCGCGAAAACGGTTATCGTCCGGGAAAATATCAAAACCAGGGATCGCTTCGAGTTTATCGAGCGTACCGCCGGTATGGCCTAAACCACGGCCAGAAATCATTGGCACATAACCGCCACATGCCGCCACCATTGGGCCGAGCATTAATGACGTTACATCACCCACGCCGCCCGTTGAGTGTTTATCAACGATTGGGCCGTTCAGATTGAGACTCTTCCAGTCCAGTACGGTTCCTGAATCTCGCATCGCCATGGTCAGTGATACGCGTTCCGGCATAGTCATGTCGTGGAAGAAAATGGTCATTGCCAGCGCGGCAATCTGCCCTTCAGAGATAGTGTTATCCCGAATACCATTGATGAAGAAGCGAATTTCTTCATCACTTAGAGCATGACCATCACGTTTTTTACGAATAATTTCTTGAGCGAGGAACAAGGTAACCCCCTGAGTGGATCAGGTGAAATGCGGCGGGGAAACCGCCGCAAAGGAAGAGATTAGTAGCCGCTAGCGCTTTTGCCATCGCCATGACCCAGAGCTTTTAACAGGCTCGCGAGCAGGCTGGATGCACCAAAACGGTAGTGACGGGAATCAGCCCAGTCAGCACCAAACAGTTCATCAGCGATAGACAGGAACAGAGCGGCGTCTTCAGCAGTACGCACGCCACCCGCTGGTTTGAAACCAACAGTTTTCGCGACATTCATATCACGAATGACTTCCATCATGATGCGCGCGCTTTCTGGCGTTGCGTTGACCGGGACTTTACCGGTAGAAGTTTTGATAAAATCAGCACCGGCTTTGATAGAAATTTCAGACGCTTTACGAATCAGCGCTTCTTCTTTCAGCTCGCCGGTTTCAATGATCACTTTCAGCAGAACGTTCGCCGCTGCACAAGCTTCTTTGCAGGCTTTCACCAGTTCAAAACCCACTTGCTCGTTACCGGCGATCAGCGCACGGTACGGGAACACCACGTCAACTTCGTCTGCACCGTATGCGATAGCCGCACGGGTTTCAGCCAGGGCAATTTCGATATCATCATTGCCGTGTGGGAAGTTAGTCACAGTCGCAATGCGGATATCAGGCGTGCCTTGTGCGTTCAGGGTTTTACGAGCAATAGGGATGAAACGAGGATAGATACAAATCGCCGCAGTATTACCCACCGCTGTTTTGGCCTGATGACAAAGTGCTATCACTTTTTCATTCGTGTCATCGTCGTTCAGGGTAGTCAGGTCCATCAATTTCAGGGCACGCAGACTGCTTGCAGTTAAATCGGTCATAACACTCTCCAACAAAAGATATAGAAGTCTCTGGCTTCGAAACTCAACACGTTGGAGCGGACTTGGTTCCTTGAAGAGCAGAGGCAACACTGGTCACCCTCACGTTGAGATCCATCTCACCGCACATCATATGTAGCAATGTTATAATTATAACATTCACTGCATTGATAATTTTGTGTCTCGCTTCACAAAAGCCAAAGGAGAAATTACATGCTTTGTACAGTATATGTGATTTAACAACGTTAGATAGAGTAAAAACGCGAATCGAAAATAAAAAATGGCCGACAAAACTGCCGGCCATTGATTTCACAGGGATGTTAAAATTTTAACATCGCCTTTTTTAGAGTGACAGGAACACCCCGGCAATGGTTGCACTCATCAGGTTAGACAACGTACCTGCAGCAACAGCCTTCAGGCCAAGTTGGGCAATATCGTGACGGCGGTTTGGCGCCATGCTTCCAAGGCCACCAATCAGGATAGCGATAGAAGAAAGGTTAGCAAAACCACACAACGCGAAGGAAATAATTGCTTTGGTGTGATCTGACAGAACTTGCAAACCTGCTGCCGCAACGGTGGCGTCATCTTTCAGGTATTCCCCGAAGTTCAGGTATGCCACAAATTCGTTGATGATCAGTTTCTGGCCGATGAAGGAACCGGCAACGTTAGCTTCACTCCAAGGCACACCGATAACCCAGGCAAGCGGTGAGAACACCCATCCCAGGATCAATTCCATCGAAAGTTGCGGGAAGTTAAACCAACCGCCGATACCAGACAGCATGCCGTTAAGCAGGGCAATCAATGCCACAAATGCCAGCAACATGGCGCCAACGTTCAGGGCCAATTGCATACCAGAAGCCGCACCTGATGCCGCAGCATCCAGCACGTTCGCCGGGCGATCTGGGTCGTTTTTCATCGACTCCAGTTCTGGTGCATCGTTTGGTGTTTCTGTTTCAGGCAGGATGATTTTTGCAAACAGTAAACCGCCAGGTGCCGCCATGAAGGATGCGGCAATCAGGTACTCAAGCGGCACGCCCATTTGTGCGTAACCGGCTAATACTGAGCCTGCAACAGAAGCTAAACCACCACACATGACGGCGAACAGCTCTGAACGTGTCATGGTCGCGATATACGGACGAACAACCAGCGGAGCCTCAGTCTGCCCAACAAAGATGTTGGCGGTTGCAGACAGAGATTCGGTACGAGAGGTTTTCAGAACCTTACGCAGACCACCACCCAGAACACGGATGACTAACTGCATGATGCCCAGGTAGTAAAGCACGGCAATCAGAGAGGAGAAGAAGACGATAATTGGCAGAACGCGCAGGGCAAAAACGAAGCCGCCGCCGCCAAAGACTTCGAACATTTTGTCCGAAACCAGCCCGCCGAACAGGAAGGAAATACCCGCGTTACCATAAGCGATAACGTTAGCAACCCCTTCAGACATGGCTAACAGAACTTTACGACCGACCGGAACATACAGGATGAGAGCCCCGATACCGACCTGGATAAGCCAGGCACCCAGTACGGTGCGCAGATTAATCGCTTTGCGATTACTGGAGAGTAAAACCGCGATCAGCAGCAGAACGATCATGCCGATCAATCCCATGATTAGTTGCATACAGAGTCCCTGTGTATAGATTGAAGAAATGTCAGCGAGCAAAAAGCTACAACGGGCGGGATTATAGCGGCAGAGGTGCCCGTAAATGCCATGGCAATCACGTATTTCTACAAATTCAGGGAGACGTTTATCTTATATAGTGAGCTACATCACATTCCACTGATGATTATTCCAAACCAAATAATTGATGGCAGTTATGAATGAAGGTATTTGCAATAACATCCGCAGGTTCTGAACGCAGCGCACACAGCGTCTGAAAAACCTCAAAAATACGTTCCGGGCGATTAGCCTGCCCTTGCCAACCATTAAGTGGCATATCGGGTGCATCAGTTTCCAACACCAGAGCGCTAAGCGGTAATTGCGCCATCACATCACGCGTTTTGCTGGCTCGCGGATAAGTGATTGTTCCTCCCACCCCAATCTTGTAACCCAGGGCCACAAAGCGTTCGGCCTGTTGCAGGCTTCCCGCAAAGCCGTGCACCACGCCGGTTCGCGGTAAGTCGTGGCGTTTTAAATGGGCGGCGAGTTTGTCATGTGTGCGGCGGGAATGAAGGATAACCGGCAGATCGTAACGTTTAGCCAATTTGAGCTGGGCATCCAGCATCGCTTCTTGCTTATCAAACAGCGGATTATCCATATACAGATCAAGACCCATCTCGCCAATAGCGACAAGCTTTTTCGGGCGTTGTTGCAGATGATGTTCCAGCAGTGCCAGCGACGCATCCTGGTGTTTATGAATCACTATCGGATGCAAACCCAGTGCGACATACAGCGGCGGATAATTATCGGCCAGCGCCAGAACCACACCAAAGCGGTCGGCCTCAATGGCTGGAACGATAATTTTTTCAACGCCTGCCTGCGCGGCAAGCCCCAGGCTACTGACTTCATTACCGCTAAACGGCGGGAAGTCGAAGTGACAATGAGTGTCGTAAAAGGTCATCGTCACGCCGTGTCCTCGTTATTAAAGGTAGAATCGTTCGCCTCCGGGGTTTCTACCACCGCCTGGGATAACGGTTCCTGAGCCACCACTTCAGGGGTAAGCACCACAGAACCGGGCACCAGAATACGCGGAGAATGACGTTTGATTGGCGGTTGCGTCGCCAGCATTCTGCCTATGGTGGCGAGGAAATAACGCCCGCATAAACGGCCAGTTTTATAGTCCGTATTCAGCGCCGGTAACCGGCTGCCTAACGCCATGCTCATCAGGGGTTTCGGTGGATAAATTTCAAAAATTCTCAGTTTGCCCGGCGGCTTTTCAATAAAGTTCTGTATCTCCCGATAACTGGTTTCGTGATGATGCACCAGATTGAGTAGCGGTTGCAGGCTGCTGTCCCCAAGCCAGCGTTCCATTCGTTTAAACCATTCAGGTGTGTAATACATTTGCGAAGGCACGGTGCGGATAACCACCAGCGTGTCTGCGCCCAGACGCACCGCTTCTCGTACCGGAATGGCATCGCTTATTCCACCATCCTGATAACCGATTCCATCAATCTCCACACCACTGCGGTAAAAACCGGGGATTGCGCTGGAGGCTTTGAGAATATTCAGCCAACTGGTGCTGTTTGGCGAAAAATACCCGGGACTGTAATCATCGCTACGGCAGGCGCACATATAAAACGCTTTGTCAGACTCAAACAGTTTTTCAGCTGTCGCCATAGAGAGCGGAATTTTTGTCGAAGTGGCCTCAACCAGCCAGTCGAGATCGATGAGATGCCCGCCACGCACAAAGCGCAGAGGATCGAAAAATTCACGGGTCGTGGTAAAACGGGTGATCACTCTTCTGGCGTAACCAGGTTGGTGACAAACGTAAGCGGAAAGGTTTTGTGCACCGGCTGAGGTGCCTAAGAAAAGGTCGAACGGGTTGAAATTAGCGCGCATAAACTCGTCCAGCACGCCGGCTGTAAAGATCCCACGCTGCCCACCACCTTCACAAACAATGGCAAGTTTGCCGGGACGAAACGCTTTTAACGCAAGCGGCGCGATATTGCCGAGCGTAACGGGTATTCGTTGTCCCACCCTGCTTTTCCTTGGTTCGTTATCCTTCATCTTTCAAGTCGCAGGGGTGTTGGCTGCAACTCGAAATCTAAAGGATATTTATTATTAGTTATTAGTTATTTGTTAGTCGCTTAAATACGCGAGAGCCAGTCTATATAGACTGGCTCTCTGGTCTGTCTTTACTGATTATATACCCAAAATTGATGGGTAAAACCGCTAAGGACGTTTTCGTCCCATAAACAGGCTAACCAGGAACAGAATAATACCTACCACGAAGACAATTTTTGCTGCACCTGCCGCAGTACCCGCAAGAGTACCAAAACCCAGTGCTGCTGCAATCAACGCAATGACCAGAAAAATAATGCCCCAACGAAACATATGCCTCTCCTTAACCATAGTGAACCCGAATCGCTTCTGGATGAGTGCGAGCTAAGCACTCATTGGCGATATTTGGTATTGATGTTACTGACTGCTCCCTCGCTTTGACGAGGGATAAAGCTTCTATACCCGCCATACTTGAAGCCGCATCAGCGTTGGCGTTACACCGTTGCCGCCTTGATGCAGCTTCAAATACTTTGGCTATGAATTTTATTTACTTCACTTTCAGGTCGTTTTTGACGCTTTTAACGCCATCAACTGCTTTTGCGATGCTTTCAGCTCGCGCGGACTGCGCGTTTGATTCCACTGTACCTGACAGCTGTACAACACCTTCGGTGGTTTCAACTTTCACATGGCGCGAAGGCACGATGTCGTCAGATAAAAGTTTAGCTTTAATTTCGCTAGTGGTTGCAGTATCGCCTGCATAACCGCTGGCTGATTTATCAGCGCCTTCACGTACATGCAGCTTATCGCTGACGGAAGAGACCCCTTCCACGCCTTTAGCGACTTTCACGGCTTGCTCAGCCTGCGCCTGGCTCTCAACGAAACCACTTAAGGTCACGACTTTTTTCTCAGTTTTCACTGAAATGTCAGTGCTTTTGATATCTTTGTGATCGACGAGGGCTGCTTTCACTTTCGCTGTGATCGCGCTGTCGTCCATGTAATTACCGACGTCTTTTACAGAGCTATCAATTTTTTCGCCTGCTGTAGTGGCTGTAGATTCCGTTTTGTTCAGCATGGTGTCTTCAGCCAGCGCACTTCCGCTTGCCAGCACTGAACCCAAAACAACCGCTAACAGAGTTTTAGAAATCTTAGTCGTAGTCATAGTCATCGATTAATTCCTATTGTTTTGCTCGCTATTCGAGCACAAGCCGTTGCGTCACGGCTTTCCATTTAAAACAAGCTAGTACTGCAGCCTAAAAATTTACGTACAGTTTTAAATAACGCCGTTCGAAATCAGTGTGAACGAACTCGCCAGAAAGCTTCACTTACCTGACATATTCGACCAACTAATTTGTCACTGGTTTGTTAAATATAGACAACAATCACAGAATTGCATGGGGAGGACGGGGAAAAACAGGGAATAGTGGGGGAAATGGGGGAAATTAAGAACATTCCGTAAGGGATTAATAAGACGGGAAAAGTAGCAGGACGCGACGGCTGTCGCGCCCTGAGAGACGATTAGTGCTCGCGAGTTTTACGGAAGTTCACTTCTGGGTAACGATCTTGCGTCAGGTTCAGGTTTACCATGGTTGGCGCGATATAAGCGAGGTTGTCGCCGCCATCGAGTGCCAACTGCAATTCGTTTTTCCGTTTGAATTCTTCAAACTTCTTCACGTCGTTACTTTCAACCCAACGCGCCGTCGAAACGTTGACTGACTCGTAAATCGCTTCAACGTTGTATTCGCTTTTCAGTCGCGCCACAACCACATCAAACTGCAGCACACCCACCGCACCGACGATCAGATCGTTGTTGGCGATTGGACGGAACACCTGCACCGCGCCTTCTTCAGAAAGCTGAACCAGGCCTTTGAGCAACTGCTTCTGCTTCAACGGGTCACGCAGACGAATACGACGGAACAGTTCCGGTGCGAAGTTCGGAATGCCGGTGAACTTCATCATTTCGCCCTGGGTGAAGGTATCACCAATCTGGATGGTACCGTGGTTGTGCAAGCCGATGATGTCGCCTGGATAGGCTTCTTCAACGTGCGAGCGGTCACCGGCCATAAAGGTCAGCGCATCAGAGATCACCACGTCTTTACCGGTACGAACCTGGCGAAGTTTCATGCCTTTTTCGTATTTGCCGGACACCACACGCATAAATGCCACGCGGTCGCGGTGTTTCGGATCCATGTTTGCCTGAATCTTAAACACGAAACCGGTGAACTTATCTTCTGCTGCCTCAACCTGACGGGTGTCAGTTTTACGCGGCATCGGCGCTGGAGCCCATTCAACCAGGCCATCGAGCATATGGTCTACGCCGAAGTTACCGAGGGCAGTACCGAAGAAGACTGGCGTCAGCTCGCCTTCAAGGAACAGTTCACGGTCAAACTCGTGAGAAGCACCTTGTACCAGCTCCAGCTCGTCACGCAATTGTGCCGCCAGGTCTTCACCAACAGCCGCGTCAAGTTCAGGGTTGTCTAATCCTTTAACGATGCGCACTTCCTGAATGGTGTGACCTTTACCGGTCTGGTACAGATACGTTTCGTCTTTATAGAGGTGATAAACCCCTTTAAACAATTTGCCGCAGCCGATTGGCCAGGTGATAGGAGAACAAGCAATTTTCAGCTCACGTTCAACTTCATCCATCACTTCCATTGGGTCACGGATGTCACGGTCAAGTTTGTTCATAAAGGTGAGGATCGGCGTATCACGCAGACGGGTTACTTCCATCAGCTTACGCGTACGATCTTCTACACCTTTCGCGGCATCGATAACCATCAAACAGCAGTCGACAGCGGTCAGAGTACGGTAAGTATCTTCGGAGAAGTCTTCATGCCCCGGGGTATCAAGCAGATTGACCAGGCTGTCGCGATACGGGAATTGCATAACAGAGGTAGTAATCGAGATACCACGCTGCTTTTCCATTTCCATCCAGTCAGATTTAGCATGCTGGCTGGAGCCACGGCCTTTGACCGTACCTGCTGTTTGGATCGCCTGTCCGAACAGCAACACTTTTTCAGTGATGGTCGTTTTACCGGCATCCGGGTGAGAAATGATCGCAAAAGTGCGGCGTTTCCCCACTTCTTGCAAAAAAGGAGACAAAGTCATAATGAAATCTTCTGTGAAATGCGCACAGAGAAAGCTGTGCGGCAAATGAACATTACCTGGCGGCTATTTTACCCATCAGGTCAGGTTTAACAATGGAGCTTGATACCCAAATGGAGCTTGATACCCAAATGGAGCTTGATACCCAAAATAATTCGAGTTGCATTGAGGCGGCAAGAGAGCGAGTCCCGATGAGCTTACTTTAGTAAGTGATTCGGGTGAGTAAACGCAGCCAACAATGATGCAGCTTGAAGTATGAGGGGTATTTGCAGTCATTAGTTACACAACAATCGCTCCAGTTCATTTAATGAGGCAACTTCCCAGGTTGGTCGGATGCCTTCCGGTAAGCTTCTTCCGTGGGCATTCAGCCAGCAGGTCGCAATTCCCGCGTTTATGCCGCCCAGAATATCTGATTCTGCGGTATCGCCAACCATCAAAACGCGGTCGCGTCGCGGGTTGCCCATTTTCTCAAACGTAAAATCAAAGATTTTGCGATCGGGTTTTGCGACCCCAACTTCCTCTGAAATCACCAGCAGGTCTAAATAGTCTCGCAGGCCGGTACGCTCAAGGCGGATTTGCTGCAACGCCGTAAAACCGTTGGTAATAATACCGATTTTTACTTTATCTTTTAGGGCATTAAGCAACGAGAGCGCACCGGGTAATGGCACGCAAATTTCAGCCATCGCATTCAGAAATGCGGCGTTAAGGTCACCCGCCGGGACAGATAATCTTTCCGACCAGCCCTGGAAACGTTGGTGCTGCAACTGCAGTGCGCTAATGGCACCGTTCTGGTAATCGACCCACAAAGGCTTGTTAACTGCTTGGTAATCCTGGAAATCGTCAGCGGTAAACGTCACGCTATAATCGAGAAACATCCGCTGTAAGCCGCTAAATGCGTCAAAGGTAAATAACGTTTCGTCAGCATCAAATAAAATCCAGTCCCAGTTCATCAACACACCTTCGTTTTAGCCTAATGGTAACGCCATAATGATGGCGTCTTCCCGACCCTCTGTTGTCGGGTAGTAATTACGGCGAATAGTCGCCTCGTTAAAGCCCAGGCTTTCATAAAGTGCAATCGCTGCCTTGTTCGAGGCGCGCACTTCAAGCCACAGGGTAAACACATCTCGCGCTTCCAGTTCGCTGATTAAATACTCCAGCAACTGACGGCCCAATCCCTGCCTTTGATAAGCAGGATCGACCGCAATATTAAATAACGTCGCTTCGTCCAGCACGACCTGGGTCACCGCAAACGCCGCCATTTTGCCGTCTACATCGAGACGCAAATTCAGATACCGATCGCCTTCGTTGCTGGCGAAAGTTTTTTCACTCCACGGGAAGGCATGGCTGCGAAGCTCGATGGCATACGCCGAGCTCAAGTCATTTGTGGTGAGGGAAGAAATCGTGTTCATATTCGCAAATTTGCTGCCACAGCGCCTGTCTTGCCGCGCCATTTTGATAAAGTTCGTTTAATTCGGGGGTCGCTAACTGCGCCCCTGGAATGGAGAGCGGTTCACTCACTCCCAGTCGCCAGCTATTACAGCGGCTTTCGCCAGGTAGCATCGCGGCACGTTCAGGTGTTAATTGCATAACCTGCTGTGCATCCAGATTCAAACTGCGCAAAACATCATTAACCAATGGATCGCTTAAATCTGGAAGGTTTTCGGCAATCATCAGTAGCTTAACGTTTTCATGCAGTGAGACTGCAATTTCGCCCTTCAATGCAGCCGGGCGTCGCAGCTCCCACTGGGTAATGCCCAGTTGTTGTAACAACCAGTCACGTCGCAAAGGTATTTGGGGCATAGCGAAACCCGATAGAGAGTGCCAATTGGGGCGCAAATATAGCAAATTCATCGAATGTACGCCATTAAAGCTCTATAATCGCCGCTCTGCTTTAATAGGAGTGTCCTGATGTCTGCGTTAACCCCGGCAAGTGAAGTGCTGCTGCGCCATAGCGATGATTTTACCGAAAGCCGCGTGCTGTTTGCCGGTGATTTACAAGACGACCTGCCTGCGCGTTTCGAAACGGCTGCAAGTCGCGTCCATACCCAACAATTTCACCATTGGCAGGTGTTGAACGCCCAGATGGGCGATGATGCACAATACAGCCTGGTGGCAGATGCCAGCACCATTGGCGACTGCAACACCCTGATTTACTACTGGCCTAAAAACAAGCCAGAAGCTCAGTTCCAGTTGATGAATATTCTTTCGCTGATGCCAGTCGGTAGCGACATTTTTGTGGTTGGCGAAAACCGCAGTGGTGTGCGCAGTGCTGAGCAAATGCTCGCAGAATTCAGCCCACTGAATAAAATTGATAGCGCTCGTCGTTGCGGTTTCTATCATGGCCGTCTGGAAAAACAGCCACAGTTTGATGAGCATTCCTGGTGGGATGAGTATCAACACGAAGGCCTGACCGTGAAAACGTTGCCTGGCGTATTTAGCCGTGACGGCCTGGATACCGGCAGCAAATTGCTGCTTTCCACGCTAACGCCGCATACCAAAGGCAAAGTGCTGGATGTCGGTTGTGGTGCTGGCGTGCTGGCAGTTTCACTAGCAAAACATTCTCCAAAAGTCCGTCTGACGTTGTGTGATGTTTCAGCGCCAGCTGTCGCAGCCAGCCGTGCAACTCTTGCAGCCAATGAGATTGAAGGCGAAGTTATCGCCAGTAACGTCTACTCCGAAGTGAATGGTCGTTTTGACATGATTATCTCTAACCCGCCGTTCCACGATGGTCTTCAGACCAGCCTTGATGCAGCGCATCAGCTGATCCGTGGCGCAGTTCGTCATCTGAATATGGGTGGTGAATTACGTATCGTGGCGAACGCCTTCCTGGCGTATCCGGACGTGCTGGACGAAACCTTTGGCAACCACGAAGTGATTGCTCAAACTGGCCGATTCAAAGTTTATCGCTCCGTTGTTATGCGTGGCGTAAAGAAGCGCTAACACCCTGTTGTGCCGCTTTTTCCAGCGATTAGAAAAGCGGCACCAAATTAACTGTTGACGACGCGCAGAAAACATCTAGAATGCGCCTCCGTGGTTACAATACTTCGGTGTTGTGGGTATGCGAAGGTGGCGGAATTGGTAGACGCGCTAGCTTCAGGTGTTAGTGTTCTTACGGACGTGAGGGTTCAAGTCCCTCTCTTCGCACCATTAACCACGCAAGATATCGTTCGCACTGCGCGAAGGTGGCGGAATTGGTAGACGCGCTAGCTTCAGGTGTTAGTGTTCTTACGGACGTGAGGGTTCAAGTCCCTCTCTTCGCACCAATGCGAAGGCGATATCAGATAAGTTTTGAATTGCGAAGGTGGCGGAATTGGTAGACGCGCTAGCTTCAGGTGTTAGTGTCCTTACGGACGTGAGGGTTCAAGTCCCTCTCTTCGCACCAATTCTTATCAATCTTTTCCTTTAGTACTCTCATCATCCTCTGTTTTATCTCCTTTATTTCATCGTTCCCAAATTCATCATCACTAATGCAAGTCCGCTGGCAAACGCAACGCATGATGGCAATAGTACAAAGTGACGTAACCGTTTATGGTACAGCATTGCCGTAGTCGCCAATAATCCCAGTACAATCAGCACTCGCCACTGACTAAAAGAAAGATCCAGATACAATAACGCGGCGACGATCCCTCCAGGTATCAGTACACCCCACGCGCTCTCTAACTGCCGTTGTAACATCATCGCCATCTCGCCAATCGTAAATGATAACCAATATCATATGATATAATTTCTCGTTTGTCAGCGATGGCATCGCGCTTTGTTTACATGAGTAATTGTTCAGCATTCATCATCATCGGATGACATAATTTCATTAAGGTGATAGATTTAGCACCGAATTAAAATCTATGATTAACAACCACATAATTACTTTACGTAATCATATTCCCTGTCTCTTTTTTATAACATTATTCAACAACATAACGTTGTATTCGAGTCGAAAGAATTATTTGATATGACAGCAACAACCTGGCGCGCTTTACTCAAAGGGAAACATCAACTCTCGTTGCGTTTATTTTTATTACTGAACGCCTTTTCTGCGGGATTTAGTATTGCGTCGCCTTCTGCCAACACTCAGCATCTTACCGTACCGATAATCATGGTGCTGGTGATAAGCCTCGCATGCCTGGTTTGGCAGTTCGTTAACAAAAAACAGTTGATCAACATTAACGCTATCTCGTTAATAATTGGATTACTTTGGTCGTGGCATATTTATATAAAAGTCAGTGTGATGCCAATTAGAGATCTCAATTTTCTAATTATTGCCTTATTGGCGATATTATTTATTGGTTCGATCTCTTTTATTAATAATATACAAGCATTTATTGCCTCCTGCCTGCCTGTAACCGCGATGATATTGTGGCTCGATCGAGGGGATAACTGGCCCCGTGTTTTGTATTCGATTGCCCTGCCAGGCATAGGCATTACCATTCAGACCATCATTCAGCAACGAAACGATAAATTTACCCGTCGCTTGATGGATAAACTGCTCGAAGAGAAAGAAACTCTTAATGATTTGAGCATGTTAGACCCGCTTACCGGTCTGTATAACCGGCGTGGTTTTCAAAACCGTCTTGAGACCGTGCTCGCTCTCGGTAGTGGCACGCATTTCGTCTTGTTGCTCGATATCGATCATTTTAAAGCTTTCAATGACAATTATGGCCACAGCATGGGCGACCAGGCCCTGACGCATGTTTCCGCAGCCATTCGCGATGCCGTACGTTCGCGCGATATCGTCACCCGCTATGGGGGTGAAGAATTTATGGTGTTGCTGACGAATGTGGATGCTGAGCAGGCTTTGCAAACCGCTGAACGGATCCGCAAGCGGGTTTATGATTTAAAAATACCCCATTTGTTTAATGAAGATGTTGCCACTCACGTCACGACCAGTATTGGTCTTGCTGTTCTCGAACAAGGGGATATTGAAGAAGCTTTACGCCAGGCTGATAGCGCTCTTTATCGGGCCAAACGCCAGGGCCGTAATAGCATATTTGTCAGCGAGTCGCTGCAACCCTCCTGAGTCATAACCGCCTTTCAAAAACTCGCGCACAAAATAGCCTTGCTAAAGGCCATGCCTATAGATAGGATTAGCAATCATTATCATTTGTATTAGTGGTCTTGTTTGTCGATGGCTTTACAGTCTTCACTGTTTTTTGATGAATTTGCATGGCAGTCGCCATTTACCCGCTCACAACCGTCGCAGGCGGATGAGTTGCGCGCGCATTTCGTCGCACATCGGCCCTATTTTAACGACTTCATCAACCTCGGTGAGCACGCTCCAGCACACAGCCAGACGCTTTTACAATGGTCGCAGCCAGCGGCATTAACCTCGCTTCTCGCCTGTTACAGTGACCATATTTATCGCAACCAGCCGCAACTTGCCCGTGAAGGTAAACCGCTGAAGTCCCTGTGGGCGCAATGGTACCTTGGCCTGTTAGTACCTCCGCTGGTGATGGCGTTGATAACTCAACCGCGCGCCCTGAATGTCGACCCACAACATATTCATGTCGAGTTCCATGAAACGGGCAGAGCCGCTAATTTCTGGATAGACGTTCATGAAGACAAAGTGGCCACCACTCTGCCGTTGCAGCAACGCCTCGAGAAACTCCTGGTTGAAGGGATACTGCCTGTCGTGGATGCGCTGGAAAGCACCGGTGATATAAATGGAAAACTCATCTGGAGCAATACCGGCTATTTGCTGAATTGGTTTTTTGGCGAGCTGAGAGAGTTGCTTGATGAAGCGACAATCGCGCAATTACGTCACGCTTGTTTCTTTGAAAAACAACTGCACAATGGGCAAGAAAATCCCCTTTACCGCACAGTCATTCAACGCGAAGGTTTACTGGTTCGTCGCACCTGCTGCCAGCGTTATAAGTTGCCAGATGTACAACGTTGCGGTGATTGCACCTTAAAGTAAAACGGCGGGTTTCCCCACCGTTTCATCTCACTCTTTCCTTCTCTATCAGGCAGCTTGTTGGCTCTCTTCGCCAGACGCTTTCTGAGCTTCTTCTGCTTCTTGTTCCAGCAACTGCTTCTCGTACACCTTGAAGAACGGGAAGTAGATAATGGCGGAAACAACGGCCAGCAAGATAACCAGAACGGCCGCACGGAAATCCCAGCCCAGCGCCCATGCCGCACCGATTGGAGCAGGCGCTGTCCATGGCACAACGGAAATCACCCGGCCAATTAAATCCATCTTCATCGCGCCCCATGCCAGCACGGCGTTAACCATTGGTGCCAACAAGAATGGAATGAAGAACACTGGGTTCATCACGATTGGCGTACCGAAAATCACCGGCTCGTTAATGTTAAAACAGGTTGGAACGATACTCAGTCGGCCGATAGAACGCAGGTGGGCAGACTTACTGCGTAGATAGCAAATCACCAGACCCATGGTTGCACCCGAACCACCCACAACGATGAAGAAGGTCCAGAACGCTTCCATAAAGATATGCGGCAGTGGTGCACCTTGCGCCAACGCGCTCTGGTTCATCCCCAGATTGGTCAGCCAGAACATTTGCAGCATACCGGAAACAATCGCCGCGCCGTGGATCCCTGCAAACCACAGCAAGTGGCCAATCAGCACCGCCAGCAGAATCGCAGGCAATGAATCAGCAGCCGATACCAGAGGTTTAAACACAGACATAATCGCTTGCGGGATCAGCATATCGAACTGCGACTGAATCAGCAGGCTCAGCGGGTAAAGTGTCAGAACCACAACCAGTACCGGAATCAGAAGATCAAAGGAGTTTTTGATCATCGGCGGAACCTGGTCTGGCAATTTGATCCCGATATTATGCGCTTTCAGGAACCGCATCATTTCGACGCAATAAACTGCCACCAGGATCGCAGTGAAGATCCCCGTTCCACCCAGGCTATCCATTGGCATAACGCCTTTGGTTTTCGGTGCTGCCACCAGCAAAAATGCCATCAGTGAAAGCATCGCACACATGAACGGATCAAGGCCGTGCGACTTCACATAGTGTTTACCGAGGTTGTAGGCGATGGCCGCACAAATGTAGATAGACATGATGCCCATCGTCATATCAAACGGCGTCAGAATTTGCCCTTCAAACTGTTTTGCCATATCCAGCCACGCACGAGCAAAGCCCCAGGTGGTGGTTGGCGAGAAAGGTGGATAAGCGAAGACCAGCAGGAACGAACCGACAATCATGAATGGCATCGCAGAAATAAATCCATCACGAATCGCCATGACGTGGCGTTGTGAAGAAATTCTTCCAGCGACTGGACTCACGTAGTTTTCTACAAAGCGGAAAATTAAATTAAAGGCTGCATGATTCGATGACATAGCGGTGCTCCTGTCAGGCTTTCAACGCGAAGGTTGCTGCGGGAAGCGAATTGCCGCGCAACAGTCCGTCATTCATATAATTGATCCCCGTAGCCGGGACCTTTTTAGTAAAAGCTTTAATGTCTAAAACACTGGCAGGGGCATCAGTGGCACAGCATAAAAAAATATGTTTCATAGGCTGCTCTTATTATTGGGTACAGGTGTGTGACCGTTTCAGTATTCATCGCCTTTTCTTACTCTGCAACCGGTTACTGAAACCGGTTGCAGTGATTGTGAAGAAGATCCAGAAATCACTGAAACTTTGAGTTGTTTAGCTATTTCACATCACAGCATTGCACTTGGCTCACTATCTTCTGGGCGCAGATAAATGAGCGTGCGCTGGTTTACATATAGCCCAGCCTTATGCCAAATTATTTGCGACCAAAAATGGGAGAAAAGCATGAGCCTGCAGTCAGTCCGGCAATTCTTTGCCGAAAACGCCCCGGATATCGACATCATCGAATTAAATCAAAGCACCGCTACCGTCGCTCTGGCAGCTGTCGCCCATAACGTTGAACCGGGTCAAATTGCTAAAACATTGTCGTTGAAAGTTAAGGATCAAGTCGTGCTGGTTGTCGCGAAAGGTGACGCAAGGCTAGATAATAAAAAACTTAAAGCCGCTTTGGGGGCAAAAGCCCGCATGTTAAGCAGTGATGAAGTGGTTATCTGGACGGGTCATCCGGTCGGTGGCGTTTGCCCGTTTGGCCTGGAAAATCCGTTAACGGTTTACTGTGATATTTCGCTTAAACAGTATGAAGAAGTCTTGCCTGCGGCGGGAGCCATTCATAGCGCGGTGCGTATTTCCCCTGCTCGTCTGGCTGAACTGACGGCCGCACAATGGGTTGATGTTTGCCAGTAATCAGATGACTGAGGTCGACTTAGCGAACCTCAGTCATTTTCTTCAAATACCCTGGTGATAGGGCGGTAAATTTAGCTCCTGCATTCCTTGCTCACTGAGCATCCACGCAAACATTTCGGCATCCGTTTTCAGCGCCAGTCTGCGCAGAGCACTGCTTTTTTGCGCACTGATAGTTTTGTAGTTTTTCTCGAGAAGTGTCGCAATTTGGGCCAGCTGCCAGCCTTTGCTGAGGAGCCGTAAAACACGGCGTTCTGAAAAAGTTAAGTTGGTGTTGGTCACCGTATTACTGGCCGAGCTTACGGCTATTTCCTGCAAAAGATGCCGGCTGATTCTTTCGATTTGGCCACCGCGGTTAAACACATGCTCGATAATACTGTTCAGCGGTTCATGTAACGAAAGCAACGCGGTGTTAGCTGTTAACAACCGTTCAATGGCGATATTCACCAAATTCGCAGGGAGAGTGAAAACCCACTCCACTTGCCGAAATTCATTTTGCAAATGATTGAAGTCATCACAGACTTTAAAGATCTCCTGCAAAGGGCTGTCCAGCTCAATCAGCGCCACATCGATATGCAGCAAAATTTCAGGCCTGAGATCCAAATAGTTATCCATAAGAATGAGTGATGACTTCTCAGCACGTTCCTTCATCAGAAACTGAAGGCCTTCTCTCATCAGTGGCCGTTTGCTAATCACTAATGCGCGGCAAAATGGGTTGCGCAAAAAGATCTTCTCTTTGCTGTCCTGCATAAATACCTCCCTTTAAAACAGTTACTTCCCTGAAAATGCACAACCCAGTTCGTGGAGATCTTTCTCACACTGTAGGCCAAGTTTTTCCATCGCATGTCGTTTATGCGCACTCACGGTTCTGATATTGCGCCCTAAACTCTGCGCCACCTGGCTGACGTTGTAGCCAAGAAATAGCTGCCCCATGACCTGGGCTTCGCAGACAGTCAATTCACTGGAAATTCTCGTATCCAGAATGTTCCTGATCATCGGGCTGGAAATCATCGACTTAGAGGAGAATGATTTTATGATTAAGTCAGTGAAGGTTGCGGTTGGCTCAATTTGAGAAATAATCGCCCGCACGCCTAAAGCAGAAATATAATTCAGCACGCCAGGTTTGTGGTTGCGCGTGTAAGCAACAATGGCAGTGGTCGGTTGTACCGTAAGGCACCAGTTAATAAATTTTACCTCCTCGGCAAGCTGCATTGAGGATTCGCTGATATTCAATATCACAAGCGATCCAGGCGCCATTAATACATCGCCATAGGCTTCATCAAGCCTTTTGATATTATTGACTAATTTATTAATTCTCGGTATCGACTTCAAGCGATGAACTATCCCTACCGCCGTTAACACGCAGGGTACAACGACCATTATCTTGCCAGGAATATTGCCAGCAGTGATTATATTTTCCATATCATACCTTTAATTAATATAACCCTATCATAAAAAATATGAACGATGATTCATTAATAGATTAATTATATAAAGGACATCACCTCTACAATATTAATCATCTTAAAATAGAAGGAGGGTTTGATAACGGGCGAGTATTTCAAATAATGGTCGTTATTACAAGAGAACGACAAGCGAGGTAATAAAATTAGCATTGGTAAATGCTAATTTAAATATAATTAAATAATACTTTTTTAGATTAAAGCGTTTTCAATTGGTGCATGGGATGAAGACGAAAATCCTTCGGCGTCGTCCCTGTATAACGGCGGAAAAAGCGTGAAAAATAGGTTGCGTCACTGAAGCCGAGAAAATCCGAAATCTGGCTAATCGTCATGCTGGTATACAGTAAACTCCGTTTGGCTTCGAGCAACACCCGTTGATGGAGCACATTCAGGGCGCTACAACCAAAGAACTCATGGCACAGGGTATTAAGATGCACCGTTGATAAACCCACTTCACAGGCATAATGCGTGATGTGTAGTTGTTCACGATAATGACTTTCAACCAGTTGATTGAATTGATGAATGACCGCGCGCTTACGCTCAACGCGTGAGCTACTGCCCGGAGCCGGAGCACTCTGCCGATTGAGCCAGACCAGCAGTGCGCTTATCAAAGAGTGCAGCATCATGTCGCGCGCTTCTCCCGTCCCCTCGTATTCACTCTGTAGAGTACTAAACAGCGTATTAATCTGCCGGTTCGAGCCTTTCACCGGTACGCATGCGGCCTGATTAAGCACCTGCAAAGGCCGGCCAAACTGCTGTTCAAACTGGGCGATTAATGGAGCTGAAAATGACAAAGAATAGCCCTGAGCCCCCGGCGAGAATTTAAAACCGTGCACGCACAATGCAGGCACGACCTGAATACAGGCGTGCCCCACATGGTGCTTAACACCTTCGATATCGATCTCCACCTGGCCTTTATGCAAATAGAGTAATTGCACCAGGTCCGCATGCTGATGAATGCGAATGTGCCATTCATAAAGGCTGCTGCGGCTGTGAATCGATTCGCAATGCAGCAAATCAGCTGCCGGCCAGTTCCGATTTTCACCATACAGTTTAAAGACCGGAATACTGGGGTTCAGATTCATGACGTCCTCTTTCAGGGTACAAAATCCACAGTTTATTGACGAATAAGTGTAGTTTATTCAACTGACTCGAACGGCAGACCGACATAGTTTTCAGCAATCGTCGTCAGTCCTGCGCGAGAAGTCAGATAGTACTCACGGTCCGCTTGCTGCATTTTACGGTCAAACGCGTTCATCCCTTCAAAATCATGCAGAAGATTGGTCATAAACCAGCTAAAACGCTCGCCTTTCCATACGCGGCGCAATGCCATGGGTGAATAAGTTTCCAGTAAATCGGTTCGTCCTTCCTTGTACACTTTACATAAAATCCGATACAGATAGTTCACATCAGAAGCGGCCAGGTTGAGCCCCTTTGCCCCCGTCGGCGGGACGATATGGGCGGCATCGCCCACGAGGAAAAGGTTGCCGTACTGCATCGGTTCGACCACAAAACTGCGTAACGGCGCGATACTCTTCTCAAGTGAGTGAGCAGTCACTAACTTATCCGTCAGATCTTTTGGCAGTCGCTGTTTAAGCTCGTCCCAGAAACGTTCGTCCGACCAGGCTTCAACACTATCCGTCAGCGGAACCTGCAAATAGTAACGGCTTCTGGTTAGTGAGCGCTGACTACACAAAACGAACCCGCGTTCGTGATGGGCATAAATCAGTTCATGATTGACCGGCGGTGTGTCGGATAACAAGCCCAGCCAGCCGAAGGGATAGACCCGTTCATACTCGCGCGTGACTTCTGTGGGAATCGCTTTGCGTGAAACACCATGGAAACCATCGCAGCCCGCAATATAATCGCAATCGATGCGGTAGGTTTCGCCCTGCTTCTCAAAGGTGACATAGGGCGAATCACTTTTTACATCAAACAATTGCACATTGGTTACCCCGTACATCGTGGGTGCCTGGCTCTTAGAGCGCGCTTCCATCAAATCACGCGTCACTTCTGTCTGGCCGTAGACCATTACCGTTTTGCCTCCCGTTAACGCTTTGAGCGCAACGGGAATGCGTTTTCCATCGACCAGAAACTCAACCCCTTCATGAACCAGCCCTTCAGAATCCATTCTTTCACTGACACCGGCTTCACGCAGTAAATCTACGGTGCCATTTTCCAGGATCCCCGCGCGGATGCGCCCCTGAACATGTTCCGGTGTTTGTCTCTCTAGCACCACATTGCTGATGCCCGCGTTGTGCAACAACTGCCCCAACAACAAACCTGATGGGCCGGCTCCAATTATCACGACTTGAGTTTTCATAAGGTACGCTCTCAGATAAGACGTTATATAAATGTTATTTTTATGTTTATAAAATGCGCGTTAATGCATTTTTATCGTCCGCAGAGAGGAAAAGAAGGCCAATATCCGTCTAAAACGTGCACTTTTCGAAAGTCGCACCCAAATTGTGGGCGAGTTCATAGTTCGCTGAAATAGTGTGCGAAATCCGTTATTACGCTAAATGTTGATCTGGCGCGCCTGAGTACAGGGGTCGGCCTATGTTAATAATGGAGGATGTTAAAATTTGAGCGACAGATGTCGCTTTTCATCTTTCATAGGCCAGGCATGTCGACAGATGTAAACCCCCAACGTGAAGTCACCCGACTCTGCATTCAGTGTGGGCTTTTTTTGCTGCAGCACGGAGCAGAAAGCGCCCTGGTTGAAGAGCTTTCCTGCCGTTTGGGCATGGCATTAGGGATGGATAGCGTTGAAAGCTCAATTTCAGCGAACGCCATCGTGCTCAGTACCATCAAAGACAATCAGTGTCTCACTACGACGCGCAAGAACATCGACCGTGGCATCAACATGCACGTCGTGACGGAAGTACAACACATCGTGATCATGGCAGAACATAAGCTGCTGGATCATAAAGATGTTTTGAAACGCTTTTCGCACATTAAACCTCTGCGCTATCCCCGTTGGTTAGTGGTGTTGATGGTCGGTCTTTCTTGCGGATGTTTCTGTAAGCTCAATCATGGCGGGTGGGATGGCGCCTTCGTCGCCTTCGTTGCCAGTTCGGTGGCAATGTATGTGCGGTTGCTGCTCACTGCACGCCATCTGCATCCACAAATTAACTTCTGCATTACGGCATTTGTTGCGACCACGATTTCAGGGCTGCTGATTGCCAAAGGCCCATTCGCAACGACCTCAAACATTGCGATGGCGGCAAGCGTGCTGCTGCTGGTGCCGGGTTTTCCACTGATCAACGCCGTTGCCGATATGTTTAAAGGTCACGTCAACACCGGCCTTGCGCGATGGGCAATGGCCAGTTTACTCACGCTTGCCACCTGCATTGGTGTCGTGATGGCGATGTCGTTATGGGGGCTGAAAGGATGGGAATAGTCGACTTTTTACTGGCGCTGATCCAGGACATGGCGCTGGCAGCCATTCCCGCCGTCGGTTTTGCGCTGGTGTTTAACGTTCCCCAACGTGCTTTGCCCTATTGCGCGTTGCTGGGCGCAATTGGCCACGGCTCCAGAATGGCGATGATAACAGCCGGTTTGAACATTGAATGGAGCACGTTTATCGCTTCACTTCTGGTGGGCAGCATCGGTATCCAGTGGTCGCGCTGGTATCTGGCACATCCGAAAGTCTTTACCGTGGCGGCCGTCATTCCGATGTTCCCAGGCATCTCCGCCTACACCGCAATGATTTCTGCCGTGAAACTGAGCCACTTTGGTTACACCGAAGACCTGATGATTCAGCTACTCACTAACTTCCTCAAAGCCTCGTTTATCCTTGGCGCCCTATCGATTGGCCTATCGATTCCCGGCTTGTGGCTGTACCGCAAACATCCACGAGTGTGATGTGTTTCAGGGCTTCGATAACTCGGCAGTGCTTTGCCTGCGCAAACTTGTTTTAATGTCATCAGGCCTGGGCGGTACCAGCGGCCTGATGACATTAAGGAGCCTTGCGTGGAAACCCACGAAATTTATCTTCCGGAGCGTTTTGACGACGCCAGTTTGAAAGAAAAGATTTTCTTCAGCGCCATTAGTTTGTTCGCTGAATTTGGCCTTAACGGCGCACGCATGGAGCAAATTGCAGAGAAGGCAAATACCACCAAACGGATGGTGGTTTATCACTTCAAAACCAAAGAGTTGCTATACGTTCAGGTGCTGGAATATGTCTACACCCAGATTCGTAGCTGTGAGCGCCAACTGAATCTCTCCAACCAGCCGCCAGTAGAAGCGATGGTGGAACTGGTGGAATGGACCTTTGATTTCCACGCCACGCATCCCGATTTCATTCGTATTATCTGCATGGAAAACATGCAGCGTGGGCGTTTCGTCAAAGAGTCCACTTACCTGCGCGAGATAAACCGCAGTGCGCTGGAATTACTGGAAGATGTGCTGACTCGCGGCCAGGAAAAACAGCTCTTCAACAAACTCGTTACCGCCAAAGATGTTCACCGCCTGATCAGTAGCTTTAGCTTCTACCATGTGGCAAACAGCTACACCTTTTCAAACCTGTTTGAAGATGGAAGCGAACCGGTTGATAGCACCTCCCATTATCGGGAAATGGCGGTAAAAGTGGTGCTGCGTTACATTGGCCCCTAATAAATCATGCTTTCTGGATGTTTTAAGAACTCTCCAGGCTCCGAAGGGCCCAGATAAAGCGGTATACTCGAGGAAATTCTCCTGCGATGCAGGTTATATAAAAGAGTATAAGCAGATGAAAGCAAACAATAAGGTCACGTGTGCTCTGGCACTGGCAGCATCCATTTTTGCCGGGCAGGCAGTAGCGGCAAGCTGGCAGGATCAGCTGAGTAGTGCGGCAAGTGAGTTGAGCAAATCCACAAGCAGTACTGGTACTACCGGCACCACGGGCAACTCTGCAGCATCACTGAGCAGCCTGCTCGCCAGTGGGACTAACGCCCTGAGCGCTAACACCATGACCAACGCGGCGGGTATTTTGCAGTACTGCATGAACAACAAACTGGTCTCCGCCACCAATCCAGAAAACGTCAAAAACCAGCTTCTGGATAAACTGGGCCTGGATAGCGGCACGAAAGAGACTCAGCCACAAGATTACACTCAGGGTTTGATGGGTCTGCTGAACACCGGCAAAGGCCAGCAACTGAATCTGCAAACCATCGGCAGCTCGCCGCTGGCAGAAAAAGTGAAAACTCAGGCCTGTGATTTTGTCCTGAAACAGGGCATGAATTACCTGGGTTAATAAATTCTCCTGCTCCTTATTTCAGGAGCAGGATTTTAAAAGCATTCTATTCCCGCACATTAATTTCCATCACCGCGTAAACCCCATCACTGGGAAGTGTTACGGTCACATTCTGCAGATTAATCCCCGCAGCCAGAATAATTTCTCTGAGCTCGAAAAGCGTGCGCGGATAAATCGTCGTCCAGCCAACACAACGCAAAGCGAAATCAATTTGTGGACTGGTTTTAAGCATATTCGAAATAATCAGCACGCCGCCAGGTTTAACCAAACGTAACGCGTGGCGAATAAAATGCACCGCCTCAGACTCCGAGAAATATTCGAAAATCCCTAACCCGTCGACTAATTCCGCGGACTGCTCGCCCAGTTCCTGCACGAGTTTGTCAGTGACAATCATGCGGTCGAATAAATTGCGCATCAGCAGCTGAAAATGCTGCCCTTCCACCAGTCCATATTGTGTCGCCAGACCACGGGCAAACTTCAGCGATTGCCTGTCATGATCAATCAGCAATAAGGTAAATTTCTGCGACTTCAATTTTGCACTGTGCAGAGTCTTGAGGACCGGCACTGCCGCGCCGCAAGCGAGGCTAATCCAGTTGGCAGCAACACTGTCATTAAGATGAAAATCGGCAATGGCGGCCATCACTTTTGCGCGGGAACGAATACCTCGCGCATCATTGGCGTGAATAAACCACGGACGACTATTGAGATCCATTTCGCCACCGCTGATTAATCTCACCGCCAGTGGATGTTGCACAGCCCACAGGGCAAGCGCTGTAGGAACCAGCTGGCAACGCCACTCCTCCAGGGCGGGGCGGGAACGAAAAGCTTGTTCGGAGAGTTTGTTACGGCAGCGGATCCGCCGCTTCCCCAGGTTATCTACAAATATTTCCGGGGCTTCTAACGAGAGATCGCAGGCGAGCTGTTGATTGATGTCATCGATCTGCTCTACAACCTGATCCTTCATCGGCCAGTTATCACTTATGTCGCTGCAAGTGATGTGTTTAATGGCAAGATCCGCAGGCACCGATCCCGGGATCACTGAGAGAAAAGGTTGCCAGGGCATGTAGAACCTCTGCGGACATTTTCTTTCAGTGTAGAAAATTCAGGGTTATTTACCGTCAGCAGAAAGTTGTAATTTTACGGCAGAATTACCGCTTGAGAAGTGCGCCCTCACCGCGCGTTAAGCCAGGCGAGGGCTGAGGATCAGCGTAAAAATGACTCGGTTAATTTGACCCAATAGGTCGCCCCACCTGAAATACAGGCATCGTTAAACTGATAGAGCGGGTGGTGAACCGAGTAATCATTGTTGCCCGTTGCAGTACCCAACCACAAATAGCAGCCCGGCACTTCTTCCAACATAAATGAGAAGTCCTCGCTGCCCATGGCACTTTTCACCTGCGCCGGATCCGCAACCTTATCAGTACCAAAAACATCACGTGCTACCTGTAATGCAAACTCGGTCTGCTGAGGATCATTCACCGTCACCGGATAACCGAAATCCACCGCGATCGAGGCCTTCACGCCGAAGCTTTCAGCCTGAGAATGCACCAGTTTCTGAATACGTTGTTTCACGGCGTCACGGACTTCCGATTTGAAAGTACGCATATTGAGCTTGAGCACGGCGCTGTGCGGGATGATGTTGTGTGTGGTGCCGCTTTGCAGACTTCCCACAGTGACCACCGCGGAATCCTGCGGATCCACATTGCGCGACACAATGGTTTGCAGCGCCATGACGATCGAGGCTCCGGCCACGGTAGGATCGATACAGTGCTCCGGCATCGATCCATGTCCGCCCTTGCCTTCCAGCGTGATTGTCATGCTGTCGGATGAAGCCATCAACGCGCCGGGTTTTGTCGCGATCTCGCCTGCTGGCAGCAATGGGAAATTGTGCAGACCAAACACCGCATCACACGGGAACAGCTTAAATAAGCCGTCATCAATCATTCGTTTGGCGCCACCAACAGACTCTTCTGACGGCTGGAAAATCAGGTGGAGAGTACCGCTGAATGGGCGATGCTCTGCCAGATAACGCGCAGCTGACAGCAAAATGGCGCAATGTCCGTCGTGTCCGCAGGCATGCATTTTCCCTTCGACCACACTCGCCCATGGTAACCCGGTTTGTTCTTGCATAGGCAACGCATCCATATCAGCACGAATGCCCAGACGCTGAGTTCCGGTTCCTGATTTCAGTGTCCCTACCACTCCGGTGCCGCCCAATCCGCGATGTACCTCGTAACCCCAGCCAGTCAGCAGTTCAGCAATGCGATCGCTGGTGCGGAACTCTTCAAAACCTAACTCCGGGTGCTGATGGAAATCACGACGAATGGCAATCATCTCTTCTTCGTAATCGAGAATTTCTTTAATAAGCATAGGGTTATTCCTTTTTATTCATCACAGTAAGTTTTGCGTTCGTGCCAGGCAACTAATGCTGAAAAAGTCACGATAGCGCAGAACATGAGATACCAGGCCGGAGCCATCGGTTGTCCGGTGACTTTCAACAACCAGGTCACGATCAATTGTGCGAATCCACCAAACAACGTAACGCCAATGGCATAAACCATTGCCATACCGGAGGCGCGAACAGCTTTTGGAAATGCTTCGAGGATCAACAGGAAAAATGCCGCAGAACTGATGTTCGCGAGGATCTGATCCAGGGCTATCAGTAGAAGGGTGACCCCGAGCGGTGCGCCATGCAGAATCGAGGCGAAGATCGGCCAAATCAGGATGAATGATCCTACCGCACAGCCGATCAAGATCGGTTTGCGCCGTGGTAATTTGTCTGCCAGTTTGCCGCCAAAGAACGGCACAATTAGCGTTAACGCCGCAGCGGTCAAGCTCACCCACCACGAAGTGCTGGCAGGCATATGCAACGTGTTAACCATATACGCGGGCATGTAGTAGATGATGATGTAAAAAGTGGTGGTGCCTTTCATCACCAGCAAAATGCCCAGTAACAGGGCGCGGCGATGTTCACGCCACAGGGTAAATGCTGAACTTTCTGCCTTCGGGCCAGGTGTGGCTGAATGCGTTTCTTCAAGTTGGCGACGGATGTACAAACCAATCGGCATTATCGCCAGGCCAACAATAAACGGGATACGCCAGCCCCAGTCATACAGCTGCTGTTCGCTCAGAACATGACTCAGACCTGCGCCCATTGCCGCACCGAAAAGTGCCGCTCCGCCCTGGCTGGTCATCTGCCAGCTCACTCGCGCGCCGCGGCGAGACTTATCCCCGGCTTCCATCAACCACGATGTCGCCGCCCCCACTTCGCCACCAGCAGAAAAGCCCTGCAACATGCGTCCCGCTACCAGGACGATGGGAGCCATAATCCCGACCTGATGATAGGTCGGGGCAAACGCCACCATCATCACCCCTAAAGACATTAGCCCGAGGATCAGCGTCATGGCCGCTTTACGTCCGTGTTTATCGGCATAGCTGCCTAACACCATGCTACCGAGCGGGCGCATCACAAACCCCACGCCAAATGTCGCCACCGCCAGCAGCAGCGAGGTGTAATCATTGCTGCTCGGGAAAAACAGATGACCAATGATCACCGAGAAAAAACTGTAAACCGCAAAGTCGTAGATCTCGAGGCCATTGCCGATGGTTACCGCCACCAGCGACTTAGCGTTAGCGCGCTCCGGGACCAAAGCCGCCTGATTCGGAAGCGATGCTGAGATCCCGGCATCCGCCTGGGCATAGCTGACACGTTGTTTCATGCTCACTTCCTATTTTGTTACTCAGATGTAAACAAACTGGGGTTTAATTCACTATCTGCATAAAAAAAGAACATTACAATCATAAAAATTAGTTATGCCTTTGGTTATCTTATTTGTATTGTTAGAGGGCAAAATTTGCACCACGGTGATGAATCAGGCGGGACCGAAAATTGAAAATCAAACTAAATCAGTTAGATATTTTGTTGGAAGTTGCCGCACAGGGCAGCATTGGCAAAGCAGCAAAAGCGTTACACCTCACACAACCAGCGATTTCTAAAACTATTCAGGAGATGGAGGCGGAAATCGGCATGCCGATTCTGCAACGCTCATCACGCGGCGTAACGTTAAATGAGTACGGACAAGTTCTGCTGCGACATGCGCGAGACATCGACCGCTCGCTGCACCAGGCGCGTGACGAAATCGACAATCTGCTGGGTAAAGCCATGCGCCAGTTACGCGTGGGATTCACATCTGCCGCCTCCTACGGGCCATTTACCCAAACGGTCATTCAATTTCAGGCTCGTTATGCCGGCGTGAAACTGATCGTAATGGAAGGCAGACCGCAACAAATTCATCATGCGTTGGAAAATCAGCGCCTGGATATCGCGGTCATCACCAGCGCCAGTAACGAAGTGCCAAACGGCATGTATAACGAAACATTGTATGCGCTGAGTAACACGATAATTGCCGGGAGCCACCATCCGGTCACGCATACGACTTCGCTAAAGAAATTGATGGATTATCCGTGGCTGGACTGGGATGAACCCGGCGAGCATTCGATTCTTGGCCAGGTTTTCCGACGCTACAACCTGCCGCTGCCGCAAAACATCATCCATTGTTCATCGCCGTGGATTATGGCCCGCATGATGGAACAAACGGATATGGTCAGCATGTGGACCTCAGTGCGCCTGCGCTTTCCAGGCTACAGCGCAAACTTGCGCCCATTGCTGCTGCGCGAAGTTCTTCCCGCCAGCAGTATCAGCATTCTGTGCCCGAATATAGGACGCCTCTCCAGTGCCGGGCATACCTTTATGGAAATGCTGAGAATCAACACGCGGGACTGGTTACAAGATAGCGATGCGTTGGAGATGGTGGTGCGGGGCAGGACTGGGGAATAACAGGGGTCGCAGGCACAACCCCTTGAGATAACAAACTATTTTAAGCTATTTCTGCAGCAAAATTCGATTAAAAATAGTCAGCGTCTTTGAAGCTTTTCGCCTGGCGATCTTTATCGGACAACAGACGCGGCGCATCAATTTCAGGCCAGGAGATGCCAATATCGCGATCTTCCCAGAGAATGCTGCGATCGCTTTGTGGCGCGTAGAAGTTAGTGGTTTTATACAAAAACTCAGCTTCATCACTGACGGTCATAAAACCGTGTGCAAAACCTTCAGGGATCCACAACTGGCGTTTATTCTCAGCACTTAACAAAACGCCCACCCACTGACCAAACGTTGCAGAATGTTGGCGGATGTCCACTGCGACATCAAACACTTCACCTACCGCACAACGCACCAGTTTTGCCTGGGCATTCGGTGCCAACTGGTAATGCAAACCGCGCAGCACGCCCTTGCAAGATTTTGAATGATTATCCTGAACAAAATTAACCGGACGCCCTACCGCTTCTTCAAATACTTTCTGATTAAAGCTTTCAAAGAAAAATCCGCGGTCATCACCGAAAACTTTTGGTTCAAAAATAAGGACTTCTGGAATTTTAGTTTGAATAATATTCATGACTATCTTTTTGTGAAGAGAGATTGGACGCACATATTATCGTATCTGGGCCGGACAATCAGCCCCCAGAAAAAAGGCAACCCGTGGAATTGCGGAAAGAAATGTCACCAGACGCAGAAGACAAGAGTGAAAACCGGGTACGGCACCCCGACGATTAAATCGGGGCACCAGACGGGCAAACTAGCTTAAATCCCCACCATTGCTGGCGATCACTTTCTTATACCAGTAGAACGATTTTTTACGCGTACGGGTCAGCGTGCCGTTGCCCTGGTCGTCGCGATCAACATAGATGAAACCGTAGCGCTTGCTCATTTCACCTGTCGATGCAGAAACCAAATCAATGCAGCCCCATGAGGTGTAGCCGATAACCGGAATACCATCTTCGATAGCGTCAGCCATCGCTTTGATGTGCTCACGCAGGTAGCTAATACGATAGTCGTCGTTGATTTCACCCTGCGCGTTGACTTCATCTTTTGCACCCAGACCGTTTTCAACGAGGAAGAGTGGCTTCTGGTAGCGGTCGTACATCATGTTCATGGTAATGCGCAGGCCAAGTGGATCAATGCCCCATCCCCATTCACTCGCTTCAATGTACGGGTTTTTCAAGGACTTCACGATGTTTGCCGCATTGCTGTTGAGCTCGTTCATATCCCCTGAAGCACAACGCGAGGCGTAGTAACTGAACGAGACAAAATCGACGGTATTCTTGAGGATCTCGTCATCGCCTGGCTGCACTTCCAGCTCAAAGCCCTTCTCGCGGAACAGACGTTTGGCGTACGACGGGTAGGCACCACGCGCCTGCACATCGATAAAGAACAGGTTCTCACGATCTTTTTCAAGCGCAGCCCAGACATCTTCAGGTTTGCAGGAATACGGATAGAAATTCCCGCCTGCCAGCATGCATCCGACCTGATTGTCTGGGTTAACTTCGTGAGCAATTTTGGTCACTAAAGCACTGGCAATCAGTTCGTGGTGTGCTGCCTGATATTTCACTTGTTCTTTGTTATCGCCTTCTTCGAAGACCAGACCTGCACCAGAAAAAGGAGCATGCAGTAAAATATTGATTTCGTTAAAGGTAAGCCAGTATTTCACCAGACCGTCAAAGGCTTCAAAACAGGTACGGGCGTAATGGGTGAAAAACTCCACCATTTTGCGGCTGCGCCACGAACCATATTCCTGCACCAAATGCATCGGGACATCAAAGTGGCACAGCGTCACCAGCGGTTCGATATTATGTTTTTTGCACTCGGCAAACAGGTCACGGTAAAAAGCGATACCTTCGGCGTTTGGCTCTTTCTCATCCCCTTTCGGGAAGATGCGGCTCCAGGCAATCGAAGTACGGAAAACGGTAAAACCCATCTCCGCCATCAGGGCAATATCATCTTTGTAGCGATGATAAAAATCGATTGCCTCGTGGCTTGGGTAAAATTCATCATCACGCAGTGCAAAACGTTTTTCTAAACCCAGTTTTACCGCCAGACGATGCTCGCCGTGGGGAATGGTATCGACCGTGGAAAGCCCTTTTCCACCTTCGAGGTAGGCGCCTTCAGCCTGGTTTGCCGCGATGGCACCGCCCCATAAAAAGTCATCTGGAAAAATGGATGCTGACATAAAGTCCCTCTTCTAAGTTAGTTAACGTTTACAGCATGTTGCGGTGCAACAACGGCGTTTGGCTGGATGGGCTCTTTCTCGTCGCTCTGCTCAACTGGGATATCTTCAAAGCCCAGGATTAACGTCAGGAAGAAAGAGAGCACTACGGCCAGAATCATCACGCCAAACACCCAAACGATGCTCATTGGATTTGCTGGATCAAAGAACTGCACACTGGTGAACAGGCCTGGAGAGGCCATGGAATGGCTCGCCAGCCCACCAATTCCTGCGACAGCGCCGCAGACAAAACCACTGATTAATGCCGCAATCAGTGGGCGTTTCAAACGTACCGCCACACCGTAAAGTGCTGGCTCTGAAATACCCGCCACTATCGCCGATGCCGCAGCAGCGAGTGCCGTCTGGCGCAGTTCAGGGTTTTTGGTTTTCCACGCTACGGCCAGTGATGAACCACCCAAAGAGAGGTTGGCCCCAATCTCAGATGGCATAACCATGCCTTCTTTGCCCGTTTCGGCAATGGTCTGAATAATAGACGGTGTAAATACGCGGTGCATACCGGTCATCACCAGCAGCGGCCACAGGGCGCCCATAATCGCCACCGACAACCAGCCCAGATAGCTGTGAATGGTGTAAACCAGTGAAGAAATTCCGCTACCAATCCAGATGCCCAACGGGCCAATCAGCATGATGGCGATAGGTGCGGAGATAAGCACAATCAGCATCGGCTTGAGGAAGTTTTTTGTCACTGCAGGCGTGATACGGTCAACCCATCTTTCAATGTAAGAAAGCAACCAGGTCATGCATAACGCAGGGATCACGGTATAGGTGTATTTCACCGCAGTAACCGATAAACCCATAAATTCAACCGGTTGGCCTTGTGCAGCTTTTGCCATCAGGTCAACAAAGTTTGGGTGCACCAACACACCGGCGATAGCGATAGCCAGCGACATATTGGTTTTGAATTTTATTGCTGCGGACGCCGCAACCATTACCGGCAGGAAGAAGAATGCGCCATCGCCAATCACGTTGAGGATGATGAGCGTGGAGGAGCCTTTGCCAAACACGCCGGTCATATCAAGAATCATCGCCAGCAGTTTGACCATCGACCCGCCGATAATCGCGGGAATCAACGGCGACATGGTACCAATCAGCGCATCCAGAATCCCTGCCCCGATACGCTTCAGCGTGATTTTGTTTTTACCGTTGGCAGGTACCGCCGGCTGCATGCCTTCAGGAAGCAGTTTCAGCACTTCGGCATACGCCTGAGAAACGGTGTTACCGATAATCACCTGGCATTGATTTTCGCTACGAACTACGCCCAATACACCATTAATGGATTTGAGCTTTGCAGTATCTACGCGGCTGTCGTCGTTTAACACAAACCGCAAACGCGTCATGCAGTGTGTCACCGCACCTACGTTTTCCGCACCACCAATTGCGTCGACTATCGACTGAGATACTGCTGCATAATTCTTAGCCATGAGTTACCACTCTTTCGTATGACACTCTAGTTTTATATTTAAATTCATTTAGTTATGAATATTCTTTCCGGTTTCACCGCATCGACTAGTAGGGACTGAGAGGTAGGTAACCGGTTCCACATTAGATTGACCACGCCCAACAAACAGATCAAATACTAATTTTACAGATTGTGAATTTTGTGATGACGATCGCCATAACCGGCGAGTCTGAATGCAAGACACTCCCCGTGGAGCAGTATTTTGTCGCCGGGAATGTGTAAAATGGGGCATTCAATAAAGCCAGGAAGCTCCCATGTCGACAATGCTAGAAGTGGCACAGAAAGCCGGTGTCTCAAAAGCGACCGTTTCACGCGTTTTATCCGGCAAGGGATACGTCAGCGAAGCTACAAAAGAGCAGGTCTATAAAGCGATTGAAGAGGCGGGATATCGCCCTAATTTACTGGCGCGAAATCTGGCGACGAATAAATCAGAATGCATCGGTTTAGTGGTGACCAATACCCTGTATAACGGCAGTTATTTCAGTGAAATACTGTCGCAGGCGGCGAAGAAATTAGAAGATAATGGCCGCCAGCTTATTCTGGTGGATGGCAAACACAGCGCACAAGAAGAGCGTGAAGCGATTCAATTCTTGCTCGATTTGCGCTGCGATGCGGTAATTATTTACCCGCGTTTTTTGACCATTGATGAAATGGACGAAATTATTGACCAGCATAAGCAACCGATTATGGTGGTGAACCGAAAATTAAGAAAACACCAAAGCCACTGTATTTGTTGTGACCACAAAGGCTCCAGTTTCCTCGCGACTAAATATCTTATTGAGCGTGGGCATCATGATATTGCCTTTATTACTGGCACCATGGACTCGCCGACCGCAATTGAGCGTTTAGCCGGTTACAAAGAAGCGTTAAATCAATATGATATTGGGGTAAACGACGCGCTGATCGTACAAGGTAAATGGACGCCAGACAGTGGAGTGTCAGCAGTAGAAACGCTGCTTTCCCGCAAGCAGAAGGTCAGCGCGATCCTTGCCAGTAATGACGAAATGGCAGTCGGCGCGATGAAAAAATTAAGTGATTTGGGAATTTCAGTACCGCAGGAAATATCCCTGCTCGGCTTTGATAATATTCCGACTGCCCCTTATCTTTCACCGGCATTATCGAGTATTAAAGATCCGGTAAGCGAAATGATAAGTGAAGTGATCAGCCGTTTAATATCGATGTTAGATGGCGGGTATTTATCGAAAGAGAATGTTTTCACCTCGGAATTACTGGTACGAAATTCAGTGGCCGATGGGCCATATATAAAGTAAAAAAATGTCGGATGACGCTGCGCTTATCCGACCTACAAAAGAGTGTGGTCAGGTGGATAAGCGTCAGCGTCATCCACCATTTTCACCTAGTGGTCGGGTGGATAAGCGTTAGCGTCATCCACCGTTTTCATCTTAGTCAGCGACTTTCACAATCAACTTACCAAAGTTCTTGCCGACTAACAGACCGCGAAACGCTTCTACGCTGTTCTCCAGGCCATCAACAATATCTTCACGGAATTGAATTTTCCCTTCCGCCAGCCACTGGCTCATTTGTTTAAAGAATTCTGGATAACTATCGGCGTAATCCTGCGAAATAATAAAGCCTTGTACGCGCAGACGTTTTTTCAGGATGGTACCCATTAGCAGCGGCAAACGGTCCTGTTCAAAGGCGCTATTCATGCCGTTGTACTGGCTGATGACACCGCACACAGGAATACGCGCTTTGGTATTAAGCAACGGCAATACCGCATCAAACACCGCGCCACCGACGTTTTCAAAATAGACGTCGATGCCTTTGTCACAGGCCTTTTTCAACTGCTCAGCAAAATCTGGCGCTTTGTGGTCGATGCAGGCATCGAATTTTAAGGTCTCGGTCACGTAGCGGCATTTATCTTCGCCACCCGCGATACCCACGACTTTTGCTCCGCGCAATTTTGCCACTTGCCCCACTACCGAGCCGACTGCCCCACTGGCTGCCGCAACGACTACCGTTTCCCCCGCTTTAGGCTCACCAATATCGGTCAGCCCCATATAACCGGTAAAACCAGGCATGCCGAGTAAACCGAGCGCATACGAAGGGTGTTGCATATTCGGGTCGAGTTTCTCTAAGCCTTCGCCGTTAGACAGCGCGTAATCCTGCCAGCCGGTGTAGGCCAGCACCAGGTCACCAGCCTTGTAATCTGCGTGTTCAGATTTCTCGACACGACAAACCGTACCTGCGCCGATAACGTCACCAATCGCCAGCGGTGCCGAGTAAGACTGGGCATCATCCATGCGCCCGCGCATATATGGGTCGAGGGATAAATAGAGGGTGCGCAGCAATAACTCACCCGCGGCAGGCTGTGGTACAGGGACTTCTTCGAGAAGAATATCTTTATCCGTTGGCATACCTTGCGGGCGTTTTGCCAGCACAAAGCGACGGTTAGTTTGGGACGACTGCGTCATAACGCTCTCCATAGATTAGGGTCGTGAGTAAACGGTCAATCTGTCCCAGACTAGCTAAAAATTCGCGAGAGTGCGGTGAAATATGTGCCTTATAGAATTTAATGCAAAACCGTCACCGCATCTTCCAGTCGCGTTGCGCGGTGCTTCACCATTGCAGACACTTCGGCACTTTCTTCCACTAACGCGGCATTTTTTTGCGTGATAGCGTCCAGTTCTGCGACCGCACGCGTTAAATCAGACAGTCCTTCGGCCTGCTCAGAAGTGGCGTGGCTGATTTGCCCTAAAAGCTGAGTCACATTGCGCACCTGTTCAACGATGTCATTCATGGTGCGCCCGGCTTCGTGAACCTGAATGGTGCCTGACTGTACTTTGCTGGCGCTGGCATCGATAAGCTTGCGGATGTCATTCGCCGCAGTCGCACTGCGCTGGGCAAGGTTTCGCACTTCACCGGCAACCACCGCGAACCCTTTACCCTGTTCCCCGGCGCGCGCGGCTTCTACGGCGGCGTTAAGGGCGAGGATATTGGTCTGGAAGGCAATGTCGTTGATTAAGCTGGTGATGGAGCCAATCCGTTGCGTGCTGTCCGCGATGTCAGCCATGGTCGTCACCACGGTTTCCATCGCTTTGCCGCCATGGGTTGCCGCCTGGCTCGCAGAGCTGGAAAGTTTATCGGCTGCTGCCGCGGTTTCTGAGTTGTTCTGCACCGATACCGCCATCTGGCTCATGGTAGAGACGGTTTGCTGCACATTAACCACCGACTGGCGGGTACGTTCATTGAGTTCGACGTTGCCCTGTGCCAGCGTCTCGCTGCCACTGCGAACATTTTCCACCTGATGGCTAACATCATGAATCAGCCAGCGACACATCAGCCCAAGCTGGCCGATAGCCCGCAATGTCATGCCGATTTCATCCGTTCGGGCGAGATGCAGCACACGCTGCTGATTTCCGGTCGCTACTTCCAGCGCCTGACGCGCCACGTTTTCCAGCGGACGGGCAATTTGCCACTCAAGCAGTGCGCAGACTAAAACGCTCGCCACTGCTGCAATCAACACAGACAGCCCACTTTGCCCCAGCGCGATGGACGCAGCCAACATCAGCATAAAAGCGCTGATGATTATCATCCGAATGCGCCAGCGCAGTGGTAACGCCGGTAATTTCCCCAGCCAGCTTTTACCCAAAACCAGCCCCTTATACAGGCGATATTTGCAGCGCCCCTCTTTGAGCGCTTTGTAGAGTGGTTCGACAGCGGCCACCTCTTCCGGCTGCGCTTTGGTGCGAATTGACATATAGCCAGTGGTTTTACCGTTGCGCACCACCGGCACAACATTCGCCCGCACCCAATAGTGATCGCCATTTTTACGCTGATTTTTGACGATACCGGTCCAGGGTTCGCCCTGTTTCAGGGTGTACCACATGTCAGCGAAAGCGGCTTTTGGCATATCGGCATGGCGCACCAGATTGTGCGGGCAACCGGTGAGCTCCTGAAGCGAGTACCCGCTCACCTTCACAAACGCATCGTTCGCATGGGTAATCGTGCTTTTTAAATCGGTGGTGGACATCAGTGTGATGTCCTCATTCAGCAGGTATTCATGCTGTGTAGCAGCGGTCCGCGCAGTCATAGCAACTCCCTTGGCAGGTTATTTTATTGTTAATTCTTTTGATGTGTTGTTATTTCGGCGCTGCAAAGATTTACTTTAGCGGGTAAACTTGACGGCAATCACACTTTTTAAATTAAGCCATATTTTTTATAATGACTTTAGGGATCATGAACATTTTCCAATAATTTCATAAAGTTATTAATGGAATTTGCATAGTGACGTTGAGTGCTGGAGTTTTAACCTTCAATTTTTAACTACCCCACTACACTTAGTACGGGAGACGTTTTCGCTCCCACAAGGAAAAAAGAGGATAATAATGTTAAAAAGGAAAAAGAGAGTCAGACCTATCAAGGTCAGTGACGTAACCATCATCGACGATAGCCGTCTTAAAAAGGCGATTACCGCGGCATCGCTTGGCAATGCGATGGAATGGTTTGATTTTGGCGTATACGGCTTTGTAGCCTACGCCCTGGGTAAGATCTTCTTCCCGGATGCCAGCCCAAGTGTGCAGATGATTGCCGCGCTGGGTACTTTCTCTGTTCCCTTCCTGATTCGCCCGTTAGGTGGCCTGTTCTTCGGCATGTTGGGTGATAAGTATGGTCGCCAGAAGATCCTGTCCATCACTATCATCATCATGTCATTGAGTACCTTCTGTATTGGTCTTATTCCGTCGTACGCGAGTATCGGTATCTGGGCGCCAATCCTGTTGTTACTTGCGAAAATGGCGCAAGGATTCTCAGTCGGTGGCGAATACACCGGTGCTTCGATTTTCGTAGCGGAGTACTCCCCGGACCGTAAACGCGGCTTTATGGGAAGCTGGCTGGACTTCGGCTCCATCGCAGGCTTTGTCTGTGGTGCGGGTGTGGTGGTACTGATAACAGCCGTTGTGGGTGAAGAAAACTTCCTCGAATGGGGCTGGCGTCTGCCGTTCTTCCTTGCCCTGCCTTTAGGGATTATCGGTCTGTATCTGCGTAACGCGCTTGAAGAGACACCGGCATTCCAGCAGCACGTCGAGAAGCTTGAGCAAGGCGATAAAGAAGGGCTGGCAGACGGTCCAAAAGTTTCCTTTAAAGAGATTGCCACCAAACACTGGCGCAGCCTGCTGACCTGTATTGGTATCGTGATTTCGACCAACGTCACCTACTACATGTTGCTGACGTACATGCCGAGTTACCTGTCTCACAACCTGCATTATTCCGAAGAACATGGCGTACTGATTATCATCGCCATCATGATTGGGATGCTGTTTGTCCAGCCGGTGATTGGCTTGTTGAGCGACCGTTTTGGCCGTCGTCCATTTATTGTGTTCGGTAGTATCGCGTTACTGCTTTTCTCCATCCCTGCCTTTATTCTGATTAACAGTAATGTGCTGGGTCTGATATTCGCCGGGTTGTTGATTCTGGCGGTTATTCTGAACTCCTTTACCGGCGTCATGGCATCGACATTACCGGCCATGTTCCCAACGCATATTCGCTACAGTGCGCTGGCAAGTGCCTTTAATATTTCGGTACTGGTCGCGGGTGTCACGCCAACGGTTGCCGCCTGGTTAGTCGAAACCACCGATAACCTGATGATGCCAGCCTATTATCTGATGGTGGTGGCGGTGATTGGCCTGTTAACCGGTCTGACGATGAAAGAAACCGCGAATAAACCGCTGAAAGGGGCAACACCTGCGGCGTCTGATATTGCTGAGGCGCGTGAAATTGTTCAGGAGCATCACGATAATATCGAGCAGAAAATCGAAGATATTGATCGTGAGATTGAAGAATTACAGGCGAAACGTACCAACCTGGTCGATCAGCATCCTCGCATCAACGAGTAATATTTAGCATTATCCAAAGCGCCGGGCCATTGCCCGGCGTTTTCATTTCCGGCTTAACCCTCATTCTCAGAAGGAATTGGTTATGTCTAAAATTTATAAGCAAAGTATTTTTTGGACTTTGCGAATATTCATAACTCACCTAACGTAGCCTGCTCAAAGAATAACAATTGATAGATATCAGATGGCTGACAAAGGGTGATAAAGGTGTTTTGTCGGGTGGATAAACGCTCGCGTCATTCACCCTTTACGCCCGCTGTGTCGGATGACGCTGCGCTTATCCGACCTACGAAGAGTCATCAGTCTCCTATATTCTTCCTTTTTAAGCAGGGTGCCACATGCAAAGAAAAGTACTGCCGTTAATGCTATTAGCTGCAATCTCCGCCAGCAGCTTTGCCGCCACACCGCCAAATACCTTAATTGTTGCCCAGGGGCTGGATGATATTGTCAGCCTTGACCCTGCTGAAGCGAACGAGCTTTCCAGTATTCAAACCGTACCCAGTCTTTATCAGCGCCTGGTCCAGGCCGACCGCGATGATCCCGCGAAAGTTGTCCCGGTGCTGGCAGAAAGCTGGCAGGGCGATGCGGCCAACAAAAAATTGACGATTAAACTGCGTCCCGATGCCAAATTCTCCTCAGGCAATCCGCTGCGCCCGGAAGACGTTATCTTCTCTTACACCCGTGCCGTCACGCTCAACAAGTCTCCCGCGTTTATTCTGAACGTGCTGGGCTGGCAGCCAGATAACATCGCCAGCCAGCTGAAGAAAGTTGACGACAACACGCTGGAAATCCACTGGACTGCCGATGTCAGCCCAGCGGTGGCGCTGAATATTCTCTCCACGCCAATCGCCTCTATCGTGGATGAAAAAGCGGTTTCGCCTAATGCGAAAGCCGGTGATTTCGGTAATGAGTGGCTGAAAATGCACTCGGCGGGCAGCGGCCCGTTCAAAATGCGCGTTTACCAGCCGCATCAGGCGATAGTGCTGGACGCAAATGCCACGTCTCCAGGCGACGCGCCAAAAGTTAAAAACATCATTATTAAAAACGTGCCAGACCCGGCTGCTCGCCGCCTGCTGATTCAGCAAGGGGATGCGGATATCGCCCGTGATTTAGGTGCCGATCAGACCAGCGCGCTGGAAGGCAAACCTGGCGTGAAAGTGCTGAGCATCCCTTCTGCCGAACAAAACTATATGGTGTTCAATGCGGGCAACAGTGCCAACCCGCTCCTGAAAAATCCAGCGTTGTGGGAAGCATCACGCTATCTGGTGGATTACGCAGGCATCACTAAAGACCTGCTGAAAGGCCAGTATTTTATCCACCAGAGTTTCCTGCCTGTCGGTTTCGCTGGTGCGCTGGACAACAACCCGTTCAAATTTGACCCGGCCAAAGCGAAAGAGATCCTCGCGAAAGCAGGCATCAAAGATGCGCACTTCACACTCGATGTGGAAAACAAACCGCCATTTATTACTATCGCACAGTCAATGCAGGCGAGCTTCGCTCAGGGTGGTGTGAAGATTGATCTGCTGCCCGCTGCTGGTAGCCAGGTGTACGCTCGCGTGCGTGCTAAACAACATCAGGCCGCGATCCGCTTGTGGATCCCGGATTACTTTGACGCGCATTCCAACGCCAGTGCCTTTGCCTACAACGATGGCAAAGCCAGCACGGTGGCGGGTCTGAACGGCTGGCAGATTCCTGAGTTAAACAAACAAACGCTGGCCGCCGTGGCAGAAGCCGATCCGGCTAAGCGCCTGGAACTGTATAAGAAAATACAGGAAGAGGTGCAACACAACTCACCGTATGTGTTTGTTGATCAGGGCAAAACTCAGATCGTGGTACGTGAAAATGTGAAAGGCTATCAGCAAGGCTTAAACGCGGATATGGTGTATTACGATCGCGTGAGTAAATAAGATCTCCCCTCACCCTAACCCTCTCCCCCAGGAGAGGGGATTGACCCGTTTTCTCCCTCTCCCTCAGGGAGAGGGTCGGGGTGAGGGTTGCATTATCCAACACCAGCAAAAGAGTTACCCATGTCTGAAGTCTCATTTCGCCGCCCGTTGCTCACCCTGGCCCAGGGAGTATTTACCCTGGCACTCACGCTTGTCGGCCTGCTGCTTATCACCTTTGCCTTGTCGGCACTTTCCCCTGTCGATCGCGTGTTGCAAATCGTCGGCGACCACGCAAGCCAGGCGACCTACGATCAAGTGCGCCACCAGCTTGGCCTGGATAATCCCCTGCCCGTTCAGTTCTGGCATTATCTGACGAATCTCGCTCATGGTGATTTAGGCACCGCCAGCGCCACTGGCCAACCGGTGCTCCAGGATTTACTCGCCGCCTTCCCGGCAACCCTTGAACTCGCCACCCTAGCGCTGATGATTGGCAGCGTTTTTGGCGTGATTTTTGGCGTGCTGTGCGCCCGATTTGCAGGCTCGCCGTGGGACCTGGCAGTGCGCACTTTCACGCTGCTGGGCAACTCCGTTCCTATCTTCTGGCTGGGCTTATTGATGCTGGCGTTGTTTTACGCACGCCTGCAATGGAGCGCCGGGCCGGGTCGCCTGGATGATATCTACCAGTACAGCGTGGAAGCCAAAACCGGTTTTGTGCTGATAGACACCTGGCTTTCCGGTGACCGCGACGCGTTTATCAATGCCATCAATCACCTGACTTTACCGGTATTGCTGCTGGCCTATTACTCGCTGGCCAGTATTACTCGTCTGACGCGCACCGCCTGCCTGAGCGAAATGAACAAAGAGTACATCACGCTTGCACGTGCCAAAGGTGCCGGAGAGATGACGATTCTGGTGCGCCACGTGCTGCCCAATATTCGCGGCACGCTATTTACGGTTATCGCCCTCGCCTACACCGGCATGCTGGAAGGGGCGGTACTCACCGAAACCGTCTTTTCCTGGCCGGGCATCGGGCGTTACCTCACAACCGCGCTCTTCGCCGGGGACACCACCGCAATCATGGGGGGCACGCTGCTGATTGGCGTGTCGTTTGTCATTATCAATAATCTGACTGACGTGCTGGTGCGAGTCACCGATCCGAGGGTGCGCTAATGCCGTCTTACCTGTTTTTACGCCGTACTTTGCGATCGCCCGCCGCCCTGTGCGGCCTGGTGATTATCACCTTGCTGGTGCTGGTTGCCGTTTTCGCCCCGCTTATCGCGCCCTTCGACCCGAACTGGCAAGACGCCGCCGCGCGTCTGCAAGCGCCCAATGCGCATCACTGGCTGGGAACCGATAGCTACGGTCGTGACCTGCTTTCACGCCTGGTTTACGGTGCTCGTCCGGCTCTTGGCCTGGTGCTGCTGGTGACGGTAATTACCCTTCCCCTTGGGCTTCTGATCGGCATTCTTTCGGGCTATTACGGCGGCTGGCTCGAGCGCGTGCTAATGCGTTTTACCGATGTGGTGATGTCGATGCCGCGCCTGATTCTGGCGTTCGCTTTTGTGGCAATGCTTGGCCCAGGGCTTGTGAATGGCGCGCTGGCACTGGCGCTGACCACCTGGCCTGCGTATGCACGCCAGTCCCGTAGCGAAATTCAACGTCTGCGTCATAGCGACTACCTTGCTGCCGCCGAAATGATGGGCATCCGTGGCCCGCGTCTGTTAGCAGGCCATATTCTACCGCTCTGTTTGCCTTCGGCGATTGTGCGCCTGGCGCTGGATTTAGCAGGCATTATTCTGGCTGCCGCCGGGCTGGGCTTCTTAGGATTAGGCGCAAGACCGCCGATGTCCGAATGGGGTTCAATGATTGCCGACGGGATGCAGGTCATTTTTGACCAGTGGTGGATTGCTGCCATTCCAGGCACCGCCATTTTAATTAGCAGCCTGGCATTTAACCTGTTGGGCGATGGTTTACGCGACGTGCTGGAGCCAGGCCATGAGTGACAATCGAATTGAAGTGAAGGGGTTAAACATCGATTACCCGGGCGCGCGCGTGGTGGACAATCTGTCCTTTACGCTGGGCAACGAGCGGCTGGCGTTGGTGGGTGAATCAGGCTCCGGTAAATCCATGACGGCGAGAGCGCTGATGGGGCTGGTGCGCAAACCTGGCAAAGTGAGTGCCACTCAACTCAATGTTCTGGATAACGATCTGTTGACTCTGCGCAACCGCGACTGGCAATACCTGCGCGGCAATGGCATCGCGATGGTCTTACAAGATCCACGCTACGCGCTCAATCCGGTCAAAAGCGTTGCCCAGCAGATCGACGAGGCGTTACGTCTGCACCAAAAAATGTCTGGCGCGCAACGTCGCGAGCGCATCCGCGAAGTCATCCATGCCGTAGGCTTGCAGGAAAACGTGCTGGCGCGTTATCCGGCAGAGCTTTCAGGCGGTATGGGGCAGCGCGTGATGATTGCCATTGCGCTGGTGAACAATCCAAAAGTCTTGATTGCCGATGAGCCCACTTCCGCGCTGGATGCGCGGTTACGTAACCAGATTCTGGAACTGCTGGTCGAGCAGTGCGAACAACGTCAGATGGCCATGCTGTTAATTAGCCACGATCTTCCCCTGGTTGCACAGCATTGCCACCGTGTGCTGGTGATGTATCAAGGGCAAAAAGTCGATGAAATGCCAGCCAACCAACTTTCTCAGGCCACGCACTCATACACCCGCACGCTCTGGACATGCCGCCCGAACGCGGCGACTTACGGCATGATGTTGCCGACCCTGGACCGTAGCCAGAATCTGCAAGGAGAGAGCAATGGCAATCGTTGAAATCAGTCACCTCGGCGTGCAGTTTAGCGCCAAAGGCCAGGTGAAAACCGCCGTGCGCGACGCCAGCTTTACCGTTAATTCAGGTGAAACGTTCAGTTTAATTGGCGCTTCAGGATGCGGGAAATCCACTCTTCTG
Organism: Buttiauxella sp.; assembly: GCF_049686335.1. Taxonomy (NCBI): domain Bacteria; kingdom Pseudomonadati; phylum Pseudomonadota; class Gammaproteobacteria; order Enterobacterales; family Enterobacteriaceae; genus Buttiauxella; species Buttiauxella sp. The sequence goes on along the minus strand of NZ_JBAVHX010000015.1, from coordinate 67,882 downwards.
CGCGTGCTGGCCGGGTTGCAGCGAGAATGGCAAGGCAACGTAAAACTGCTCGGTGAGCCAATCAAACCCGGCGCGCGTTTTCAGGGTGATTTGCGCCGCAATGTACAAATGGTGTTTCAGGATCCGTACGCCTCGTTACATCCCAATCATACGATTTATCGCACTTTGGCCGAGCCGCTAACGATTCATGGCGAGGCGAATATTGCCGACCGTGTCGAAGAAGCGCTGCTTCAGGTTGGGCTGCCAACCGATGCCATGAAGCGTTATCCGCACCAGCTTTCAGGCGGGCAACGCCAGCGTGTCGCCATTGCGCGTGCCTTGTTGCTGCGCCCTAAAATTCTGCTGTTGGATGAACCCACCTCCGCGCTGGATATGTCAGTGCAGGCAGAAATTCTTAATCTACTGAACCGCCTGAAACACCAGTTTGGCATGACTTACCTGCTCGTCAGCCACGATGCCGATGTGATTGCGCATATGTCAGACCGTGCAGCGTATATGGCGGACGGTGCGATACAGCATGAGTTCGATCGCGCCGCTCTGGTACGCGGAGAACACCGCATGGATGCCGCTTAAGCGGCATCAAGATTGATTCGCACCAATAAGCAGCACGACGCATGGTTATGGTGCAAAAAAACCACATATCCCATAGCAAAGCCCGCTCATCCCAGCATATTTAGCCGCAAAACGTGACTCTTTGTGATTAATTATTACGCAATCGAGATTAACCAGATCGTTTATCCTGATTTTGCTTAGGGGAAGCGAAGTGGCGTATTCCCTGCAATACTTATTTTGTGTATCGCGTGATACGTCATTCCCAGGAGCACATTTTGAACAGGTTACCCACTAGCGCTTCGGCTCTTGCCTGCACAGCGCACGCTCTCAACATCATCGAAAAGAAGTCACTCAGTCATGAGGAGATGAAAGCGCTAAACCGGGAGGTTATCGAAAACTTCCAACAGCATGTGAATCCGGGTTTTCTTGAGTATCGCAAATCAGTGACCGCCGGCGGGGATTACGGAGCCGTAGAGTGGCAAGCGAGCAGTCTGAATACGCTTGTCGACACCCAGGGTAAGGAATATTTAGATTGTCTGGGTGGGTTCGGCATTTTTAACGTGGGGCACCGTAATCCAACAGTGGTATCCGCCGTACAGCATCAGCTCGAAAAACAACCCCTGCACAGTCAGGAGCTGCTCGACCCCTTACGAGCAATGCTAGCCAAAACCCTTGCGACCCTCACTCCGGGTAAACTCAAATACAGCTTCTTTAGTAACAGCGGTACAGAATCGGTTGAAGCGGCGATTAAACTCGCCAAAGCCTATCAATCGCCACGAGGTAAATTTACCTTTGTCGCAGCCTCAGGCGCATTCCATGGCAAATCTCTCGGGGCATTGTCAGCAACCGCAAAAGCGGCTTTCCGTAAACCGTTTATGCCGTTACTTCCGGGCTTCAGACATGTACCGTTTGGCAATATCGACGCGTTACGCACAGAACTCAGTGAATGCCGTAAAACCGGTGATGATGTCGCAGCCGTGATCCTTGAACCTATTCAAGGAGAAGGCGGCGTGATTATCCCGCCAGCAGGTTATTTAACGGCGGTTCGTAAGCTTTGCGATGAATTTGGCGCACTGCTTATTCTTGATGAAGTGCAAACCGGTATGGGACGTACGGGCAAAATGTTCGCCTGCGAACATGAAAACGTACAGCCTGATATTTTATGCCTCGCCAAAGCATTAGGCGGCGGTGTGATGCCGATTGGCGCGACGGTTGCGACAGAAGAAGTTTTCTCTGTGCTGTTTGATAATCCTTTCCTGCACACCACCACCTTTGGCGGCAACCCGTTAGCCTGTGCGGCGGCACTTGCCACAATCCATGTTCTGCTTGAGCAAAATCTTCCCGCTCAGGCGCAGCAGAAAGGGCAGCTTTTAGTGGATGGCTTCCAGGCCCTGAAACGTGAGTTCCCGGAACTGGTGGTTGATGCGCGTGGACAAGGTTTATTGATTGCCATTGAGTTTAGCGACAACGACATTGGCTATAACTTTGCCAGTGAAATGTTCCGCCAGCAGGTTCTGGTCGCCGGGACGCTCAACAACTCGAAAACCATTCGTGTTGAGCCACCGCTCACCATCACCATCGAGCAGTGTGAACATGTGTTGAGTTGTGCACGGAAGGCGCTGGCATCGCTTCAGGTCAATGTTGCAAAAACCGAGTTAGTCCTGTGATGAATCATCCCCCGGAGCGATCATTCCGGGGGATATATTTAGCCTGATAATGTTCTTACCCTGCTGAACGTTCTATACTTGCGGTCCTTATTTAAAGCCTGGTTGCCCCTTTATGATCTACGACTGCTTCCTCTACTACGATGAAGACATGTTGCTCGATATTCGACTCAACGTGCTCAATGACTATGTTGATAAATTTGTCATTGTTGAATCGACTCACTCTTTTACCGGTCAGCCAGTAGAGTTGCATTTCGACATCAACAAGTTCGCCAAATTTAAAGACAAAATTATCTACGTCGTCTTTGATGAAAAGCCAGTCGCAGACAGTTGGACTAACGAAGCCAGAACGCGTAATGCCATCATGAATGGCCTGACGGCGGCAAAAGACGATGACACGATTATTGTTTCCGACGTCGATGAAATTATTCGTCCGCAAGCCATCGCGGCTTATAAACCCAATTATCTGTGCACCACGCTGTATCAGAATTTTTATAACTATCAGTTTAATTTACAGGTGTTTAATACTGATGGTTCGCCGCGCCGTTGTACGCTGCCGAAAATGACCAGCTATAAAAATCTGCGCACGTTCTTTAATGGTGAGCCTGAAACTTTACGCAATGTGAAGCGCTCGGCGATTCGCAAAAGCTGGTTGAAATGGCGCTGGCTGAAATTAAGAACGCACGTTGTGCAGGATGCAGGCTGGCACTTCTCCTGGATAATGACGGCAGAACGTATCTCAGAAAAAATGTCGACCATTTCACATACTGAATACGATACGCCAGAGCTGAATAATCAAGAACATATCAAGAATGCGATTGAGAATGGGCTGGATATTTGGGCTCGTGAAAGAAACCTTCAGGTTATCGATCTACAAAGCGGCGATTTCCCGGATTATCTGAAGCAAAATGCGCAACGTTTTGCTGAGTTTATTCGCTAAGTTCCTCTCCCGCTTGCAGTGTCTCCTGGCTACAGTCTGGTGAAATAGGGCAAGGTTCCCCATTCACCAGGCAGCTTTCCACAGCGAAATGTGTATGCAGATGCCCCTAAAACAGAGCGTTATTGCTTGTTCAGTTTCAGGTGCTTCCACAAATCTGCAAGCGACATTGTCGCCAGCGCCATGCACTGATCTGCCGCGCCATACCAGATATGCAGCGTTTCATGACGAATTAATGCCCCACAAGTAAACACCACATTGCCAAAAAATCCTTCGCGTTCGTATGGTGCAATCGGTTCAAGAAGCGGTACCGGCGACTTAGCGAGAATGCGCGTAGGATCGTTAAAATCGAGCAGTAATGCGCCGAGGCAATAACGCAAGTTAGCTTCTACGCCATGGTAGATTTCCAGCCAGCCAAATTCGGTTTTCAGCAACGGTGCACCGCCGCCAGATTTAAATCCGTCCCATTCGTCACCAGAACGCCCCAATAAATGGCGGTGATTTCCCCAATGCAGCATATCGGGTGATTCACAGATCCAAATTTCCGGATGGCCGAAGTGGCACGGTGCCGGGCGGGTGAGTGCCATATATTTGCCAGCGATCTTTTCCGGGAAGAAGCACACATCGCGGTTGTCCGGGCAGAAGATCAGCCCCTTCTTTTCCACCTGTTTAAAATCTTTGGTGGTGGCAAGTGCTGTGGTGATCCCAAGCGGTGAAATGGCGGAATAATTGATATACCAGAGATCGTCGATTTTAGTCAGACGCGGATCTTCGCAGCCAAATTGTTCGTACTGGGTATCCGGAACCATGAAAGGATCGGCATCAATCGTGAAATTCACACCATCCTGGCTTCTTGCCAATCGCAAATGCGACATTGATGTCAGCCATGTTTGTGCACGATCGCTTTTTAAAACAATGCCGCGCGGATCACTGAAATCATAACGATCATCACGTCGGTCAAAAGTACGCGTCGACGGTCGCCATTGCCCGCCTGACTCTTCGAGTAGCGGAACAGTGACCAACTGAGGATCGTCATTTTCAATACTTTCGGCGACGCGTAAGAGTAAAAGAATTTCGCCGTCCTGTTCCGCCACGCCTGCGTTAAACACGCATTCAACTTTCCGCTCGGGACGTGAAGGGATTACATCTGCAGGGGTGATAAGAGGATTTTTACTGTGCCTTTGCATAACAACTCCTTTTGATAATAAATTCGTTTTTCCCCAACCATTCAGAATTATTGCCTGCGACTGTGGGGGCGTTGATCTCACACCACGGATTTCTGATGGATTTGCCAAAATTGACAGCCACCCACGTACACTCGTCTTCACTTTGGCGGGAAAACCAGATGCAGTCCCCGGTACGGCCTAAATCCCGGTAAACACCGGTGCGTAATGAAGAGGAAGCATGGCGCAATGCGATCATTTTTTGATATTCATGCCATAGCGAATCCGGCTGCTGGCGTTGCGCGTCAGCGTTAATCTCAAGGGAATTTGGGTTGAGCGGCATCCACGGTTTTACGCAAGAAAAGCCGGAGAAAGGGGCGGCACTCCACGGCATCGGTGAACGAGAACCATCGCGCGACTGGCTTATGGCGCAGGCCAGTGCTTCATCCGTACTAAGCCCTGCGGCAAGTGCGGTTTGGTAGTGAGTTTTACCCTGAATATCAAAAATCTGTTCGGCTGTTTGCGGCAGATAATTGCTCATCCCCAATTCGTCACCCTGGAAGATAAACGGCACACCTAAAGCGGTAAGCTGGAGTGCCATTACCGCTCGGGCGCGCGGCGTATCGCGTTGCGTTTCGCCAAAGCGGCCTATCATGCGCGGCATATCGTGGCTGGAGAAAAATAGCGTTGGCATCCCTGATTGCTGCTGGCGCATGGCTTGCAGCTCACCAAATAAGCGTGCGACATCGAAGGTTTTATGGCTACCGAGGTTGAAGTTAAACACCACATCCATCAGTTCAGGGCTTTGGTAACGGCTCAGAACAGGCAGCTCTTCGCTACCAATTTCGCCAATCAAAAAATAGTCGCCCTGCTGGCGAATATAGTGGCAAATTCGACGCAGCACATGTTCAATTCCGGGTTGGTTAACATCGTTTTCATGCTGTTGTTGACCATCATTTTCGGGGTTATCCGGGCCAACTCCGTCGGTGGTGAGGAAATTAATTACATCAAAGCGAAAACCATCCACACCCTGTGCTATCCAGAAATCAATAACCGCAAAAATTTCTTGTTCAACCTGTGGGTTAGCCCAGTTTAAATCGACCTGCTGTGGGGCAAATTTATGGTAGTAATATTGCCCGGTGTCAGGTTCAGCCTGCCAGGCGCTACCGGAAAAAAACGACTGCCAGTTGTTCGGTTGGTGGCTAAAAATAAAGTAGTCCCGATAGCGACTGTGCGGGTTATTAAAAGCATCTTTAAACCACGGATGTTCTGTTGAAACGTGGTTAATCACCAGATCGATAACCACACGAATACCCTTCGCATGGCATGCCGCAACCACTTTACGAAAGTTATCCATGCTGCCAAAACGTAAATCGACCGCGCAGTAATCGCAAATGTCGTAACCATTATCCACCAGCGGCGAAGGATAAAATGGTGTTATCCAGACTCCGGTAATACCCAGGTCGGCCAGGTAATCCACCTTCTGTTCCAGGCCAATAAAATCCCCTAATCCATCGGCATTGCCGTCGCAAAATGAGGGTAGATAAATTTGGTAAAACACCGCGTCCTGCCACCATTGCGAGGTTTTCATTCACCGGTTCCTTACTTAAGTGACAAGGACATGCCTTGTAGGAAGTATTTGCGAAACAGCAGAAACAACGCGACGACTGGCAACATTTGCACGACTGAACCCGCCAGCACGGGGCCAAGATAGATTCCGTAGGCTCTATTGAAGGTGGCGAGTAATACCGAGAATGGCATTTTATCGACATCACGCATCACGATTAACGGCCAGAGAAAATTGTCCCAGGAGCTGGAAAAGGTAAACAGCGCGACAATCGCCAGAATCGATTTATTCAGCGGCATCATCACGTGGCGCAGTATTCCCCACAGATTTGCGTGGTCGAGTTTTGCTGCATACAGGTAATCGTTGGGCGTTCCTTTAAAACTTTGCGACACCATAAATATGCCCCAGGCACTCATCCCATAAGGCAAAATCATGGCGCTGTAGCTATTAATGAGTCCTAATTCACGCATCAATACGAATTGTGGAATGATGAACATAAAGGCCGGGAAGACCATTTGGATAATCAACAAATTCTTGAAGGTGTTTTTACCGCGAAAATCGGTTTTAGCCACCGCGTAACCGACCAATATTGAGGTAAATGTAACGCACGCAGTGATGGTCGCAGAAATAAATAGCGAGTTAAACAGGGTGCGCAAAAAGGGTTTATCGGCGCGGTTACTGTTATCAAATAAGAAAATGTAATTTTCCAGCGTGAAATTACCGGAGAAAAGACCCGATGTATAAATTTGTGCCGTCGGTTTTAACGAAGAGACGACCATCCAGATAAACGGATACAACCATGTCACGGCCAAAATAAACATCAACAGATGAACCAGTAAACTCAGTGGCGTTAAATTTTTCATTTACACAATCTCAATATTTTTCTCGAACAGTTTTCTGAATAACCAAATCAGTAAAAAACTGCATGCGGCGACGATAATAGACATTGTCGCAGCCCAGGTTGGTTTCATTTTCTGGAAGGCAACTTCATACATCACCACCATTGGCATGGTCGTACTGTTGAGTGGTCCACCGCCAGTAATTAAATACGGTTCGGTGAAAATACTGAATGCCACCGTAATTGCCAGTACCATTACCATGACAATTTGTGGATTCATCATCGGCAGCGTAATGGCCCACATCTGCTTAAAGCGCCCTGTTTTATCAAGCTGTGCGGCACTATAAATATCACCAGGAATTGCCAGCATACCGGAATAAAGAATCAAGCCGTAATAGCCGACAAATTTCCAGGTAACAATTAATGCAATGGACAACATCGCCCAATCAGGATTAGTGAACCACGGAACAGAAACGCCAAACCATTCTTGCAAGAAATGATTCACCGGTCCAAATTCACTAAATAATTTCGAAAATACAATCGAGTAAGCCACGCCGGAAGAGATATTCGCAATCAGAAAGCTCAGCGTAATAAACCCTTTGCCATATTTTAATTGCTTAATACCGGCAGCAAAAAGAAAAGATGCTATAAACACAATCGGGATGTACCAGAGCAAAAAACGTAGCACGTTAAGCATTGACGTCCAGAACAGACGATCCTGCATTACGCCCAATAAATTTTGCAGCCCAGTAAATCGTGGCACACCAATAAACTGCCAGTGCGTAACACTTAATATCACCAACCAGGCTAACGGATAAAACCAAAAGAACAGTGAATAACCTAACCATGCGGAGGCCAGCAGGCCTCCTGTACGAGAATCATTACCAGCCATAACCGCCTCTTATTGCTTGAGAATGCTATTAATTTCCTGGGCGGATCTATCGAGCGCTTTGGCCGGTTCGTCATGCTTGAAAATAACCTGCTCCAGCATTTGCGTCATACTGCGCTGAATTTCCGTGGTTTGCGTAGTCGCTGCTGGGGGTAATGCCACGTTAACGTATGAAGCGATTTGTTTCTCGATCGGGTTTTGATTGAAATAGCCGACAAATAACGGGTTGGATAACAAGTCAGAACGCGCAGGCGGCATTCCCGTAGTTTCGAGCCAGCTAAGATCGTGTTCAGCATTACTGAATACCCACTTAATAAAGGCCCAGGCTTCCGTTTTATGTTGACTGGTACTGAACATGACCATGCCTTTGCTGTCGGCAAAAGTATGCGGATGTTCCGCCCCCTGCTCGGTCAGCATTGGGCCAATCTCTATTGTTTTCAGGATTTCTGGATACTGCTTGCGGTAACGCGCGATGTCCCACGGACCCCGTGCGGATGCCAATACCTGACCGCTTGCCAGAGGATCATCAGCGGCGGTGAAATCATAACTGCTCCAGCCACTGGCAAAGACTTTTCCCATAAAGGTCAGCACCGCTTTGCCTTCGTTATTATTAAATTGTGCCTGGTTATTGCTGATATAAGGTTTGCCACCATTTTGTGCATAGACCAGGGGAATAAAATCGAACCAGCGCTCCCACCAGTTTTTCCCGGCGGTTAATTGTATGGTGTAACCTTTATTATCCGCAGCCCGTAGTTCTGCCAGACGATAAAGTTCATCATAACGCATCGGGACTTTATCGAAACCATACTCTTTTAATAGATCGGTGCGCCACCACCAGACAATCGGATTAACATAAATAGGTAACACATTCGTTTGCCCGTTAATTCCCCATGCTGGCATTAAACTTTCCATTTTCCGGTTTTTTATCAGCTCCGGGTAATCAGGCATGTTTGACAAATCTTCCAGTTGACCAATTTCATTTAGCTGGCTGGCAAAACCGATAAACACATTGCTGGATATATCAGGCTCGGTCCCGGAAGCAAGCGCATTCATTATGGCCTCTTCTGAACTACTGGAATCAGGGATGGTTGTAAATTCTACTGGCGTATGTGCGGGATCCTGGTTCCACTCTTTAACTATTTTTGTCCAGAATGCTTCTTCATTTACATTTGGCGCGACCCACATTTTAATGGGTGCTTTGGCTGTTGCTTCCGTCTTTTTATCCTCAGGGCCACAGCCAGTTATACAAATACTGAGAAAAACTGAAGCTGTCCATATATATAATGTATTAATCCTCACGGTATCTCTCCATTTATTTTCTTGCAGCCTTGCGTGTTAAAACGTGGCTTACGCTAACACCGCTTATTTATGTTTAACGTTAAACAAATCACAATTCTGTTTTTGTTTAACGTTTAACTTATTTCCATCCCACACCATTATTAATAGTAATTTTGAATATCAACATGAGTGCACATAATTAATATGAATGATTTAGAAAAAGTAATTAATAAAAAAAATATAACTACTAAATCATTAGCCAAAGAATTAGGGGTGTCTCACACCACGATTTCCAATGCGTGGAATAACCCGGAGAAATTATCCCAAAAGCTGCGCAACAAAATATTAAAGCATGCGCAGACTATTGGCTTCCAGGGCCCGGATCCTTTAGGGCGAGCACTGCGTACCGGTAAATCTGACACTATCGGGATCATTTTCAATGATTCAATGAGTTATGTTTTTATCGACCTACACGACATCAACCTGATGCGCGGTATCGCTATGGAGTGCGAAAAACAAAAAACCAACCTGGTGCTTATCCCGTTATATAAACGCCAGCAGGCAAATAACCCGCAGATGACCACCTTAGTGGATGGCTACATTCTTAACGCAACACATAATAACGAAGCCATTATTCAGCAAACTCTGGCGCGGCAATTGCCCATCGTGACGCTGGATTTTTCACTGCCGCAATACAGCAGTGTTTCGATTGATAACGCGGGTGCGATGCGCGAGCTGTGTCTTTATCTTTTTGCAAAAGGTCACCGCCGCTTCGGCATTATCGCTTTCCCTTCACATAAAAATGCATCGGGTTTAAGCGCATTAAGCGAACCACTCAACGGCGACAACGCATTGATGTTGACGCGCGTAAATAGTTGTCGGGAAACCTTCATTGCACAACAGGTTGCCCTCGAAAATTGCTGGCTGTTTGAAACCCAACACGACGAAGCACACGGTGAAAGTGCGGCGCAGGCACTATTAAGCGCCCATCCGGACATCACCGCCCTGATTTGCCTCTCTGATCGTTTTGCCGCGGGAGCCGTCCACTACTGCCTCAAGCATCAAATCAGCATCCCACAACAGGTCGCCATTACTGGATTTGATAACACCGTTGTCGATTCTCAGGGTATCGGTCTGACGACTATCGCCCAGGATGCCCAGAAAAAAGGGCAGACCGCCGTCAAGCTGCTGCTGCAAAACGGCCCCGTTACCCACTTTCAATTGCATTACCAACTTATTTGCCGTGACTCGGCGTGAGCCTTCAAAAATGACAGGTGGATTATGGATGAATTAACGTGTTTCAAAGCCTACGACATACGGGGCGAGGTGGATGTTTCGCTGACGGTCGAGTTTATCCGCCTGCACCACAATCCGGATGGCACCTTCCCTGCCGATATTCCTAACCCAATGCGGCCAGAAAACCGCAGTTCAACCAGCGAGGCCATTCGCTTTCATCAGGCTGATTTTGGCGTCGCGTGGGACGGGGATTTCGACCGCTGCTTTTTCTTTGATGAGCACGGTGAATTTGTCGAAAGTTATTACCTGGTTGGGCTGTTCGCACAATGGTTCTTACAACATGTACCCTTATCCGCCTCAACGTTGAGACGCGAGCCAACCCCACGCTCTTACTTGCCAAAACTGATGAATTGATTTCAGTGATATCTAAAAATAAAGGGACTTCAAATGACCAGTCTAACCTTACGAAATATTCATAAAAAATATGATAAGAACACCATTATCGAAAACTTATCTCTGGAAATAGCGTCCGGTGAATTTATCGTTTTGGTTGGGCCTTCTGGATGCGGTAAATCGACGTTATTGCGTCTGGTTGCCGGGCTGGAATCACCGGATGGCGGAACGATTATGATGGGTGAGGAGAATGTCACAAACCTTGCCGCAGGTAGACGCAGCTTATCGATGGTGTTCCAGTCCTACGCGCTCTACCCGCATATGACCGTGCGTGAAAACCTCTCTTTCGGCCTGAAGAATATGAAAACACCTGCCGCAGAGATTGAATCGCGTATTGGGCTGGCGGCAAAAATGCTGAAACTTGATGAGATGCTCGAACGCTTGCCACAAAATTTGTCCGGCGGGCAGCGCCAGCGCGTCGCAATTGGTCGCTCAATTGTGCAACAGCCCCAGCTATTTTTGTTCGACGAGCCACTCTCTAATCTCGATGCTTCGCTGCGGGTTGAAATGCGCCAGGAAATTCAGGAATTACACAACAATCTGAAGAACACCATGATTTACGTCACACATGATCAGGTCGAAGCAATGACGCTCGCAGACAAAATCGTGGTGCTCTACAAAGGAAAAATAGAGCAAATTGGCACGCCGCTTGAGCTTTACAACTCACCTGCCAACCTGTTCGTCGCGGAATTTATCGGTACGCCGAAAATCAATCTGTTGAACGCAACCTGGCAAAATGGAGGGTTAAGGCTCACCAATGAACTGTTCTTCCCGTTGCGCGTCCAGCCCGTTGGTATCAGCGAAGACGATAAGCTGTTTGTCGCCATCCGCCCGGAGAATATCCGCCCTGATGATTCAGGTGATTTTTGCTTTAACGCCACGACACGGCTTTGCGAATTACAGGGGGATTCAACGCTGGTGTGGTTTTCTTTCGAAGAAACCAACCTGTGCCTGAAATCGTTCCAGCAGCTTAACTATCCACCACGACATGCGCTTTCATTAAGCATTGACGAACAGCATCTTCACTTGTTTGACGGGCTGGGCAAACGAGTGAACTTAGCGAGATAGATGATTTTAACCCTCACCCCAGATAAGGTCTGGGGTGAGAGTTTGGAGAAAAAAGCTACCCAGGCAACAACCCGATAAAACTCCGCTTCTTACGCGGTTCCGACATCATCCCATCGAGCTTTTCCACGCAAGCCAGATAATGCGGCGTTTGCTTGTGCGCCTGCACCGCCTCGTCGTTTTGATAGGCCTCGTAGATGAAAAATCTCGTCGCCACGTCTGGATCTTGCAGCACATCAAAACGCAGATTCCCCGGCTCCTTGATGGATCCTTCGTGATTGGCGCGGAATACATCCATAAACTCATCGACCCGTTCCGGCTTAATGTTAATTTCCACCAGCGTCACATTCATGCCTTGTCTCCATGGTGTTTTTCATCCAGCCAGAACTGATACGCCTCGCGGGCCGGAACATTCTCATGCACCACCTTTTTCACCGCTTTTAGCATCGCGAGCGGCGCGTCAGACTGGAAGATATTACGCCCCATATCCACACCCGATGCCCCCTGGTCGATGGCGCGGAAGCACATATCCAATGCCTCTTGTTCCGGCAATTTCTTGCCTCCAGCAATCACTATCGGTACCGGGCAACTGGCGGCAACTTTCTCGAAACCTTCTTCAACAAAGTAGGTTTTCACAAATTGCGCACCGATTTCCGCCGCAATGCGGCTGGCGAGTGAGAAGTAACGCGCATCACGCGCCATCTCTTTACCCACCCCCGTCACGGCAAGGGTTGGGATGCCATAGCGCGTCCCTTCGTCCACCAGTTTGATGATGTTGTTGATCGACTGATGCTCATACTCGCTGCCGATGTAAATCTGTGCCGCCACCGCGCAGGCGTTCAAGCGCAGCGCGTCTTCCATGGTGACCGCCACACTTTCTCGCGATAGTTCGCTGAGAATCGAGTTTCCCCCCGAGGCACGCAACACCACCGGTTTGTTGGTCGCCGGAGGCACGACGCTGCGCAAAATACCGCGCGTACACATCAACACATCGGTTTCCGGGAATAGCGGCGCAATAGATAAATCGATACGTTCAAGTCCGGTAGTCGGCCCCTGAAAATAGCCGTGGTCGAAGGCCAGCATGACGGTGCGCCCGGAGTCGGGGTTAAATATCCGCGCCAGCCGCGACTGCATCCCCCAATCCAGCGCGCCGCTGCCTTTCAGATAGAAGGCTTTATTCTCCTGCGGGCGGCCAATGCCGTAATCTTTGCCGTCTCTGATATCGTCAAGATCTGCCATTTTTCCTCCCTCAGAAATCGTATTTGCCGATGTTGTTTTTGGTGAACACCACGCGTTCGGGAAGCAGCACAATCCCGTTGCCTTTGGCTTCATACTGGTAGCCCTGAACGCTATTAGGCTCGACTTTCAGGCTGCCAATTTTCGCCACATCAATCGTGTCACCGACGTTAAGATCGCCCTTTTTCAGCATGGTATTTGCGACGTTGACCGCAATTTCACCCTGCTGTACGACGTCCCACAGACCAAACGCTTTCACCGTGCCGCGCTCAACATACGGGCGCATCACGTTCGGTGTACTGAAGCCCACAATCGCCACATTGGTGCGTTTCAGGTTTTCGGCAGCCTGTGCCGCGGCGGGTAGCGCATTGGCATCAGGCGCGATGATCGCATCCAGATCCGGGTACGCTTTCAGAATACCTTCGGCGGTTTGTAGCGATTTAGTCGCGTCGTTATAGCCAAACTGCGTGGTGACGATCTCCCACTGTGGATGATCTTTGGCAATTTTCGCCTTCGCCTCTTTCACCCACTGGTTTTGATCGGTCACCGTTGGGCTTGAGTAAAAGAAGGCGACTTTCGCCGCAGGTTTAGTCACCTGTTTCGCGGCCATATCCACCAGCATGCCGCCGAGCTGTTGCGGCGTTCCCTGGTTGATGTAAATACTGCGACACTCAGGCTTGGTATCCGAATCCCAGGTCAGTACTTTTACCCCGCGCTGCATGGCGCGTTTCAGTGCCGGACACAGTCCGTCAGGAGAAACTGCTGAGACAATAATCGCGTTGTAGCCCTGGTTGACGAAGTTGTTGATAAGCTGCACCTGGCCGGAAACGCTCGGTTCCGTTGGGCCATCGTAAGTTACCGGAACACCCAGATCTTTGCCTGCTTGCATCGCGCCGCTACCGCCGCTGGTAAAGAAGCCCACGCCAATCAGTTTAGGGATAAAGGCAATCCTGTCGGCGGCTTGTGCACTCACTACACCAAAGGCCAAAGCCCATGCACTGAGCTGTAGCACGCGTTTTGTTGTCTGCTTCATAATCAAACCCCCGTTAGTTTTTTGTAACCGCGCAAACGACGCCACGTCGTCTGTAGATAATCGCGATGCAAACTCACCGAACGACCAATGACCACCACAATCAACAGCGCACCGGACAACGCACTCGATACCTGATTAGGCACGCCAGCCATCTGTAAACCTTGTTGTAAATACCCCACCAGCAGCGCTGCCAGCGCGGTTCCCAGAATCGAACCGGAGCCGCCATAAATGTTCGCGCCACCCAGCACCGCCGCCGTTAAAGCAGGCATCAGTAAATCGCGCCCTAAATCAGAACGCACTGAACCGAAGTAAGAAACCAGCACAATCGCCGCAATCGCCGACGCAAGCCCCACCATGCCATACACGCCATATAACGAACCGTTGACAGGCAACGCCGCGTAACGCGCAGCCCGTGGATTTTGACCAATCAGAAAAATATGGCGACCAAAGCGCGCACGATGCGTCAGCAGCCAGAACAACAGCGTGATAACGGCGAACATCACCAGCGGGATCGGCAAGCCGAAGAGCGTAAGATTGGCAAAATTGGTAAACGCATCAGGGAAGCCGCCGATGCCTTCATAACCTGTCGCTCCCGCCATACCAGAAAGCAGCAGCGCTGCCCCACCGAACAGGTACAACGTGCCGAGCGTGATAACCAGCGGACTGATGCCGGTGTAGTGAATCAGGGCGGCGTTAAACAGCCCACACAACAGACCGACGACGAGCGTGAGAATAATCGACAGGGCAATCGGCACTCCCGCTTGTAACATCACGCCCAATACAATCGCACACAGGCCAATGGTGGAACCGAGGGAAATATCAATGCCGCCGCTGATAATGACCAGCGTCAACGGCAGCGCCACAATCCCAATGCAGATAAAATCACTGGTGCTGAACAGCAGCATATTGACGTCCAGCATGCGTGGATTAATGGCACCGAACAGCAGAATTTCTGCCACCAGTATCAGCAGTAGCGCCACTTCCCAGTTAAGTTTCAGCTTGCTCATTTACGCCACATCCTTCTTCTTACGGGGAAACTGCCGCACGTTTTTGGCACCGGGTACTGGCGGCACAAAGCGGCTGTATTTCTGCGCCCGTTGATGGCGAGCCAGCGCCTGTCGCAAGCGCCCATCCAGCACCAGCACGCCCAGCAAAACCAGCCCGGCGATAAAGTCATTCCACCAGGCAGGGAGTTTGAACAGCACTAATACGGTGTCGATTTGGGTGAGGAAGAAGGCGCCGAGGAAGGCGCCAATCACGGTTCCAGTGCCGCCGAGTAATGAAATCCCACCCAGCACGCAGGCGGCGATAGCTTTCATCTCCAGTCCGCTGCCAGTTTGGTTGGGAACAAAACCAATTTGCGAAGCAAAGATAATGCCCGCGATAGCCGCCAGCATGCCGTTAAAAGTAAACGCTAAAAGACGGGTGCGGTTTACCGCAACGCCGAGCTGACGGGCAGCGGCAAGGTTGTCGCCTACCGCATAGAAATCACGCCCGAAGGCAGTTCGCGCTAACATCCACGCGGCAATCGCCACCAGAACCAACACCAAAAAACCGAGCGGTGAAATCCCTAATGCGACCGGTTCTGACAGCGCTTTCAGGCTGGCGGGCAGCCCTTCAATCCATTTACCACCCGTCCACAGCAGCATGCCGCCACGATAAAGCCCTAGCGTGCCAAGCGTCGCTACAATCGCCGGGATACGTAGCCACACCACTAACACCCCGTTAAAGAAACCCGCGAGGGCGCCAATCAGCAAGGCGAACAGCATCGCCACTAGTAATCCGAAGCCACTGTTGAGCGCCACGCCTACGGCAATCGCACACAAACCGACGGTTGATCCCACTGAGACGTCGATGTTGCGCGTCAGCATCACCATGGAGGCACCCACCGCCAGCAGGATCAGGATCTGCGCGCTGGTGAAGATCATGCTCAGCGTTTGCAGGCTGAAGTAGTTATGATTGAGCGCCACCAGCACGGCGAACAGAGCGACGATCGCCAACAGCGCGCTCAGTTCGCGGTTACGGAGTAATTTCTTCATGCTTTACCTCCGCCAAACGCCATGCTCATCATGCTTTCGACCGTTATTGCGGGCTTGCGTAATTCACCGTTCATCGCGCCCTGATGCATCACCAGCACACGATCCGCAAGGCCACTGAACTCGTCCAGATCGCTGGAGATCATCAATACTGCGACGTTTTGCGCCGCCACACTTTTGATCAGCTGATAAATATCCGCGCGCGCCGCGACATCCACGCCGCGCGTGGGCTCATCGATGATAAGCAGCAAGGGATTGGCTTCCAGGCAACGTGCCAGCAGGACTTTTTGCTGATTGCCGCCAGACAGCGTGCGTACGGTTTGCTCCGCATTATTGAGTTTGATCCCCAGCGCCCGGTGATAGCGCTCCACTACAGCCGCTTCCCGTTTGGTTTGCTGCCAGACACTGGGTTCGTTGAGCGCGACGGTATTCCACCGAATCGGCGCATCAAGGAAGAGACCTGAAACTTGCCGATCTTCAGGCAGATAGATAAGTCCACGATCGAGGCGTGCTTTCGTGCGATCGCCATTAATTTCTCTGTTTTCCAGATAAATGCGGCCACCGCGTACCGGACGCAGGCCATACAGTGTTTCCGCGAGCTCCGTGCGTCCGGATCCGACCAGTCCCGCAAGACCGACGATCTCCCCTGCGTACAACTCAAAACTGAGATCGATAAACCCTTCTCCGGTGAGCTCTTCGACGCGTAATACCGGGAAATCCTGCGGCCCGGTGCGCCGGTTACCGGGCAGAGCCAGCCACAGTTTTTGCGTATCACTCAGCGCATGCTTGCGGTCGACTGGCGTCATGGCGTTGATCAGCTGCTCATCCAGCAACTGTGACGTTTCGCCTTGCAGCACCACCGCACCGTCGCGCATCACCGAGATATGGCTTGCGATCTGGCGGATCTCAGGCAGTTTGTGCGAGATAAAAACAATGCCGACACCGAGGTTTTGCAGTGCCCGGATCTGGCGGAACAGGCGTTCGGTTTCACCCGGCGTGAGGGAGGCAGTCGGTTCATCAAGGATCAAGATCTTCGCCTCGCGCATCAGACCGCGCAGGATCTCAACCATCTGTTGATCCGCCACTTCTAAGGTGCTGGCGGTCGCAGCGAGCGGTATCTGGCACTCGAGCTGCTGCATTTTCTCTTGCAGCCGTTTCTCAACATCACTTTGGCGCGGCAGACGAAAAAGAATGTTTTCCCGCACCGTCAGATTGGGGAATAGCATCGGCTCCTGCGGCACCAGATAAATACCCAGTTCATGAGCCTGCCCCGGTTTAAGGCGCCCAAATGCTTTACCGTGGACCTTCAGTTCACCGCTATCGGCGGTTTCGACACCGGCGAAGATCTTCATCAGCGTCGACTTCCCTGCCCCGTTCCCGCCCAGCAATGCGTGGACCTGCCCTGCATGCAGAGCAAAATCAATAGCTTTCAGCACGCTCACGCCTGAAAATTGTTTGCTGATGTGGTGAGCTTCCAGCATTGCGGTGGTGTTGGGCATCTTCACTCCACAATTGAACAAAAGAGAAATTGAATTAATAATGTTCAAAAGCGTAGACGCAGGGTTATATTTACAACAGGGCAGAGATCACAAAATTTTTAAATAGATCAGCTAAACCCTTTGCATCTGAAAATGATCTTTTTGCCGTGTGCTTCACATTTTCCGACTCCGCACTTTCGAACATATGATCTAAATTTTAATAAGAGTTCATCTATGAGCGATAAACGAGCAGCAGAAGAAGGCAAGCTAGCTGCCTTGCCGATGGCAGAAGAAGAGCTATTAGCGCGTGTGGCCTGGTCTTACTACCACGACGGGTTAACCCAGAATGACATTGGTGAGCGACTTGGCTTACCACGCTTAAAGATTTCGCGCCTGCTGGAAAAAGGCCGTCAGTCGGGGGTAATTCGCGTTCAGATTAACTCCCGTTTTGAAGGTTGCCTGGCGCTGGAAACCCAGTTGCAGCAGCGCTTTGGCCTGAAAATTGCCCGGGTTCTTCCCGCGCACAGCACGCCCGCAATGAACACCCGTTTGGGCATTGGTGCGGCGCAATCGCTGATGGGTATTCTGGAACCGGGGCAGTTACTGGCGGTGGGATTTGGTGAAGCGACCATGAACTGCCTGCAACATCTGAGCGGGTTTATTGGTTCGCAGCAGATCCGGCTGGTGACGCTTTCCGGTGGTGTCGGCCCGTATATGACCGGCATCGGCCAGTTGGATGCGGCTTGTAGTGTCAGCATGATCCCCGCCCCTTTACGGGTTTCATCACCGCAGGTGGCCGAGATTTTACGTATGGAATCGAGCGTGCGGGATGTGATCCTCGCGGCGACCGCCGCAGATGTCGCAGTGGTCGGGATTGGCGCGATTAATCAGAAGCGCGATGCCACCATTTTGCGCTCCGGTTATATAAGCGAAGGCGAACAACTGATGTACGCCCGCAAAGGTGCGGTGGGCGATATTCTTGGCTATTTCCTGCAAGCGGATGGCGAACTGGTGGAGGGTTTGGAAATTCACCGCGAATTACTCGGTGTGACGCTCGATGACCTGGCTCATCTCCCGACAATTTTGGGGGTTGCCGGCGGGACAGACAAAGCGGACGCGATTTATGCCGCACTGAAAGGTCAGCGAATCAATGGCCTGGTGACGGAAGAAGAGACTGCGCGGGCGGTACTGGCGCTGGCGGATTAAATCTAATTCGTCGCCAGCCGCGCTCATAAGAGGTAAGGCGATGAGTTATTTACTTGCACTGGACGCCGGAACGGGCAGCATCCGCGCCGTGATCTTCGATACTTCAGGCCACCAGATTTCCGTCGGTCAGGCAGAATGGAAACACTTGAGTGTCGTCGATGTCCCCGGCTCGATGGAGTTTGACCTCGTCACCAACTGGCAGCTCGCCTGCCAGTGCATCCGTGAGGCGCTGCAAAAAGCGCATCTCCCTCCAGGCGCCATCAGTGCGGTTTCCTGTTGTTCAATGCGCGAAGGGATCGTGCTTTACGATAGCTTTGGCACACCGATCTGGGCCTGTGCCAACGTCGATGCCCGTGCCAGCCGTGAGGTGAGCGAGCTTAAAGAGATCCACGATAACCAGTTTGAATCTGAGGTTTACCATGTTTCCGGCCAGACGCTGGCGCTAAGTGCCATGCCGCGCCTGCTGTGGCTTGCGCATCATCGGCCCGATATTTATCGTAAAGCCGCGACAGTCACGATGATTAGCGACTGGCTGGCGGCCAAACTTAGCGGTGAACTGGCGGTCGATCCCTCTAATGCGGGCACCACGGGCATGCTGGATTTATCCACCCGCGACTGGCAGCCCGCGCTGCTGGATATGGCCGGCCTGCGCGCGGATATTCTCTCGCCAGTAAAAGAGACGGGCACCGTGCTCGGTCAGGTCACCCAGGAAGCGGCGCAACAGAGCGGTTTGCTTGCTGGCACACCCGTCGTGATGGGCGGTGGGGATGTGCAACTCGGTTGCGTCGGGCTGGGTGTGGTCCGTGCAGGGCAAGCGGCGGTTTTGGGTGGCACCTTCTGGCAGCAGGTGGTGAACCTGCCCGCAGTCAAAACCGATCCAGAGATGAACATCCGGGTGAATCCGCATGTTATCGCCAACATGGTGCAGGCTGAATCCATCAGTTTTTTCACCGGCCTGACTATGCGCTGGTTTCGTGATGCTTTTTGCGCAGAAGAGAAATTGCTCGCCGAAAGGCTGGGTGTCGATACCTATGCCCTGCTCGAAGATATGGCCGCGCGCGTTCCGGCAGGTTCGCACGGCGTGATGCCGATTTTCTCGGATGCCATGCATTTTAAGCAGTGGTATCACGCGGCACCGTCGTTTATTAACCTCTCCATCGATCCCGAAAAGTGCAACAAAGCGACGCTATTTCGGGCACTTGAAGAGAATGCGGCGATTGTGTCGGCCTGCAATCTTGAGCAGATTTCCGGGTTTTCGGGTATTCAGTTTGAGTCACTGGTGTTTGCTGGCGGGGGGGCAAAAGGCGCTTTATGGAGCCAGATTTTAAGCGACGTGACCGGCTTGCCGGTGCGAGTACCCGTCGTGAAAGAGGCGACGGCGCTGGGTTGTGCGATTGCGGCGGGCGTCGGTGCCGGGATTTTTAATAATCTGGCAGATGCTGGCGAACGGCTGGTGCAATGGCAGCGCGAGTTTACGCCGAATCTGGCGCATCGTGAGTTGTATGACGAGATGAAACGCAAGTGGCTGAAGGTGTATGCCGATCAACTCACGCTGGTTGATAGCGGTTTGACGACCTCGATGTGGCAAGCTCCGGGGTTGGTGATGCCACCCTCACCCCGACCCTCTCCCTGAGGGAGAGGGAGAACATCCGGCCCCCCCTCCTGAGGGAGAAGGAGAACATCCGACAATCTCCTCTCCTGGGGGAGAAGGAGAACACCGGGCAATCCCAACTCCTGAGGGAGTGGGAGAACTCCGGACAATCCCCTCTCCTGGGGGAGAGGGAGAACACCGGGCAATCCCCTCTCCTGGGGGAAAGGGAGGACATCCGACAATCCCCTCTCCTGGCGGAGAGGGATAACACCTGACAATCCCCTCTCCTGGGGGAGAAGGAGAACACCGGACAATCCCCTCTCCTGGGGGAGTGGGAGGACTCCGGACAATCCCCTCTCCTGGGGGAGAGGGTTAGGGTGAGGGCGTTAACCCTTCACATTAGAAGTAATACTTAAATCTCACACGCCCGCCGTAACGGGTGTTATCGCTGTTATCGTTACTGTTATTATCCGCGTTGACCCACGACACATAAGTCCCCAAATAAATATTAAAGTTCTTCATGCCCATCACGTTCGGGAAGAGATACGAAGAGTGAATGGTATGGATGTCGTAAGTGCCCGCATCAGTAATCCAGCAATCATTGTCACAATTATTCACCAGGTTACTGACATTAAACTTGTCGATATCGTTATGAGCATAGATATAACCTAACTCAAAGCGTTTCCATAAGGCGTTTACGCCTGCGGTGAAATCGGTTTCGTCGGCCGCGTCCATGTAGGCGGTACTCAGGTTTGCCACAACACCGTTGTCAGGGTCGTTTTTCTGCCCGTTCCACGTCATCGTCAAGCCATAACCGGTGCGGCTGGATTGATCAACCATTTGGCCGTTTGCATCCGTATAGCCATAGGCGTTATCCACTACTTGCGTTTCCATTGCTGCGGCGGCTGAGAAAGCCCCATCAGACCAGGCAACCACCGGGCGAATATAAGCCACGTTTTTGTCTTTAACTAGTTCACTGCCATGATAGGCCATGTCCTGATACAACGACGTGCCATCTTCAAGCAGAGTATTTAATTCGAAATACCAGTTGTCGATGTTTTTGCTCATCAAGAAGCTACCGCCGGAATCACTACGACCTCGACCTTCCTTCATCATGTAGATGTAGCCATAACCATCGCCGTACAGATCGTTGGCGGTGTTACCCGAATACTCAACAAAAGTATCCTGATTCAATGGGAACATATCGTAGGCTTCAAAGCGGCCAACTTTAATCTTCCAGTCATTTTCCTGACCAAAGAAGAATGCCGCATCATCAAGATTCATGCTGCCGGTTAAATCCGCTAATGGCTGAACAGAGAAGCCAGCAAATTTTCCGTCTTGCATCCGGCGATAGCCATCAAAACCAAGCAGAATGCGACCGTTAATATCCCAACGTTCGTTAGTGCCATCAGCCCAATTGTTATTGGCACTGCTGCGCATAGATGTCAGTCCATTACTCCGGCTGGCAGCATCCATATTAAATTCAACATCGCCATATATTTTCAGGTCGCCATAACCGGTTAAGGATAATTTTGGTGCCGGATTATCCTCTGGGCTATTAACGGATTGCTCACTCACCACCGCAACCGGTGCAGTGGTCTGTGGCGCGACGGGTTTAGATTTAAGCTGTTGGATTTCTGCTTCGGCACTCGAAGCTCGTTGCTCTGCGGCTTGTAAGCGTTCTTCTAATTGATTCAGACGTTGTTCAAGTGCACTTTGCTGTGTTGAGGCGATGGCTCCTGTTGATAACATCGCGCCCACAAAAAGTGCCAGTGTTTTTATTTTTACACACATACTATGTCCTTATAATATTCATTAT
Organism: Buttiauxella sp.; assembly: GCF_049686335.1. Lineage (NCBI taxonomy): Bacteria > Pseudomonadati > Pseudomonadota > Gammaproteobacteria > Enterobacterales > Enterobacteriaceae > Buttiauxella > Buttiauxella sp. Next base: position 45,841 of record NZ_JBAVHX010000015.1, on the reverse strand, counting down.
CAAATAGCCCCAATGAATGTGTTAAATAAACACACCGCCGATGGGAATTACCTTTCTAAGAAATGTTCGACAAGAACATAACAATTTTAATTTCACGTCACACAGATAAATGGCAAATATATTGACCACATCACATTCAAAGTTTTTAAAATATCAAATATGCAGCAATGCATTTATATAAAATATATATCGGTTCCAACATATAATATTGCCAGCTATTTTTGGTGAAATTTATCAATTAAAAAACGTAAATTCATCATTTATGCTGACAACCGCTAACGCTGGATGTATGAGCAAGAAAACCGAAGAACTTTGAATCCCGTCACAATCATTTGATCCCTTTTTTCCCATAAGCGCCGCAGACCGCTAAATTACTAACTCATCCGACCACATAATAATAATGACCCTGCAGGAAGAAAATATGAGCTATCCGTCGCTGTTTGCCCCGTTAGACTTGGGTTTCACCCAGCTTAAAAACCGAGTGCTGATGGGTTCGATGCATACCGGACTTGAAGAACACCCGAAGGGTGCGGATCGTTTAGCGGCATTTTATGCCGAGCGCGCACGCCACGGTGTCGCGCTGATTGTCACTGGCGGTGTGGCGCCTTCACCTTCTGGCGTTGGAGTGGAAAGCGGCGCGGTACTCAATGATGTCAGCCAGCTTGCTCATCATCAAATTGTCACCGACGCGGTGCACAACGAAGGCGGGAAAATCGCCCTGCAAATCCTGCATACCGGGCGTTATAGCTACCAGCCAAACCCCGTCGCCCCTTCCGCCATCCAGGCCCCGATCAACCGTTTTAAGCCTCACGCCTTGAGTCATGAAGAGATCCTCACCTTGATTGAAGATTTCGCCCACTGCGCAAGTCTTGCACAGCTTGCCGGTTACGACGGTGTCGAAATCATGGGTTCCGAAGGCTATTTGATTAATCAGTTTTTAGCCGCAAGAACCAACCAGCGTGATGACGAATGGGGTGGCGATTACCCACGACGCATGCGTTTTGCCATAGAAGTCGTGCGGGCGGTACGCGAAAAAGTCGGTGCGAATTTTATTATTATCTATCGCCTGTCGATGCTGGATTTAGTCGACGGCGGTGGCACACTGGATGAAGCCATTGAGCTTGCTAAAGCTATCGAAAAAGCCGGTGCCACGCTGATTAACACCGGTATCGGCTGGCATGAGGCGCGAATTCCGACCATCGCCACGCCGGTTCCACGCGGTGCATTTAGCTGGGTGACACGCAAACTCAAAGGATCGGTTTCTATTCCGCTGGTCACCACCAACCGAATTAACGATCCGCAAACCGCTGACAAGATCGTTGCGGATGGCGACGCCGATATGGTGTCGATGGCGCGGCCTTTCCTCGCCGACGCGGAGTTTGTATCTAAAGCCCAGCAAGGGCGCGAAGATGAAATCAACACCTGCATCGGCTGCAATCAGGCGTGCCTCGATCAGATTTTCCTCGGCAAAGTGACCTCATGCCTGGTCAATCCCCGCGCCTGTCACGAAACCAAAATGCCGATTGTCCCAGCGCGTGTGCATAAAAATCTGGCGGTCATCGGAGCAGGGCCGGCTGGCCTGGCCTTTGCCGTAAATGCCGCTGGGCGTGGGCACAAAGTGACATTGTTTGATGCAGCCTCAGAAATCGGCGGGCAATTTAATATCGCCAAGCAGATCCCGGGGAAAGAGGAGTTTTACGAAACGCTGCGCTATTACCGTCGCATGCTGGATCTGAACGGCGTGGACGTTCGCCTGAATCAATACGTCACCGCACCCATGCTTGAAGCGTTCGACGAGATTATTCTCGCCTGCGGTATCGAGCCACGCATGCCGGCTATCGAGGGCATCAAACATTCTAAGGTCTTAAGTTATATCGATGTGTTACGTGAAAAAGCAGCGGTTGGTGACCGCGTGGCGATTATCGGTGCTGGCGGCATTGGCTTTGACACCGCGATGTATTTAAGCCAGGAAGGGGAATCCACCAGCCAGAATATCGCCGAGTTTTGTGTGGAATGGGGTATCGACACCAGCCTGCAACACGCAGGTGGCCTGCGTCCTGAAGGCGCTCAATTGCATAAAAGTCCGCGCCAGATTGTGATGCTGCAGCGCAAAACCAGTAAACCGGGCGAAGGCCTCGGGAAAACCACCGGATGGATCCATCGCACCACTCTTCTGGCGCGCGGGGTCAAAATGCTCGCAGGCGTGACTTACGAACGCATTGACGACGACGGTCTGCACATCACTGTTGGCGGTGAGCCGCAAACTCTGCAAGTGGATAACGTGATTATTTGCGCCGGGCAAGATTCACGCCGTGAACTGGCAGAACCGCTGCGCGAATTGGGGAAAACTTTGCATTTAATTGGTGGGGCGGATGTGGCGATGGAACTGGATGCCCGACGTGCAATTGAGCAGGGCACCCGTTTAGCATTGGAGATTTAGCGCTAAACGTCGGATGACGCTGCGCTTATCCGACCTACTAGCTAGGTACTGCGGTTTTGTAGGGTGGATAAGCGTTAGCGTCATCCACCATTTTCATCGAGGGCGACAAATCTTAACGGTGACGACCTAACTTCACGGCTTTCAACACTACAAACTTTTTGTTGGTCGCAACAGTATCGCAGTTACCGAAGATCTTCTTCAGCTTGTGATAGTAGTCCAGATGGCGGTTAGCAACGATATAAAGCTCGCCGCCATTTTGCAGGCAACGACGCGCATGGTGGAACATCTCCCACGCAACCTGGTCGGTCAGCGCATGCTGCTGATGGAACGGTGGGTTGCACAGGATAGTGTTAAAGCGATACGGCTCAACACCTGACAGCGCGTTGTTTATCATAAACTCACAACGATCCAGATTTTCTGGCATGTTGGTTTCAACGTTCAGGCGGCTGGACGCAACGGCCATCGGTGATTCATCAACAAACACCACTTTCGCTTCTGGATTTTGCTCCAGCAAATGCAGGCCAATCACACCGTTACCACAGCCTAAATCGACAATCTCGCCTTCCAGATTGTCCGGCAAATTCTCGATAAAGAAACGCGCACCGATATCCAGACCGGTACGAGAGAAGACGTTCGCGTGGTTGTGAATCGTCCATGGCGTGCCATCCAGTTTCCAGCTCAGCGTGTCTGCGGATTCTTTCAGTGCCGGAGCATTGAAAGTACAGTTGATCAGACGAGCCTTTTTCCACGCCAGTGTGGTGGTGGTGGGTCCGAGGATCTTTTCAAACAACTCGATAGTAGAGTTGTGAATATCACGCGTTTTCGCACCCGCAATAATGCGTGTTTCTGGTGTCGCAACATGACGCAGTGCGCGTAGCTGTTGTTCCAGCAGTGCCAGCGTTTTAGGGATCTTAATCAGAACGACTGCCGGTGCTTCCGGATATGTGGCGGTGCTATCAAGGAACGTAACGCTGGATTCAACGATACCGTTCTCACGTAAATTCTCACGGATAGCCAGTTCGCTAAGATACGAGTCGCTGATGCTATACGGCTTGTGTTCAGCCAGCACGCAAGAAAGCGCCCCGAAATTATCGTTAAAAATCAGGACCGGGCCACTGATTTCGATTTCGTCCAGTTGCTGCAGTAAGTAGTCATCCGCAGCTTCCCACGCCTGTAGTGGGTTAACATCATCCGTTTCCGGAAAACGTTTTAGTGTCAGTGAACGGAAACCGTTGTCTAATTGGCTCATCGGCCCTCCTGGATGGTAAAATTTCGGCGTAATCCCCGAATGGGGGCGTGAGTATACCCTTTTTTTTCCAAACTGCCCTTTGAAAGACGTCAAGCAAGAGAGAACTCATGAGCAATTTAACTTATCTGCAGGGATACCCAGAACATTTGCTCTCACAGGTTCGTACCCTGATTGCGGAACAACGTCTGGGCGAAGTGCTGCAAAAACGCTACCCGGATACGCATAACATCACTACCGACAAAGCGCTGTATGCCTGGACGCAAGATTTGAAGAATCAGTATCTGCGCAATGCGCCACCAATTAATAAAGTGGCGTATGACAACAAAATTCATGTGCTGAATAATGCGTTGGGTTTGCACACGGCGGTGTCACGCGTTCAGGGAAATAAGCTAAAAGCCAAGGCCGAGATTCGCGTGGCAACGGTGTTTAAAAATGGGCCTGAGGCCTTTTTACGCATGATCGTGGTGCACGAGCTCGCGCACCTGAAAGAAAAAGATCACAACAAAGCGTTTTACTCGTTGTGTTGCCATATGGAACCGCAATATCACCAGCTGGAGTTTGATACCCGTCTGTGGTTAACGCAGATGGCATTAAGCGGGCAGGCATAGTTCCGAGGATGAAAGGGGGGATGACGCAGCAGTAATCCACCTTACAACCCCCCGCATTCTCGCTACAAATCCTATTGTTTACCCATGGCTGCAAACACCGCCGCAATCGCCACCGCGCCAGGATCTTTCACTCCATTCAAATTTTCGCTATTCACATACGATGAGCGCCCCGCATTAGCTTTTTGCATCTGCGCAGTAGCATCTGCCCCCTGTTGTGCGGCCTTCACGGCTGCTTTCAGATCGCTATCTCTTAGCGCTTCTAGCGCAGGTTGCAGCGCGTCAATTAACGTACGATCGCCAAGGTCAGCGCCACCGTAGCGTTTCATTTGCGCGAGGCCAAATAACAGCGCATCAGCAAGCGGCTGCTTTTTAGCGACTTTTTGCCCACTGGCGGTGAAGAAAATAGACATCAGCACGCCGCTTGAGCCGCCCATTACCGTCGCCAGCCGCTCGCCAATCAACTCCAGTAACGCGGCGCTATCATTGAGTGGCAGTTTGCCGCCCTCATTGAGTTGCGCGATATCTCTGGCGCCCTGGGCAAACGTGGAGCCGGTATCGCCATCCCCCACTTTCGCATCCAGCTCATTCAACGCTTTTTCTTGTTCGATTAGCGTGCCCGTGATGCTTTCAACCAAGGCTTTAACGTCCGCGTTTTCCGACGGTTTCGCCGATGATTCTGTGCGGATCACACTATGTTTTTGCCTCGGCATCGCGTGGAGTTTCACCGCCGGACACCAGCCCGCGGTTTCCACATCGGCCTGTAACGCTTTGATAAAGGTCTCATTAAGCACAATCGTAGAAAGTGAAAATCCTTTCATATCGAGTGCGGTGACCAGCGGTGCCGGGCCAATCAAATAGTCGATTTGATCCTTTAATTCTGAATGCACCAGCTCTTTGGTGAGGATGGCCATTTCCAGAGATGACACACCACCAAGATTGTTTATCAGCACCGCGAGCCTTGCCTCACTGCCGGTCTTTTTACGCAAATGTTTCACAAGCTTAGCAATCATCTTCTGGCTGTTTTGGCTATCCAGCGTGCTGGCACCGGGTTCGCCGTGGATCCCCAGCCCTAACTCGACATGCCCGCCTTTGATGCGCCCTTCCTGCTCATTTTGATCCGGCAGATTGCAGGTTTGCATGGCGACGCCCATGCTGGCAATGCTGTCGCAGGCACTTTGCGCGATGTCTCGAACATCACTCAAAGACTTGCCTTGCTCTGCGGCAAAGCCCGCAATTTTGTGCACCAGTACCGTTCCGGCAATCCCACGTGGCTGTTTGTTGTCAGGCAGAGAAATGTCGTCGCCAACAATAACCATCTCCACTTTCAGGCCGTGTTTTTTAGCTTTCTCAGCGGCAAGCCCGAAATTCAGACGATCGCCAGTGTAGTTTTTGACGATAAGCAGGCAGCCGCGATCGCCCGTCACCGCCACAATCGCATTTAAAACCGCATCCACACTTGGCGAAGCAAACAGGTCTCCGCAAACCGCAGCGGTTAACATCCCTTTGCCAACAAAGCCTGCGTGAGCCGGTTCATGCCCCGCTCCACCGCCAGAAATAATCGCGACTTTGCTTTTGTTCCAGTCCTTGCGCACCACCACACGAATGGCGGGATCGGTATCTAAACGGGTCAAATTGCGAAAACGAGAACTGATGATGACGCCTTCGATGGCATCGTTGACCATTTGATTGCGGTCATTAAAGAAGAATCTGGACATAGTTTCCCAATTAAAAGTAATACATATGCAAAGCATAGCCTTTGCTGCGAGAGATGCCGCAAACCGGTAGTTTTACAGATGACGTTCCGTATGCGCTTGCTATGCTTATGGAAATATCGTCATAGGGAAAACATCATGACTGCACCGCTGCTGGTTGCCAGAACCACTGAACAAGAACTGTATCTACTGCCCGGTATGGCCAACCGCCATGGGCTGATAACCGGTGCGACCGGCACGGGCAAAACGGTGACGCTGCAAAAACTGGCCGAGTCGTTTTCGCAGATTGGTGTCCCGGTGTTTATGGCGGATGTTAAAGGCGATCTCACGGGCATCGCGCAAGAAGGTGCTGCATCTGAAAAGCTGCTCGCACGGCTGGCGAAAATTGGCGTGACCGACTGGTCTGCGCATAACAATCCTGTGGTGCTGTGGGACATTTTTGGTGAAAAAGGCCATCCAGTACGCGCGACCGTTTCTGACCTTGGGCCGCTACTCCTTTCGCGGCTGCTTAACCTTAATGAGGTGCAGGCAGGTGTGCTGCAAATCATCTTCCGTATTGCGGACGACCAGGGCCTGTTACTGCTCGATTTCAAAGACTTACGCGCCGTGACGCAGTACATCGGCGATAACGCGAAATCTTTTCAGAACCAGTACGGCAACATCAGCAGTGCGTCGGTGGGCGCGATTCAACGCGGCCTGCTACAACTTGAGCAACAAGGCGCTGAGTATTTCTTTGGCGAGCCGATGCTGGATATCAAAGACTGGATGCGCACCGATGCCAACGGTAAGGGCGTTATCAATATCCTGTCTGCCGAAAAGCTTTACCAGATGCCGAAGCTTTATGCCGCCAGTTTGCTGTGGATGCTGTCAGAAATCTATGAACAGCTACCCGAAGCCGGCGACCTGGAAAAGCCTAAATTAGTCTTCTTTTTTGATGAAGCGCATCTGCTGTTTAACGATGCGCCGCAAGTACTGCTGGATAAAATCGAGCAGGTTATTCGCCTGATTCGCTCAAAAGGTGTGGGGGTGTATTTCGTTTCCCAAAACCCGTCAGACATTCCAGACACCGTGCTCGGACAGTTGGGTAATCGAATCCAGCATGCGTTGCGTGCCTTTACGCCGAAAGACCAGAAAGCGGTGAAAACCGCCGCACAAACCATGCGGGCTAACCCTAAATTCGACACCGAAAAAGCGATTCAGGAGCTGGGTACCGGCGAAGCACTTATCTCGTTACTGGACGAAAAAGGCAGCCCAACGGTCGTCGAGCGCGCCATGGTTATCGCGCCTTGTTCTCGCATGGGGCCCGTCACCGACGACGAACGTAACGGATTACTCAATCACTCTGCACTGTATGGTAAATACGATGAGACGGCTGACAGGGAATCAGCCTATGAGCGCTTACAGAAGGGCGTGCAAGCTGCGGGTGAGGAGCAAAATGCGCCGCCTGCGAAAGGTGAATCGGTTGCGGTAGATGGCGGAATTCTGGGTGGGCTGAAAGATATTCTTTTTGGAACTACCGGGCCACGCGGCGGTAAGAAAGATGGTGTGGTGCAAACCATGGCGAAAAGTGCTGCACGTCAGGTGACCAATCAAATTATACGCGGCGTATTAGGCAGTATCATGGGTGGGCGAAAACGTTAACGACTCTGCGGTACTGTTTTTGTAGGTCGGGTTAGCGTAAGCGACACCCGACAACAATTTATGGCCTGGTGGATGTCGCTTGCGCTAATCCACCCTACGTCCCCAATCCCTTAACCGGAGCGCTTCATCATTAGCCACAGGCTTATGAGGAAGAATGTGGCACTTGGCAACAATGCGCCCAAAATCGGTGGGATGCTGTACACCAGACTCAGCGGGCCAAAGATTTGGTCGAGCACGTAGAACACAAAACCAAAGCTGATACCGGTGACGACCCTCACCCCCATCGGCACACTACGCAGCGGGCCGAAGATGAACGACAGCGCCATTAACATCATGACCGCGACAGACAGCGGCGCAAAGATTTTGCTCCACATATTGAGCTGGTAACGCCCGGCATCTTGTCCGCTGGCCTTAAGGTATTTCACGTAGTTATGCAGGCCGCTAATCGACAGCGCATCCGGGTCGAGTGCTACCACGCCCAGTTTGTCTGGAGTGAGGTTAGTTTTCCACTCGCCACTGACTGTCTGTGAGCCGGTAATTTGTTTCTCGTCACTGAGATTAGACTCATCGACCTGAGACAAGCGCCAGACTTTATGCTCTGCATCATATTGCGCTGAAGCAGCATAACGCACTGATTCGAGGCGGCGCTCTTGAGTAAAGCTATAGATGCTAACGCCTGCGAGATCGTTGTTACCTTTCACACGTTCGATATAGACAAAGTTATGGCCATCTTTCGCCCACAAGCCTTGTTGAGTCGTTAATAACGAACCACCGTACATCTGCTGCGCACGGTAGTTACGTGCCATTTGTTCGCCTTGCGGAGCCACCCATTCGCCAATCGCCATTGTCAGCAACACCAGCGGAATCGCGGTTTTCATTACTGACAATGCAATTTGCAGACGAGTAAAACCGGAGGCTTGCATAACCACCAGCTCACTACGCTGAGCCAACATACCCAGCCCCAACAATGCACCGAGGAGTGCGGCCATTGGGAAGAAAATCTGGATGTCTTTTGGGATACTCAGAACGGTATACACCCCCGCCCCTAACGCCGAATAGCTGCCCTGACCGGCCTTTTTCAACTGGTCGACAAACTTAATAATGCCCGACAGCGACACCAGCATGAACAGCGTCATCATGATGGTGGTGAAGATGGTTTTACCGATATAACGGTCGAGAACACCAAACATTTATGCCGCTCCTCGTGTTTTGCTAAAGCGTGCACGTAGCTGACGCATCGGCACCGTATCCCACACATTGAGCACAACTGCGATGGCAAAATAGACCAGGTTAACCAACCACATCCAAATCATCGGGTCGATTTTCCCCTTCGCCGCATTCGATTTCAGGGACGTCTGAAGCAGGAAGAACACCAAATACAGCAACATGGCAGGGAGCATAGACAGCACACGGCCCTGGCGCGGGTTTACCACGCTCAACGGAACGACCATCAATGCCATGATAAATACGGTCACCACCAGCGTCAGACGCCAGTGTAATTCTGCGCGAGCGTTAGGCGCATCGCTTGCCCACAAGGTGCGCATGTACATCTGACTGGAGTCATCGGGATCAAGCGCTACCGCCTGGTGCCCAACAATTGCCTGATAATCCTGGAAGTCAGTAATACGGAAGTCACGCAACAGCGCAGTGCCTTCAAAACGCGTACCGGTATTAAGTGTTACAACCTGGGAGCCATCTGGCCGTTGTGATAAATGACCGGAATCAGCCACCACCACAGAAGGACGTGCATTACCTTTCGGGCGCAATTGCGCAAGGAACACATCTTTAAAGCTTGAACCGCTGACACTCTCGATAAACAGCACTGAGTTGCCATCGGTCGCTTGCTGGAATTGCCCTTGAGCCAGAGCCGCCATGCCAGGGTTTGCTTTAGCTTCCGCCAACACTTCATCCTGATGACGTGAAGACCATGGGCCGAGCCACATCACGTTGATGGTAGCCACTGCGCCGGTAAAGAGTGCGAGGATCATTGCAGCTTTGATCAGCACCGCTTTACTCAAGCCGCAAGCATGCATTACCGTGATTTCACTTTCGGTATACAGACGACCAAACGTCATGAGTAGCCCAAGGAACAGGCTAAGAGGCAGGATAAGTTGCGCCATCTCAGGCACGCCCAGCCCTAAGAGGGAGAAAACGAGATTTGTCGGAATGTCGCCGTCAACCGCCGCACCAAGGATCCTGACAAGCTTCTGACAAAAGAAGATCAGCAGCAGGATGAAGAGGATCGCAAGTTGGCTTTTGAACGTCTCCCGAACCAGATATCTTATGATAATCACATTAAATACGCCTGTGAAAACGAGTCTTTTTGCAGGAAAATCGCTTGTTTCATCGCTTATACGTCATTTATTCTCTTGAGTCGTCGAAAACATCGCTAAGCTTAAGAAGCTCAGCCTGTTTCTGGCACAGGGTGATTTAATTGACGTCGCCAAAACAGTAAAAACATACTCGTAAGATTAACACGAAGTCATCGCAACCGCGGACATGAGTTACGTAAGCTTGCAATTCTAGCTGTAGCCACCGTCGTTGTCTTTAAGATTCAGGAGCGTAGTGCATGGAGTTCAGTGTAAAAAGCGGTAGCCCCGAGAAACAGCGTAGTGCCTGCATCGTTGTGGGAGTCTTTGAACCGCGTCGCCTGTCCCCGGTCGCCGAACAACTCGATAAAATCAGCGATGGCTACATCAGCGCCTTATTGCGCCGTGGTGAGCTCGAGGGAAAACCCGGCCAAACGTTATTGCTTCACCATGTTCCGAACGTGCTTTCTGAGCGCATTCTGCTGATTGGTTGTGGCAAAGAACGCGAACTGGATGAGCGTCAGTATAAGCAAGTTATCCAGAAAACGATCAACACGCTAAATGATACTGGCTCGATGGAGGCCGTTTGCTTCCTGACCGAATTGCACGTCAAAGGCCGTAACACTTACTGGAAAGTACGCCAGGCAGTGGAAACGGCAAAAGAGTCTTTGTATAGCTTCGATCAGTTGAAGACCAACAAAAGCGAGCCACGTCGCCCGCTGCGTAAAATGGTCTTTAACGTGCCAACTCGTCGCGAACTGACGAGTGGCGAGCGCGCCATCCAGCACGGTCTGGCGATTGCTGCCGGTATTAAAGCGGCCAAAGATCTTGGCAATATGCCACCCAACATCTGTAACGCAGCGTATCTGGCTTCCCAGGCGCGTCAGCTGGCGGACTCTTTCAGCAAAAACGTTGTGACTCGTGTTATCGGCGAGCAACAGATGAAAGAGCTGGGCATGCACTCTTACCTCGCGGTGGGTGATGGTTCCCAGAATGAATCGCTGATGTCGGTAATCGAATACAAAGGCAATAACTCACCGGATGTGCGCCCAATCGTGCTGGTCGGTAAAGGCCTGACATTCGACTCCGGCGGTATTTCTATCAAACCTGCCGAAGGTATGGATGAGATGAAATACGACATGTGCGGCGCGGCTTCTGTGTACGGCGTGATGCGTATGGTGGCGGAACTTAACCTGCCGATTAACGTGATTGGCGTGCTGGCAGGCTGTGAGAACATGCCTGGTGGACGTGCTTATCGCCCGGGTGATGTGCTGACAACCATGTCTGGTCAAACTGTTGAAGTGCTGAATACCGATGCAGAAGGCCGTCTGGTATTGTGTGACGTGCTGACCTATGTTGAACGCTTCGAGCCAGATGTGGTTATCGATGTGGCAACACTGACTGGCGCATGTGTGATTGCACTGGGCCATCACATCACCGGTTTGATGTCGAACCACAATCCGTTGGCACACGAATTGATCGGCGCGTCCGAACAAGCCGGTGACCGTGCATGGCGCTTGCCGATTGCTGATGAATATCAGGATCAGCTGGACTCCAATTTTGCTGATATGGCAAACATCGGTGGTCGTCCGGGTGGCGCAATTACTGCGGCCTGCTTCCTGTCTCGCTTTACCCGTAAGTACAACTGGGCTCACCTGGATATCGCAGGGACAGCCTGGCGTTCAGGTAAAGCCAAAGGCGCGACCGGTCGTCCAGTGGCGTTACTGTCACAATTCCTGTTGAACCGTTCAGGCTTTAACGGCGAAGAGTGATTTAGCGCCCTCACCCTAACCCTCTCCCCCAGGAGAGGGGATTGTCGGGCTTTCTCCTTCTCCCTGGGGAGAAGGTCGGGATGAGGGAGAAACACCATTCAATATAAAAAGCTGGCCAAATGAAAAACGCGACGTTCTACCTGCTCGACAATGACACGCCCTCCGGGGATCTGAGTGCCGTTGAAGCGTTGGTGTGTGAACTGGCGGCAGAAAGCTTTCGCGCAGGAAAACGCCTGCTGATTGCTTGTGTTGATGAACAACAAGCTATCCGTCTGGATGAAGCACTTTGGCAGCGCGACGCACATGCGTTTGTACCGCATAATCTTGCCGGTGAAGGCCCACGTTATGGTGCGCCGGTAGAATTGGCCTGGCCGCAGCGACGTGGTAGTTCACCACGCGATGTACTGATTAGCCTGTTGCCGCAGTTCGCAGATTTTGCCACCGCTTTCCATGAAGTGATAGACTTCGTACCTTACGAAGAATCCCAGAAACAACTGGCCCGTGATCGCTACAAGGCGTATCGCGTTGCTGGTTTCCACTTGACTACGGCGACTCATACCCCGCCGGGAACGACATAGCAGACAATGGAAAAGACATATAACCCGCAAGATATCGAACAGCCGCTTTACGAGCACTGGGAACAGCAGGGCTACTTTAAACCAAATGGCGATACCAGCCAGGAAAGCTTCTGCATCATGATCCCGCCGCCGAACGTTACCGGCAGCTTGCATATGGGTCACGCCTTCCAGCAGACGATCATGGACACCATGATTCGTTACCAGCGCATGCAGGGTAAAAACACCCTGTGGCAGGCGGGCACTGACCACGCCGGCATCGCGACCCAGATGGTCGTCGAGCGCAAAATTGCCGCCGAAGAAGGTAAAACACGCCACGACTACGGTCGTGACGCCTTTATCGAGAAAATCTGGCAGTGGAAGGCAGAGTCTGGTGGCACCATCACCCGTCAGATGCGTCGTCTTGGCAACTCCGTAGACTGGGAGCGCGAGCGCTTCACCATGGACGAAGGTCTGTCCAACGCGGTGAAAGAAGTGTTCGTTCGCCTGTACAAAGAAGACCTGATTTATCGCGGCAAGCGCCTGGTAAACTGGGACCCGAAACTGCGTACCGCTATTTCCGATCTGGAAGTGGAAAATCGCGAGTCCAAAGGTTCCATGTGGCATCTGCGTTATCCGCTGGCTGACGGCGCGAAAACCGCCGATGGCAAAGATTACCTGGTTGTCGCAACCACGCGTCCAGAAACCGTGCTCGGTGATACCGGTGTGGCAGTCAACCCAGAAGATCCGCGTTACAAAGATCTGATTGGCAAATTCCTTGTGCTGCCGCTGGTTAACCGCCGCATTCCTATTGTTGGCGACGAACACGCTGACATGGAAAAAGGCACCGGCTGTGTGAAAATCACGCCTGCACATGACTTTAACGACTATGAAGTTGGCCGTCGTCACGCCCTGCCAATGATCAACATTCTGACCTTCGACGGTGACATCCGCGAAACGGCAGAAGTGTTCGATACCAACGGCGAAGAAGCCGATGTGTATAGCAACGAAATTCCGGCTCAGTTCCAGAAACTTGAGCGTTTCGCCGCGCGTAAAGCCGTTGTTGCTGCATTCGAAGAAATGGGTCTGCTTGACGAGATCAAACCACACGATCTAACCGTACCTTACGGCGACCGTGGCGGCGTGGTTATCGAGCCAATGCTGACCGACCAATGGTACGTGCGCACTGCACCGCTGGCGAAAGTCGCGGTTGAAGCGGTAGAGCAAGGCGACATTCAGTTCGTGCCAAAACAGTACGAAAACATGTACTTCTCCTGGATGCGCGATATTCAGGACTGGTGTATTTCTCGTCAGCTGTGGTGGGGCCACCGCATCCCGGCCTGGTACGATGCCGAAGGCAACGTCTACGTGGGCCGTAACGAAGCGGAAGTTCGTGCTGAAAACAATCTTGGCGACGACGTTGCGCTTAACCAGGACGAAGACGTACTGGACACGTGGTTCTCTTCCGGCCTGTGGACGTTCTCCACGCTCGGCTGGCCTGAGAACACCGAAGCGCTGCGCACCTTCCATCCGACCAGCGTGATGGTCAGCGGCTTCGACATTATCTTCTTCTGGATTGCACGCATGATCATGCTGACCATGCACTTCATCAAAGATGAAGACGGCAAGCCACAGGTTCCGTTTAAAACGGTCTACATGACCGGTCTTATCCGTGATGACGAAGGGCAGAAAATGTCCAAGTCCAAGGGTAACGTTATCGATCCACTGGATATGGTTGACGGTATTTCCCTTGAAGACCTGCTGGAAAAACGCACCGGTAACATGATGCAGCCGCAACTGGCTGAGAAAATCCGTAAGCGTACCGAGAAGCAATTCCCGAACGGTATCGAGCCGCACGGCACCGATGCACTCCGCTTTACGCTGGCAGCGCTGGCTTCTACAGGCCGCGATATCAACTGGGACATGAAGCGCCTGGAAGGTTACCGTAACTTCTGTAACAAGCTGTGGAACGCCAGCCGTTTCGTGATGATGAATACCGAAGACCAGGATTGCGGCTTTAACGGCGGCGAGATGGTTCTGTCACTGGCGGATCGCTGGATCCTGGCGGAATTCAACCGCACCGTGAAAGCATACCGTGAAGCGCTGGACAGCTATCGCTTTGATATTGCTGCTAACATTCTGTATGAATTCACCTGGAACCAGTTCTGTGACTGGTATCTGGAGCTGACCAAACCAGTAATGAATAGCGGCTCAGAAGCGGAACTGCGCGGCACGCGTAATACCCTGATCAACGTGCTGGAAGGTTTGCTGCGCCTGGCGCATCCAATCATTCCGTTCATCACCGAGACCATCTGGCAGCGCGTGAAAACCTTCAAAGGCATCAGCGACGATACCATTATGCTGCAGCCGTTCCCGGCGTATAACAGCGCGCAGGACGACGAAGCGGCGTTCTCTGATACCGAGTGGCTGAAGCTGGCGATCACCGCTGTACGTAACGTACGTGCCGAGATGAACATCTCTCCGGGCAAACCACTGCCAATCCTGCTGCGTAATGTGAGCGCGGAAGCCGAACGTCGCGTCAATGCGAACCGTACCTTCCTGCAAAACCTGGCGCGACTGGAAAGCATCACTCTGCTGCCTGCTGATGATAAAGGTCCGGTTTCCGTGACCAAAATTATCGACGGTGCAGAACTGCTGATCCCAATGGCAGGCCTGGTCGACAAAGCCGCTGAACTTGCGCGTCTGGATAAAGAGATGGCCAAGTTGGATGTCGAAATTGCTTCTATCGAAAACAAGCTGTCTAACGAAGGTTTTGTGGCGCGCGCGCCAGAAGCCGTTGTCGCAAAAGAACGCGAACGTCTGACTGCATGTGGCGAAGCTAAAGTGAAACTGACTGAGCAGAAAGCGACGATTGCTGCGCTGTAATTCGTTTCTCTGACAGTGAAAAGGCCGGGAGATTTCCCGGCCTTTTTTATGGCTACAAACTTAAATTCGGCACCAATCCGCGTGAAAGTCGGCTTACGATATCTGTGGCAATTTTTTCATTATGATCCTGCAAAATCAGTTCATCTAAATCACCATCAACCCATGTGTTATTCGCCAGGTAATGGCAATAACGAATACGCGCCCATGGGTAACCAAAGCCTAACGTACAAACAGTGATCAAAAGATTGATGATTAATTGTGTAATAAAACCGACTACGGTCAGCGTTGAGCGGAAGGCGATTTTTTCACTCAACACAACAGTATTAAAATAGTAATGACGAAGTTTTACTGACAAGAAACTAATGCAAACTATTACACCAACCAGATAAATGACATAACATAAAATAATATTAGTTTGCAGACTTTTCATGGTATCAGAAGCCACTAGCTGTTCGATATCTCCTGATATTCCAATAGAGATCAACTCCAGTAAGTTAGGTAAAATCAACCCCATGATAACGATTAAAAACGGGATCAAAATTAGCATAGTGTAAAAACAAATCAGAACGCATTTTTTAATACTCACTTGCGCTGCAAACTGTTGCGTCCCAAAACTCAAGTTATTAAAAAATAACTTAAGCCATAATCCAACCGTGACGCCCTGTACAACACTGCAGGCCATCACAGCCACGATAATGGAGAATGCAAAAGTCGTCATTACCCTCGATAAATCAAAAGGATTTATCGCAATGCTAACGGAGATCATGATATTACAAATTAAAAAGACAACCCCGAGCATCAATAACGGGCAACCTAGAATAGCCCACCATGCTTGTACCCCACTCGACTTAAAATTAAATCGTACGCCATTGAGCGTGGTAGATTGCATTTGATAACGCACGCTCAGCATCATCAAATAGGGAAGAAACATGACCATTAAAGCAATAAGAAAAAATGCCAAAAAGACGCTATGGGAATGTATTGCAGCTTGCGTAGCGAACACAAAAATACAGACGCATAACCAACTAATAAATATTGAACCGCCAGTCACATTATAAGAAAAGCTGGAGCCTGACAATTCTGTATTGTCGTATAAATAGCGCTTCGAACGAACAATTGCCCATGGTGTAAAAATGCCGAGTGTCACTGCCATTAACAATAAATTTACAATCAATACTAAAAAATACTCATGACCCGATCCACGGAATATTATTCTTCGTGAATTATCGGCCTCTATATAACCCTGTTGATCAGACATATATTTCCTTATGGAATGATTCCACTTATTTTTGTTAACTATTGATATAAAAAGACTTGCCAAAGATATTCAACCATAAATTACACACTCTAAATACTCCGGAATGGGATCCACAGTCCACTCCAGAAACTTGCTTGTTATGTTTCACAGTGGTATTAAAATGAGCTGTCTTTACCCCTTCATTAATGAGTTACGCCATGAATCTTGCTGCTCCGGTTGAAATCGCACTGCGCCGGATAACCGCCCACGACAATGCGGCTATCGCGCGTGTTATCCGCGAAGTCTCTGCTGAATACGGTTTAACTGCCGACAAAGGCTATACCGTAGCCGATCCTAATCTGGATGAATTGTTCCAGGTTTATAGCAAGCCAGGGCATGCTTTCTGGATTGTCGAACTGGATGGCAAAGTAGTGGGTGGCGGTGGCGTCGCGCCATTAAGCTGTAGCGAGCCGGATATTTGTGAATTGCAGAAGATGTATTTCCTGCCCGTTGTGCGCGGCAAAGGTCTGGCAAAACGTCTGGCTTTGCAGGCAATGGATTTTGCCCGGGAAGAGGGTTTTAAACGCTGCTATCTGGAAACCACCGCATTTCTGTTAGAAGCGATTGCGTTGTACGAGCGTCTGGGCTTTGAACATATTTCTGAACCGCTTGGCTGTACCGGCCATGTGGACTGCGAAGTGCGGATGATTAAGTCTCTGTAATCGTTGTGGAACGAGGTTGCTGGATCATGTCGATCCAGCAACCCTTTCAACGCTTACTGGGTAGCTAAACGTTGAATGCGTTTATCGCGGCGGATTTTGCGTTCTTCCATTACCGCGACCATTGCCATCAGCACGATACAGCCAATTGCCGCCGCATCCAGTGCTGCGAAAGTCCCCGCCCAACCGGTCAGGCCAAAGATTGGCGTACCGTCAGCAATCATCCCCAGCCCCAATTTAGCGAAGCTGTCACCGATAAGATAAGCGAAGGTTCCTTTGATGCCGTCGGCGGCACCGATAGCTTTCTTAGGCACGAACCCAACCGCCGCCACACCAATCAGCAACTGCGGGCCAAACACCAGGAAGCCCAGCGCGAACAACGATGCCAGATAGACATACTGGTTGCTGGCGTGCTGATAAATGCCGAGCGTCGCAATGATCAGTGCCAGTGCCACACAGGCTACCAGCGCGCGACGACCATTCGCCAGATCCGACAGCCAACCCCACAACAGCGTGCCGACCAGTGCGCCCACTTCAAACAGGGTAAAGCCCTGAATTGCCACTTCTTTGGAAAGCTTCAGCTCCTGGAAGGCATAAACCGTGGACCACTGGTCAATACCGATGCGCACCACGTAGAGGAAGATGTTGGAGAAACACAGCAGCCAGATGACTTTATTCTTCAGTACGTACTCGACGAAGATCTGCCATTTGGTCATCGACTCATCTTCAGTCTCTTTATCTTCTTCGCTGAGTTCTTCGCTAAACAGCTCTTCCGCTTTGCCCAGGCCGTAAGATTCAGGGGAATCGCTGCCATATCGCAGGCCAATAAAACCCACCACCAGCGCGATAATCGACGGGAAGATAAACATGCCAATCACGTGGCCATCGAACAGGAAGTTCGCGCCAAACAGTGCCACACCTGCTGCACCCGCTCCGCCGAGGTTATGGGAGATATTCCACAGGCCCAGGTAAGTTCCGCGCTTGCGACGAGGCGTCCATTTAGTGATGGTGGAGTAGCTGCATGAGCCACCCGCGCTCTGGAAGAAGCCGCTCAGAGCGTAGAAAGCAATCATCATAAACAGACTGACCGACCCCGTCCCCATGCTGGCGCTAAAGCCCAACATACAGATAGCCGAGAGGATCAGCATAAACGGCAGGAACTGTTTGGTGTTTTTGCCATCCGCATAGTAGGAAACCAGGGTTTTACCCACGCCGTAGGTGATGGAGAAGCCGAGGCCGATCATCCCCAGCTGCGTCATGCTTAACCCGTAGGTCGAGATCATGTCGTTCTGCGCGATGTTGAAGTTCTTACGGATCAGGTACATGGTCAGGTAGCCGATGAACACCACCAGATACGACTGCATGAACGGTTTGAACCACATCTTACGCCGCACATCGAGCGGCAGATCCAGGGTCGGCTTGCGCACCTGGTTTAATAAGGCCAGCATGGATTACTCCTGATTTAAAAACCTGCGTGATAGCAGGTATTGTAAAAATCAGCAGCGGCTTTGGCCTGAGACGGCTTCCAGGAGAAACCGGGAAAATTTCTTAGTTTTGCGCTATTCGAGGTAAAAAGGTGAGATGTATCACGCTTCGCTGCGGGTCTGTGGGGACTGAGCGTTAAGGAACGGGAGCAACAGCAGAGCTGAGATCCCCGCCGCGATGGCGATCACTGCGAAAAAACCATTCCAGTGCCAGATATCGATGACCCGTGCCAGCGGCCAGCCAGACAGAGAGGCACCGAGGTAAGCAAACAGACCAACAAAGCCGGTCGCCGCCCCAGCAGCCTCTTTGTGGGAGCACTCTGCCGCCGCCATACCGATCAGCATCTGCGGGCCAAACACAAAGAAGCCGGTGGTGAAGAAGCAGGCTGTCTGCATCACATAGCTGGCAAACGGCATCAGCCACAGCGAGCCGACCGAGAGCAAAATCCCGGCGGCAAATATCAGGTTCATCGGCCCACGGTTGCCGTTGAACAGTTTGTCCGAGCCCCAGCCTGCGACCAGTGCACCAATAAATCCTCCCAGCTCAAACATCGTGACTGCCGAGTTGGCGGTGACCAGATCCACGCCCAGCGTCTCTGACATGTAGAGATTGCCCCAGTCGTTGATGGCCGCCCGCACCACATAGACCAACACATAGCACAGTGACAGTAGCCAGATATAGGGGTTCTTCAGCACGTATTTGTAGAGGATTTCCCGACGCGTCAGTCCTGCGCCTTCCTGCTGTTGGGCGATTTCCAGTTCGTCGTGCCGCCAGTCACCTACCGCTGGCAAGCCCACTGTTTGCGGGCGATCGCGCAAGCGCCAGCAGAGAAATAGCCCGGCAAGAATCGCCAGCGAACCGGCGATCATCATCCCTGCACGCCAACCGTAATGCAGGGTCGCCGCGCCAACCACAATCGGGATCAGCGCCCCGCCGACGTTATGCGCGGTGTTCCATACCGCCCACCAGCCGCCGCGTTCGGTACGGGAGTACCAGGCCGTGAGCAAACGCGCGCACACCGGCGAGCCCCAGCCCTGGAAAAAGGCGTTCAGGGCCCACAACAGGCCAAATGCCCAAAGCGAGGTGGAGAAACCGAAAAGGATGTTAACAACTCCGGTCGCGATAAGCCCCAACCCCATGAAATAGCGGGCGTCAGAGCGGTCACTGACGATACCGGAGAAAAATTTCGACAACCCGTAAGTGATGTAAAACAGCGTCGCCAGCAGGCCGATATCAGTACGCGTCATCACGCCGCTGGCGAGGATTTCCGGCGCGGCAGCGTTGAAACTTTTACGGGTGAAGTAAAACAGCGCATAACCGAGCCAGATGGTTGTCAGAATGTGCCGACGCCAGTAGCCGTAGCGCGCGTCAATTTCAGCTTTATCGCTGATGGGGGTCGCCGCTGGGGGGACTTTCAGGAAAGATAACATCGCCAGTCCTTACGCATATCGCAATGGCAAACTGACGCTGACGCGCGTGCCGTGAGTACATGAAATGGCAAGAGTTCCGCCAAGTGCCGTGACGCGTTCGTGCATGCCTGCCAGGCCAAAACCCTGCTGTCCGGAGTCGGCTGGCAGACCGCTGCCGTCATCTTCAATCACCAGCATCAGCCGCTCGTCCTGCTGCCAGGCCTGAATGGTTACCGCGCTGGCGCTGGCATGCTTTACGATGTTGTTCAGCCCTTCCTGGCACACGCGGAATAATGTCACGCGCTGGCTTTCGCTCAGTGGCGGCTCGTCGATTTGCCAGTCGAGGTGGCTCACGATGCCACGGCCTTCCAGTTCCATTTCACGCATCAGCGAGCGAATCGCCTGTATCAGCGATAAATCATCCAGCTGGCGTGGACGCAGCCTTCCCAGCAGGCGGCGTACCGAATCATAAATTCCAAGAGATAGCTGTTCGATGTGCGCCCCACCCAGCTTCACGCCTTCATTGCCCGGAGCCAGCCGCTGCACAATGCCCGCCTGGGTACGAATCGCGGTAATCGTCTGGCCGATGTCGTCATGCAGCTCCCGCGCCACTTCGCGCCGCACGCTCTCTTCGGTTTCCAGCAGTCGTTCTGCAAGACGGCGGTTGCGTGCAAGTTCCGTTTGCAGGGACTGATTAAGCTCGCGCAGGCGTTGGATCCCCGCGCCGAGCAGCAGCCCGGTCAGGCTTTGTGCCAGCAGCGAAAGCAGCAAATCCACCGGATGATCGTGCCAGGTTTGGCTGGCGATCAGCGCAATGGCATTCATCAGCGTCGCGATCAATGCGCCCTGCCAACCGTAATGCCAGGCGAGAGCGATAATCGGCAGCGCCAGGCAGAACGGCGTAAAGCGGGCCAGTTCGTCAGGCAGCCCTAGTTGCAGCCACAGGCTGACCACAAACAGCAGCAAGTACCAGATAAGATGACGGGCGCGCCAGTTCACCGGCTGGGAAACGAGTCCGGGTCCCAGCGGTTGCCAGACGGTGCTGGTGAGATAGTGCCAGATGACAAGGCAGGTGGGCGCCAGAGTTAATCCGCCCGTCAGGGTGAGCAGCAACGCGTTTAGCGTCTCCTGCCCTTGTCCAATCCACGGCAGCGACTGTAACAACGCGGCAGCAATCAGCGCCCCGCCCTGACGCAGCAAGGTGCGCCAGTCACGTTGATGGCGATAGCGGGAGATCAGCGCCACCGGCAAAAGGGTCAGCACGCCGCCGATCATTAACAACGGAAGATGCGCCAGCGCCACTTCCTGCGCCAGCCAGCCAAGCATCAGCCACTCGGCTCCGAGCAATACCGGCCAGTAACCGCGCGGACATTGCAGCATCAAACCTAAACGCAGGCCGAAGGGAAACAGCAGCACTGCCAGCTCGGGCCGTTCCACCAGGTGCAGGCTGATGCTCCACAGGCAAAACCAGCTGGCCGCGAAGATAAAAAAGCTGGCGACGACTGAGATAAGCCGGGAGAAAAAGGGCTGCATTACCATCCGTCAAACAGGCGGTGAGCGAGCCCGACGTCGTTACTGACGCCGAGTTTTTCCATCAGATTGGCGCGATGGACGTGAACCGTCTTTGGCGACAGCCCAAGTTCGGTGGCAATCTCTTTGACCGCCATGCCCTGGGCGAGTTTTTCTGCCACCTGGCGCTCACGTTTGGTTAACGGATCCTGCCGTCCGGCCGCCAGTTTGATGGCGATGTCGGGCGTCAGGTAGCAGCCGCCTGCCGCCACCGTACGCACAGCGGCAATCAGCTCATCCGGGCTACACCGTTTGGAGAGAAAGCCGCGCGCGCCCGCGTTTAAAGCCTGCTCTACCAGCGCCGGGCTGTCGTGCACCGAGAGCATAATGGTCGCCATCCCTTTCGGGAGTTGACTGAGTAGTTCCAGCCCGGAAATATCCGGCATGGAGATGTCGCAAATACACACCTGCACGCCGCGCCCCGGCAGTCCGGCCAGCGCTTCGCGTCCGGAGCCAAACTCAACCACAATCTGAAAATCCGGTTCCAACCCCAACAACTGCGCAAAGCCGGAGCGGACGATAAGGTGGTCGTCAATAAGGGCGATGGTTGTCATGATACTTTCCAGGAAGGTAAAAACGCGCTTACCTTAGCGATAAGCGTGTTGCTGTTCAAGTCTTAAGCATTCCCTCGCCAGGCTGCTGCGCTTTAAGCCGTTGGAACGCCGCTGTGAAAACGAAATTCGCTATCCGGGCTGCTAATTGAAGCCGCTTCAACTTCGCCAAAGAAACGCACTCGATCGCTAATGTCCCTGCCGGCAATCTGTTCGGCTAAGGCTAAATAATCCTGATAATGGCGAGCTTCAGAACGCAGCAGCGACAAATAGAATTTCTGCAGCTCATCGTCCAGATGAGGTGCGAGTGCGGCAAAACGCTCACACGATCGCGCCTCGATATACGCGCCACAAATCAGTTTATCCACCAGCATCACTGGTTCATGGGTCCGCGTTTCGCCAAGCAACGCTTTTGCATAACGGCTGGCGGTGATTTTTACATAGGGAATGTTGCGGGCGAGCATAATCTCGCGCACCTGCCAGAAATGGTGCAGCTCCTCTTTAATCAACAAAAGCATGCTATCGATGAGTTGCTGGCCCCAGGCAGTCTCCGTTTTTGGCATTACGCTTTTGCTCAGGGTTTTATGCAGTGCGATAAAATCGGGTTCTTTGCCTTCGCGGAAAGTGAAATCTTCGTAGGGTTTAAGCCAGTCAAGTAACGCCTGCGCACTGGTTTTATCCGCAACATATTTGCGAATAAAAAACATGGCCGTTTGCGCAGCTTTGAGTTCGCACACCAGATGGTCGGTCAGCAGCAAGGGCAAGTGCTCTGGCTGTCGCGCTTTTTCAATCCA
Organism: Buttiauxella sp.; assembly: GCF_049686335.1. NCBI lineage: Bacteria > Pseudomonadati > Pseudomonadota > Gammaproteobacteria > Enterobacterales > Enterobacteriaceae > Buttiauxella > Buttiauxella sp. Next base: position 22,906 of record NZ_JBAVHX010000015.1, on the reverse strand, counting down.
GGCATCAGGCGTGGGGCAGTGCAGGAAATTAAGTACCGGTGAGAGGAGTTGCGGGTAGTTCATAATGGATGGTGGTCATTCCTTGATGTGCAGCGGCATCACACCGCTGCACGGATGAGATTAGTGGCGAACGCCGTCGTCATCTTCATCTAACATATCTTCGTCATCGCCTTCTTCACCCTCTTCGCCGTTCGGGTCTTCGAAGTAAGTGCCCCAACCGTCGTAATCCACACCGAATTTCTCGGCGAGGTTCAGCAGTTGTTCAACCTGCTCATCCAGCAGTTCGGCTTTCAGCGCACATTCGCTGAGTACGTCGCAGCAGATAACAGTGTCACCCTCTTCCACTTCCAGCTCTTCTGGGTCAGTCACTTCGTAACCCATCTTGAATGCTTCAACAGCGGCTTTTTCAAGAGTTTCGAAATCGTCTGCGGAAAGGTGATGCTCGATAGTGTACAGCGCGTCAGGATCGCTGCCGTCTTCCAGTAATTCTTCAATAATCAAACGCGTCTCTTCGCGCTGCTCTTCCAGCAGTTCTGGATTTGCCATGGCCCTTTCCTCAATTTTGTAGGCAGATACTTCTATTTTCACACACGGCTGAGTTTGCCTCCACCTTTCCCGCTAAAGATTTTACTTTCGGGGTTGCAAATGAATATTCATACATATAAATTGAATTTATATTCAATCACTGGCGTGTGCCATAAGAGGAAGATATGAGTCATTTTTATCAAAAGCATTTCCTGAAATTACTGGATTTTACCCCTGCACAACTTAACGAATTGCTCGCCCTGTCAGCCAAACTGAAAAACGACAAGAAAAAAGGCACAGAAGTTCAACATCTTACAGGTAAAAATATTGCGCTCATCTTCGAAAAAGACTCGACTCGTACCAGGTGCTCTTTCGAAGTTGCCGCATTTGACCAGGGTGCGCGAGTCACTTATCTCGGCCCAAGCGGCAGCCAGATTGGGCATAAAGAATCAATTAAAGATACCGCGCGTGTTTTAGGCCGGATGTACGATGGCATTCAGTATCGCGGGTTTGGCCAGGAAATCGTTGAAACGCTGGCGCAGTATGCAGGTGTTCCCGTCTGGAACGGGCTGACTAATGAGTTCCACCCGACGCAATTACTGGCGGATTTGCTGACTATGCAAGAGCATTTGCCGGGCAAAACCTTCCAGCAGATGACGCTGGTTTATGCAGGCGATGCGCGTAACAACATGGGCAATTCGATGCTGGAAGCAGCCGCATTAACTGGGCTGAACTTGCGCCTGGTGGCGCCGAAGGCCTGCTGGCCGGATGAAAAACTGGTCACTGAATGCCAGGCCCTGGCGGCGCACAACGGTGGAAACATCACTCTGACAGAAGATGTGGCTGCGGGCGTCAAAGGTGCCGATTTCATTTATACCGATGTGTGGGTGTCGATGGGCGAAGCCAAAGAGAAGTGGGCGGAGCGGATTAATCTGTTACGGGATTATCAGGTTAACAGCGCGATGCTGGCGCTGACGGGCAATCCTGAGGTGAAATTCCTGCATTGCCTGCCCGCTTTCCACGACGACCAAACGACGCTTGGCAAACAAATGGCGGAGCAATATGGAATGCACGGCGGCATGGAAGTAACGGACGAAGTGTTTGAATCGCCAAACAGCATTGTTTTTGATCAGGCTGAAAACCGCATGCACACCATTAAAGCGGTGATGGTTGCGACATTAGCCAAGTGACATCCCCTCACCCCGCCCTCTCCCCAAAGGGGCGAGGGTGAAAACAAGTATCCCCTCTATCCAAACGGGCGAGGGTGAAAACAAGTATCTCCTCTATCCAAACGGGCGAGGGTGAAAACAAGTATCCCCTCTCCCTCAGGGAGAGGGCCAGGGTGAGGGTGAGAATTCGTTATTCCACCAACATCTTCACGACAACTTTACGCACGGTCGCAGGTTTACCCACCGCGCACAGTGGCTTGTGAACTTCGCCTGGGTAGAACACCACGAAATCCCCTTCATTTAATACGACCGTTTTTTCCTGTACGCCTTCAGGCAGGAACGCGATGTCTTTATCCGCTAACCAGTCAGTCTCAGGCGTGCCAGCAGGCAGACAACTGAACGTCATCCCTTCCTGACCACTCATCACAATCTGGATATCCAGATAGCGCTGGTGAAATTCTGCCGGGCGATCTTCGATTGGCTGTGTGGAATCTTCGGAAACCAGCATAAACAGACGGTTACCATCAATATCATGCTTCCCAAGTGTCGTTTCTGGGGTGACGTGTTGTTTAACGTGCTCAATGGCCTGGCGCAGTTCTTCAGGAAGCCAGGATTGCAAAGAGTGGATGTTGCCAATAATCATGATTATTACCTTTTTTGAAACGATGTTTTATTATTGTATTTATACGAGCATTCAGCTTCTGTCGCTACGAGTTTTTAATGAAAACCTGCGCTACATCCTAAAAAAATCCAGTGGCATTGAGAGTGAGTTAATCGGATGCTTGCGGCGCAATACCTTGTGTTCTTTTTTTATGCAGAATTTATCATTATTAACTTTTCACACAGCTCACCCCTCACCGCACCAGACAGTAAAAACAACAGATAAAAACCATCCTGAGATCATAAAGCAGAGATATGATTCATAAATACGAAAATACACAGCATTTATTGCTAACATACATACAGTGAATAAAAATGCGAAAACAAATATAGAAAATGAATAATTATGATTCCGCGAGAAAACTGAGCAATGAGACAAACGGTTAACATTTACACCCCATCTCATTATCAACTCCCCTTATTTATGGGCAATATTCTTATCATGTGTGTCAACGTTCTTGAAGCGATGTGGCTATTTCATTGCTATTCACCTTTGCTTATAAAATAACTTCACATTTATATAACTCCGGCAAAATGATACTTTATTCATTTGACTTAAATAAAAACAATGTTTTATTTTCCAGATAAAAATCATTAGTGACCAACATCACGGTTTTATCTCTTCCACTGATTACAATGGCCTCGATTTCCCACCATAAAAGGAAATAGAAAATGGAAAACAATAATAAGTCCATGCCACATATCCGACGGGTTACGCATATTATGATGCTGATACACCGTAGCTGTTTTGATTTTCATCTCTTCAACTCTAAGTAAAATCCCCCCACGGCATCTGCTTTTGCGGATACTTGTGCCTGCTGGTCGTCAAACGTCGAATAATCCAGTAACCTGCTGAATAGCATGTTGTTATCTGTCGTTTAACGTACAGCGCCTGACTATCCCATTTAGCATATCCGCCAATCTGGTGAATTAAACACCTGGCATTTATCGACTCACATCAGTAATTCAATAATAAGAATTATTGCGGGTAGCTATTGCCTTTAAAAAAATAATAAGCATCGGAATCCCTGCGTGGAATATCTGACGGCTATGCCATACCTAAATTTTACTTAATCAGAATATCAGAGAAGAAAATAAAAATGGAAAAATTAAAAATAGCAGTTAATACCCTCACGACTGAATGCTTTAGCACCGAGCGTGAAATCGTCGATATAACCAATACTAATTTTACAGATGTGTCGGCTGCTGTTATTTCCGTCAAGGATGCGACTACGGGAATGTTGAATACCATTGAACAAACAGGTTTTGGTATTCCCATCTTTGTGGCGGTTTGTTGCGAAGAAGAGTTGCCCGCTGAAGTGCTGCCTCGTGTCACAGGGGTGTTTGAACTGTGCGATGGCAATGTAGATTTCTACGGCAAACAACTGGAAGCGGCAGCCGCTAAATATGAAAAAGAAGTGCTGCCACCGTTCTTTGGTAGCCTGGTGGAGTATGTGCAGCAGGGTAATGCCGCCTTCGACTGCCCAGGACATCAGGGTGGACAATTCTTCCGCCGCCACCCAGCCGGTCGCCAGTTCTTTGATTACTTTGGCGAAACTTTATTCCGCTCTGACCTTTGTAATGCTGACGTTTCCATGGGTGATTTGCTGATCCACGAAGGCGCGCCGTGTACGGCACAGATGCATGCGGCGAAAGTGTTTAATGCAGATAAAACCTACTTCGTTTTAAACGGGACCTCTTCATCTAACAAAGTGGTGTTAAACGCGTTGTTAGCCCCGGGCGATCTGGTGCTGTTTGACCGTAACAACCATAAATCCAACCACCACGGCGCATTGATTCAGGCGGGTGCCACACCGGTCTATCTGGAAACTGCGCGTAACCCGTTCGGTTTTATCGGCGGTATTGATGCTCACTGTTTCGAAGAAAAATATCTCCGTGATTTAGTGCGCGAAGTGGCGCCAAATCGTAGCGCTGAAAAGCGTCCGTTCCGTCTGGCGGTTATTCAACTGGGGACTTACGACGGCACAATTTATAACGCGCGTCAGGTCGTCGATAAGATTGGTCATCTGTGCGACTACATCCTGTTTGATTCTGCATGGGTGGGTTACGAGCAATTCATTCCGATGATGAATGACTGTTCACCGCTGTTGCTTGAACTGAATGAAAACGATCCGGGGATCCTGGTGACACAGTCGGTCCACAAGCAGCAGGCGGGCTTCTCTCAGACTTCGCAAATCCATAAAAAAGACAAACACATCAAAGGACAGGATCGCTATGTTAATCATAAACGTATGAACAACGCGTTTATGATGCATGCCTCCACCAGCCCGTTCTACCCGTTGTTTGCCGCCCTTGACGTTAACGCCAAAATGCATGAAGGCGAAAGCGGTAAACGCATGTGGATGGACTGCGTAAAAGTGGGGATTGAGACCCGTAAACTGCTGTTAAAACTCTGCAAACATATCCGTCCGTTCGTACCGGAAACCATTGATGGCCGTAAGTGGGAAGATTTTGATACGGAAACCATGGCAAACGACCTGCGTTTCTTTGACTTCATCCCGGGCGAACGCTGGCACTCATTTGATAATTACGCCGAACACCAGTACTTCGTCGACCCATGCAAACTGATGTTGACCACACCAGGTATCAACGTCCAGACCGGTGAATACGATAGTTTCGGCGTGCCGGCGACTATCCTCGCCAACTTCCTGCGTGAGAACGGTATCGTACCGGAGAAATGCGACCTCAACTCTATTCTGTTCCTGATGACGCCAGCCGAAGACATGGCGAAGATGCAGCATCTTGTTGCACAGATTGCGCGTTTTGAACGCCTGATTGAAGAAGATGCGCCGTTATCTGAAGTGCTGCCATCCATCTACAAATCTTACGAAGAACGCTACCACGGCTACACCATCCGTCAGTTGTGCCAGGAAATGCATGACCTGTACGTCAGTCATGACGTGAAGCAGCTGCAAAAAGAGATGTTCCGTAAAGATCACTTCCCGAAAGTGGTGATGAATCCTCAACAGGCAAACATTGAGTTTGTACGCGGAAACGTTGAATTAGTGGCGTTATCGCAGGTTGAGGGCCGCATCGCTGCTGAAGGTGCCCTGCCATATCCTCCAGGTGTTTTATGTGTTGTTCCTGGCGAGATCTGGGGCGGTTCGGTGCAGCGTTATTTCCTGGCACTGGAAGAAGGGATCAATCTGTTGCCGGGCTTTGCTCCTGAGTTACAGGGTGTGTACATCAAGCTGGATGATGACCGTAAAAAACGCGCTTATGGCTATGTTATTAAACAATAAATCTGAGATCAGCAAACGTCAGGGTTACTGGCAAAAACTGGTTTTTCCATAAAAAAAAGAAACAGCGAAGAAGCGTGACGCTTCCGGTTCTTCGCTACTCAAAATTATTAAAGGAACAGATTATGAGTAAAAAAAACAACAAAATGGGTGTCGTTCAGCTCACCATTTTGACCGCGGTAAACATGATGGGATCAGGGATCATCATGTTGCCGACCAAATTAGCGGAAGTGGGGACACTTTCAATCATTTCATGGTTAGTGACCGCGTTGGGTTCCATGGCTCTGGCCTATGCATTCGCTAAATGTGGCATGTTCAGTCGCAAGTCAGGTGGGATGGGCGGTTATGCAGAGTACGCCTTTGGCAAATCTGGCAACTTTATGGCGAACTACACTTACGGAGTTTCACTGCTGATTGCCAACGTCGCGATTGCGATTTCTGCGGTGGGTTACGGCACTGAATTATTGAATGCTACGTTATCGCCAATTGGCATTTGTCTTGCCACTATCGGCGTACTTTGGCTTGCGACGGCAGCAAACTTTGGCGGCGCACGCATCACCGGTCGCATCAGTGGCGTGACCGTTTGGGGCGTGATTATTCCGGTGCTGGGCATTTCAGTGATTGGTTGGTTCTGGTTCAGCCCTACACTGTACGTGCAGTCATGGAACCCGCATCATCTGCCTGTTTTTGAAGCTATCGGTTCTTCTATCGCCATGACTCTGTGGGCGTTCTTAGGTTTAGAATCTGCCTGCGCCAACACCGATGTGGTTGAAAACCCAGAGCGTAACGTTCCTATTGCTGTATTAGGTGGGACGCTTGGCGCGGCAGTTATCTACATCATTTCTACCAACGTGATTGCCGGTATTGTGCCGAATATGGACCTGGCGAATTCAACCGCGCCGTTTGGCTTAGCCTTTGCTCAGATGTTTACTCCAACCGTGGGTAAAATCATCATGGCATTGATGATTATGTCCTGCGTAGGTTCCCTGTTGGGTTGGCAATTCACCATCGCTCAGGTATTCAAATCCTCTGCGGATGAAGGCTATTTCCCTAAAGTGTTCTCTAAACTGACCAAAGCCGAAGCGCCGGTGAAAGGGATGATTGTTATCGTTCTTATCCAGAGCGGGCTGTCTTTGATGACCATCAGCCCATCGCTGAACAAACAGTTCAACGTGCTGGTTAACCTGGCAGTTGTGACCAATATTATCCCTTACATTCTGTCGATGGCGGCGTTGGTCATTATCCAGAAAGTGGCAAAAGTTGATGCTAAGAAAGCGCGTCTGGCGAACATCTTCGCATTTATTGGTGCGATGTATAGCTTCTACGCCCTGTATTCATCAGGTGAAGAAGCGATGATGTATGGTGCCATCGTGACCTTCCTGGGCTGGACGCTGTATGGCCTTATCTCCCCGCGTTTTGAACTGCGTAAAACAGGGGTCTGATGTAGCAAATCTTTGGCGACATCGTTCGGAGGTAAGTATCCACAGCAACCGATTGCTTACAGCGAAAATATGTGAATTATTCGCTTGAAGTGTCCACTTACACGCGTATAATGCGCCACAATTTGCCGGGAGGAAGCATGGTCCAGTGTGTTCAAAAAATTGCCACACCACGTCGTCTGAAAGACGGCGCGAACCTGTTTTTCTTTCCGTTGCTTCAATCAATTCCAAAGGCCCCTCGTTGAGGGGCCTTTTTTTTTGCCCGACGCCCGAGAACAGGAGATAACCATGGCTAACCCCCTATATCAAAAACATATCATTTCCATAAACGATCTCAGTCGTGAAGAGCTTGAACTGGTGCTCGCGACCGCGGCAAAACTGAAAGCCAACCCGCAACCTGAGCTGTTAAAGCACATCGTCGTTGCCAGCTGTTTCTTTGAAGCATCAACGCGTACCCGCCTTTCTTTTGAAACCGCCGTTCACCGCCTGGGGGCGTCTGTTGTCGGCTTCTCAGACAGCAGCAATACCTCCCTTGGCAAAAAAGGCGAAACGCTGGCCGATACCATTTCGGTTATCAGCACCTACGTTGACGCCATCGTCATGCGCCATCCGCAAGAAGGGGCGGCACGCCTGGCAACTGAATTCTCGGGCAATGTCCCGGTGCTGAATGCCGGTGACGGTGCCAACCAGCATCCGACTCAAACGCTGTTGGATTTGTTCACCATCCAGGAAACGCAGGGGCGTCTGGAAAACCTGAATATCGCGATGGTCGGTGACCTGAAATACGGCCGCACCGTGCACTCTCTGGCGCAGGCGCTGGCGAAGTTTGAAGGCAACCGCTTCTTCTTTATCGCGCCAAACGCGCTGGCGATGCCGAAGTACATTCTCGATATGCTGGATGAAAAAGGCATTGAGTGGAGCTGCCACGAAGCTATCGACGATGTCGTCGCTGACCTGGACATTCTGTATATGACTCGCGTACAGAAAGAGCGTTTAGACCCTTCGGAATACGCCAACGTGAAAGCGCAATTTGTTCTGCGTGCCGCAGACCTCGTGGATGCTCGCGAAAATATGAAAGTCCTGCACCCGCTGCCACGCGTTGATGAAATTACTACTGATGTCGACAAAACCTCCCACGCCTGGTATTTCCAGCAAGCAGGCAACGGTATCTACGCCCGCCAGGCACTGTTGGCGTTAGTTTTGAATCCTGAACTGGTTTGAGTAAGAGGAAGAGTAAGATGACACACGACAACAAATTACAAGTTGAAGCGATTAAACGCGGCACCGTTATCGATCACATTCCTGCTCAGGTGGGCTTTAAGCTGCTGACCCTGTTCCAGTTAACGGAAACCGACCAGCGCATCACTATCGGCCTGAACTTGCCGTCGCGGGAACAGGGCCGTAAAGACCTGATCAAAATCGAAAATACTTTCCTGACCGACGAGCAAGTTAACCAGCTGGCGCTGTATGCCCCCCACGCTACCGTCAACCGAATTGATGAATATGAAGTGGTTGGCAAAAGCAAACCGAGCCTGCCTTCGCGCATTGATAAAGTTCTGGTCTGCCCAAATACCAACTGCATCAGCCGCAGCGAACCGGTTCATTCTTCATTCGCAGTGAAAAAGAGCGGTGAAAGCATCAGCCTCAAATGCAAATATTGTGAGAAGGAGTTCGCACATTACGTTGTGCTGGCTGATTAATCATTGCCGACATAGCTCTCGTCCCTATAATGGACGGGAGCTTTTTTTTGTAGCTACCGGCTTGAAGGTCAAAATAATGTCGGATGACGCTCACGCTTATCCGACCTGTGAAAAGTCGTTGTAGGGTGGATAACCGTAAGCGTCATCCACCTACTCTATGAAGGGAATAACTATGTCTCGTACCATCAGCACCGAAAACGCCCCAGCAGCTATCGGCCCATATGTTCAGGGTGTCGATCTTGGCAGCATGATTATCACTTCCGGTCAGATCCCAGTTAACCCAAAAACCGGCACCGTGCCAGAAGATGTGGCGGCACAAGCACGTCAGTCTCTGGAAAACGTGCAGGCGATCGTTGAAGCGGCTGGCCTGAAAGTGGGCGATATCGTTAAAACGACCGTTTTCGTTAAAGATCTGAACGATTTCGCTACCGTGAATGCGACTTACGAAGCCTTCTTTACTGAGCACAACGCGACTTTCCCAGCGCGTTCTTGCGTAGAAGTCGCTCGTCTGCCAAAAGATGTGAAAATTGAAATCGAAGCGATTGCTATCCGCCGCTAAGGATATTCGCTAAAAGAAATGTCGGATGACGCGAAGCTTATCCGACCTACATTTTGATTTTGTAGATTTTGCAGATTTTGCAGATTTTGCAGATTTTGCAGATTTTGTAGGGTGGATAAGCGCAAGCGTCATCCACCATTTCCACCTTCTATAATTACTTCACACTCGCCCGCAATAATTTCTGCAACGGATAAACCGCGGCAATCACCACTTCATCCTGAGTTTGCGCGGCCTCATCGAGCTGTTTCTGAATGGCATGATATTCATCCGCACTCAATGATCCCTGCTTCGCCACCAAATCCGTTAACCGCAGCCCCATGCCCGCCAGCTTATCGACATTTTCTGCCACCGGTTTTAATGCCTTGAGCTGATAATTACCGTCGATGAGTTCCAGCACATCTGGCGTGTTGCTTTGCCAGCGGGAAAAGGTACGACGCAGTGAATCCGCGCTGTTACCGTCTTCCGGATCGGCGATCAGTTTATCGACCCACAGATCCAGCGCCCGCACCTGGCTGCTTTCCGCTGCTAACGCATCGGCAAAACGGTTTAGCGGTTCGAAGTGATGATAATTACCGGCCTGGAACTTCAGATGCTGACGCGTGTAGTACTGCGCCGGTTCAACGGCCTGCGCCAGAATTTGCAATGGCATGATGTCCGGCGTGCCTGCAAGACGCGTCAGCTGTTGGGCCGCTGCGGTATGCTGCTGCAAACCTACAGAAACGCTCGACCAGGCGTCTATCGCCTGCAAACGCTGGTACATGTTATCGATGTCTTTCACGTCTTCCGTCGACCATAAACGCTCTGCCACCGCAAAAGTACGCGGCCACAGTTTAATATCCAGCAATGGCGATATCACGTTTTCAGCCCACAGCGCCGCTTCGCCACCGAGAATATTGGACATCTGTTCCGGCGTTGGCACCACCGGCTGGATCCCGTCCGGCACATTATCCAGTTTCTGACCCGTCGCCGGATAACGCACGTTGCCCACCAGCAAATAGCCGCTCAATTTATCTTTATCGAGGGTTAATACCGGGCGGGTTTCCCCCATCCAGGTATCCACGGTAAAGGTCACTTGAGTCGGGCTTAACCAGTCGATATCACGCACCGCACGACGGGATTTCCCTTTGAAGTCGATGAATCCGCGCCACGCCGTTTTGCTGTTGACCAGGGTAAAACTGCCTTCTACGGCGCTGCCTTTCAGACGCGGCATACTGAAGAACCAGCTCTGCGCGCTGTCAGCCTCAGTGATTTTATCGATGCCATTCAGCCCTTGGGGCAGGATCTCATTGCGATAGTGATAAGCGGTGGACTGCGGCTGATCGACGTAAAAGCCGGTGGAGAGAATGCCCTTATAACCGTTCGCCGCCACCGATCCTAACGCGTCCTGCCCTTGCCAGGATTGGATCAGAATATTTTTCGGCAGATCCGGGTGATAGATCTCATCCCACCCCATCATTTGGCGATGATGTTTTTCGAGGATCTTCTCCAGCCGCTGGTTGAAGTAAGTCTGCAAAGCGTGGGTGTCAGCCAGATTATGCTGTTGCATAAACGCCTTAATTGGTGCTGACGCTTGCCATTGCGAGTCATCCACTTCATCGCCACCGATGTGCAAATAACTGTCCGGGAAAATGGCCGTCAGCTCACCAATCAGCGTATCAACAAACTTGTAAGCGGCTTCGTTGGTCGGGTTAAGCAGCGGTTTTAATACGCCCCAATGGCGCTCCATTTGGTATGGCCCTGGCGCACTCATCAATTCCGGATAAGCGACGGCAATCGCCGAAGCGTGACCTGGCAAGTCCATTTCTGGCACTACCCGAATACCGAGCGAGGTCGCATAGCGCACCACTTCTTTCATCTGCGCCTGGGTATAAAAATCCCCATCACTCGCCAGTTGCTGCAGTTTTGGATAAGCGGTAGAAGCAAAGCGCCAGCCTTGATCGTCGGTGAGATGCCAATGGAAAACGTTCATTTTTGCGGCCGCCATGCCGTCTAACTGGCGCAAAATATCTTTAACCGGCATGAAGTGTCGAGCGGAGTCGACTAACAATCCGCGCCATGGAAAACGCGGCTGATCTTTGATGGCGACAAACGGAATGGCGGTGTTTTCAGGGCCGTTCTGGATCAGCTGCAACACAGTTTCCATGCCGCGCATGGCACCAAAACGCGTATTGGCTGTAAGTTTTATCCCCTCCGCAGTCACGCTTAATGCGTAACTTTCATCACTGCCCAGTTTCGGCAGTGGTGCGACGGCATTTTTGATTTGGATGTCTATGGTAGGTTTTTCAGGGTTGGCCTGTGCCGGTTGCAGTTGCCAGCCCGTTTGTTGGGAAATTCTTTGCCGCCAGCGGTCGATTGCTCCGGGCAGTTTATCGCCGTTAATGTTGATGGAGATGGCGTTGTCGAGAATCAGTTCGCCTTCGGCAGCTGGACGCTCAACCTGTTGCGGCCAGGGCATTAAGGGTAAATCGCCAGCAGGACTTGCCCAGGCCTGGCAAGTTGCCGCGATACACCCAGCCAACAGGCTCAAACGTATTGATTTAAACATGAATATTCCTTTCACAATGACGGGCCAGAAAAAAGCAAAAACAATCTGGTAACACGTGTAGAAATATTCATCAAGATTATGGCGAGATGCAGATCACATCCCGCTGATATTTCCTGTACCCATTAGCATTCGAGTTGCAGGCGTGTTGGGTAGATTACTGCCAGCCGTAACGGCGGCTATAGATGCCTTTTACGCACTGAGTCAGCGTCATGTATCCCGCAAGGATAGCAATCAGCCATGGGAAGTAGCTCAGCGGCAACGCCTGAAGTTGCAAATAACTTGCCAGCGGCGAGAACGGCAAGGCAATTCCGACCACCATCACCACCAGCGTCATCACCATCAACGGCCAGGCGGCGCGGCTTTGAATGAATGGAATGCGACGGGTACGAATCATATGCACAATCAATGTTTGCGACAGTAATCCCACCACGAACCAACCCGACTGGAACAGGGTTTGCGCTTCCGGCACGTTGGCCTTAAACACCCACCACATGACGCAGAATGTCACAATATCGAAGATGGAACTGATCGGCCCGAAGAACACCATGAAGCGCCCTAAATCTGCCGGGTTCCAGCGCTGCGGTTTCTTGATTTGCTCGTCATCAACGTTATCGAACGGGATCGCCACCTGGGAGACATCGTACAGCAGGTTCTGAATCAGTAAGTGCAGCGGCAACATCGGCAGGAACGGCAAGAAGGCGCTCGCCACCAGCACGCTAAACACGTTACCAAAGTTAGAACTGGCGGTCATTTTGATGTACTTCAGCATGTTAGCGAAGGTTCTGCGCCCTTCAATCACGCCCTCTTCCAGCACCATCAGGCTTTTTTCCAGCAGGATGATATCTGCCGCTTCACGGGCAATATCCACCGCTCCATCCACCGAGATACCAATGTCTGCCGCACGCAGAGCTGGCGCATCGTTAATGCCATCGCCCATAAAGCCCACCACATGGCCTTCGCCACGCAGCAAACGCACGATGCGCTCTTTGTGCATTGGTGTGAGGCGGGCAAACAGCGTGGTACGTAATGCCAGCGCGGCAAGCTCCGCATCTTCCATATTCTCGATATCGCTGCCGATAACCACGTCGCCGACATCCAGCCCGACTTCACGGCACACTTTCGCAGCGACCAGTTCGCTGTCACCGGTCAGGATCTTCACGGCAATTCCGCTTGCTTTGAGAGCTTTCAAGGCAGGCGCAGTGGTTTCTTTCGGTGGATCGAGGAATGCGATATAGCCTTCGAGAATCAGATCCGATTCATCAGCACGACCGTAATCTTCACTACGTGCAGGCAGGAATTTGCTCGCCACGGCGACCACACGCAAACCCTGGCGGTTCAGATCGTCCGTCACGCGGCGAATACGCGCCAACAAGGCGTCGCTGAGCGGGACGATTTCGTCGCCGTAACGAACCTGTGTGCAGACATTGAGGATCTCTTGCAGCGCACCTTTGCAGATCAACTGATGCACTTCTGGCTGTTCGGAGACCACGACCGACATACGGCGACGCTCGAAGTCGAAGGGGATCTCATCCACTTTTTGCCAGCGTTCTGCGGCACTGCGCGCGCACTCTTCGTCCACTCCTTCCAGTACCGCCACATCCAGCAGGTTTTTCAGGCCAGTCTGGTAGTGGCTATTAAGCCAGGCGGAATGCAAAACGTGGTCGCTGACCGTGCCGAGAATATCGGTATGAGATTCCAGAACAATGCGATCCTGAGTGAGCGTCCCGGTTTTATCGGTGCACAGAATATCCATTGCGCCAAAGTTCTGAATCGCATCAAGGTGTTTGACGATGACTTTCTGTTTAGAGAGTTTTACCGCGCCACGTGCCAGCGTCGAGGTGACGATCATCGGCAGCATTTCTGGCGTCAAACCCACCGCAACAGAGAGCGAGAACAGGGCTGCCTCCCACCAGTCGCCTTTGGTGAAACCGTTGATCAACAGGACGATTGGCGTCATCACCAGCATGAAGCGGATAAGCACCCAGCTCACACGGCTGATACCTTTCTGGAACGCATTCGGCTCACTTTCTTGCTGAGTCACACGCCCGGCAAGTTGACCAAACCAGGTGTTACCGCCGGTGGCGATAATCATCGCAAGCGCCGTTCCGCTCACGACGTTGGTGCCCATAAAGCACAGCGTGTCACTTTCCAGCGGGTTGTTGTGGGACATATCACGGCTGACCGCAACCTTTTCAACCGGTAACGATTCGCCAGTCAGCGATGCCTGGCTGACGAAGAGATCGCGCGCCTGCAATACGCGCAGATCGGCTGGGATCATGTCCCCTGCGGCAAGTTTAACGATATCGCCAGGCACCAGTTGGTCGAGGGGAATTTCCACAAACGTATTTTCACCCTTCTCGTCAATGGCTCGCAGCACCGTCGCGGTGTTGCTGACCATCGCTTTGAGTGTATCGGCCGCTTTGGTGGAGCGCGCTTCCTGTACGAAGTTCAGCAATGTCGCAATCACTACCATTAGCGCAATCACGCCTGCGGCAAAAAGATCCTCAGTCGAGTAGGAAAAAATGCCGAGAACCGTCAGTAACAAGTTGAAAGGGTTACGATAGCACTGCCACAAATGCACCCACCATGGCGACGCTTTCTGCGCCGGGATTTGGTTCAGGCCATGACGTTCGCTAGCGCGTTCAACTTCTTGCGCATTCAATCCTTCAGGATGGCTATGGAAATCGAGATACAGCTGTTCTTCGGACGCTTGCGCATATTTCAGGCAGGCTTCGCTCAGTGAAGCGGGGATCTCGTGCGCATGTGCAACGGTGTTATCGTCGAGCATCACGTCGCGCTGGATCAAGCGACGAGGCAAGTGGCGGCTGAGTTGTGCAAACAACTGCCGGGTCAGATTTTTTAACAGCATAGTAGTCCCTCGGCCCCACGCAATGCGGAGCCTGGTGACATGCAGGCGCGGCTAATCCTTACCTTGCAGGCCAAATAATGTCTTCAGCAGGGATATCGTTGATTGATACAAGATAGATCTCTGCCTTACGCAATCCGGTAAGGCAAGAAGGGAGTCTTACCGGATTATTCCTGTTATTACAGGGTCTGGACTGGGATCAGGTTCCATGTCGCCTCCGGTTAAAAAGATGTTGAGATTCGCTACCGTCTTAAAGACCGTGTCGGATGACGCTGCGCTTATCCGACCTACGAAAAAAACTTCAAGCCGTTGCAGGGTGGATAAGCGAAAGCATCATCCACCATTCTCGTTCGAGTCGCGTGCATTTTACGCCCGTGAAACTAAACCCAACGTAAACCAGATTTTTTACGTTGTGGTATCGTTGGCTAGCCTTAATTCTAATGAGCAATTGATTGCCGGGAACCAACACATGCATAACCGTCTCACCATCAAAGATATCGCCCGTTTAAGCGGTGTGGGTAAGTCTACTGTCTCGCGCGTTCTGAATAATGAAAGTGGGGTCAGTGCCCGTACGCGCGAGCGCGTGGAAGCGGTGATGCAGCAGGAAGGTTTCTCCCCTTCTCGTTCGGCTCGTGCGATGCGTGGGCAGAGCGATAAAGTGGTCGCGATTATTGTGACGCGTCTGGACTCGCTCTCGGAAAACCTCGCGGTTCAAACCATGCTGCCATCGCTCTACGAGCAAGGTTACGATCCGATCATGATGGAAAGTCAGTTTTCCCCCAAACTGGTTGAAGAGCATTTGGGCATCTTGCAGCGTCGTAACATCGACGGTGTAATTTTGTTTGGCTTCACCGGGATAACAGAGAAGATTTTGCAGTCATGGCAGTCGACGCTGGTTCTGATGGCCAGAGATGCCAAAGGATTTGCCTCAGTGTGTTATGACGATGAAGGGGCGATTCATATTTTGATGACGCGCCTTTATGAACAAGGGCACCGGCAGATTAGCTTCCTCGGCGTTCCCCATAGCGATATCACCACCGGTTACCGCCGCCATCAGGCCTATCTCGCTTTCTGCGACAGCCACCAGCTGACGCCTAATTTTGTACTGCCGGGTCTGGCCATGAAGCAAGGCTATGATCATGTCGCGCAAGTGCTGACTCCCGAAACGACCGCCCTGCTGTGCGCCACCGATACTCTCGCTTTAGGTGCGAGTAAATATCTGCAAGAACATCAATGTCCCAACCTGCAACTGGCGAGCGTCGGCAGTACGCCGCTGATGAAATTCCTCCATCCAGAGATAGTCACCGTCGATCCGGGTTACGCCGAAGCCGGTCGTCAGGCCGCAAAGCAGTTGATCGGCCAAATCACACAAACCTGCGATCTGCAGCAGATCGTTATCCCCGGATCATTGCAGTAATTCCTCGTTGTTGACGGTTTATTGTGATCGTCTCCGTGTTTCGGGAACGTTCCCATTTTCGAGAAAAAGATTAATAGTTAACCTTGCTGGCAGATAAAACCACACCTCTCTGGGGCATCACAAAATGGCCAAAGTGAAACAACAACATATCGACAAGCTGATAGAACTTGTCGGCGGACGCGCCAACATCGCAACCGTGAGTCACTGTATTACGCGTTTGCGTTTTGTACTGAACAACCCGGCCGCTGCATCGCCAAAAGAAATTGAAGAATTACCGATGGTGAAAGGCTGCTTTACAAATGCCGGACAGTTCCAGGTGGTGATTGGCCCGGAAGTGGGTGATTACTACCAGGCGCTGATCGCCACTAGCGGCCACAGTAATTCAGACAAAGAGCAGGCAAAACTCGCGGCGCGCCAGAATATGAAATGGCATGAACGGATGATCTCCCACTTCGCTGAGATCTTCTTCCCACTGTTACCGGCTTTAATAAGCGGCGGTTTAATCTTAGGTTTCCGCAATGTTATCGGCGACTTGCCGATGAGTAACGGGCAGACGCTCGCGCAAATGCACCCGTCGTTACAATCGATTTATGACTTCTTATGGCTGATTGGCGAGGCGATTTTCTTCTATTTGCCGGTAGGTATTTGCTGGTCTGCAGTGCGAAAAGTGGGTGGGACACCTATCCTTGGGATTGTACTTGGCGTCACGTTGGTCTCACCACAGCTGATGAATGCCTATGAATTAGGTAGCAAAATTCCTGAAGTGTGGAACTTTGGCTGGTTCACCATTGAGAAAGTGGGTTACCAGGCGCAGGTCATTCCAGCGTTGTTGGCAGGCCTGGCTTTGGGCTTTATTGAGACGCGTCTGAAACGCATCGTGCCAGATTACCTCTATCTTGTAGTAGTGCCTGTGTGTTCACTGATTCTCGCGGTCTTCCTGGCACATGCGTTTATCGGCCCGTTTGGTCGCTGGATTGGTGATGGTGTGGCCTTTGCGGTTCGCCACCTGATGACCGGCAGTTTTGCCCCGATTGGTGCCGCGCTGTTTGGCTTCCTGTACGCACCGCTGGTGATTACCGGTGTGCATCAGACCACGCTCGCCATCGATATGCAGATGATTCAGAGCATGGGCGGAACGCCAGTTTGGCCACTGATTGCGCTGTCTAACATTGCTCAGGCATCAGCGGTTGTCGGCATCATTATTTGCAGCCGTAAACATAACGAGCGTGAGATTTCAGTACCGGCGGCGATTTCTGCCTATCTCGGTGTGACCGAACCGGCGATGTACGGCATCAACCTGAAATACCGCTTCCCGATGTTATGCGCGATGGTTGGCTCGGGTCTGGCTGGTTTGCTGTGTGGTTTGAGCGGCGTGATGGCGAACGGGATTGGCGTGGGCGGTTTGCCTGGCATTCTGTCTATTCAGCCGCGTTACTGGGAAGTTTATTCCCTCGCGATCCTGATCGCGGTGGTGATCCCGATTGTATTGACCAGCGTGATGTACAAACGCAAATACCGTCAGGGCACGTTGTTAGTGGTGTAGGCGGTTCACAATCAATGGTGGATGACGCTAACGCTTATCCACCCTACAACTCATTTTCGTCGGTCGGATTAGCGTTAGCGACATCCGACATCAGGGGCCATCGTGGCCCCATCGTTTTAGGAAAGTGCTATGAATACAACTCCTCCATGGTGGCAGCATGGTGTCATCTACCAAATCTACCCGAAGAGTTTCCAGGACACGACTGGCAATGGAACCGGTGACTTAATCGGCGTTATCAAACGTCTTGATTACCTGAAGTTGCTGGGTGTTGATGCCATCTGGCTGACGCCGTTTTATGTCTCCCCGCAGGTGGATAATGGCTATGACGTCGCAAACTACTGCGCCATCGATCATACCTACGGCACGCTGGATGACTTTGATTTGCTGGTTGCAGGCGCACACGAGCGCGGCATCCGCGTCATTCTGGATATGGTGTTTAACCATACTTCCACGCAGCATGCCTGGTTCCACGAGTCGCTTAACAAGGACAGTTCCTATCGCGAATTTTATATCTGGCGCGACGGTACGCCGGATATCTTGCCGAATAACTGGCGCTCTAAATTTGGCGGTAATGCCTGGCGCTGGCACGCAGAGAGCGGCCAGTACTATCTGCACCTGTTTGCCCCGGAGCAGGCGGATCTCAACTGGGAAAACCCTCAGGTGCGTAATGAGCTGAAAAAGGTCTGCGAATTCTGGGCCGATCGTGGCGTTGATGGCCTGCGCCTCGACGTGATTAACCTTATCTCTAAAGATCAGGATTTCCCGAACGACATTGAAGGCGGTGACGGTCGTCGTTTTTACACCGACGGGCCGCGTATTCATGAATATTTGCAGGAGCTCAGCCGCGATGTGTTTGTCCCACGTGAGTTGATGACCGTGGGTGAGATGTCTTCCACCACGCTCGATAACTGCCAGCAGTACGCCGCGCTCAACAGCAATGAGCTGTCGATGACGTTTAACTTCCATCACCTGAAAGTGGATTATCCTGATGGACAGAAATGGGCGCTGGCAGCCCCGGATTACATCGCACTGAAAGCGATTTTCAGCCACTGGCAACAGGGCATGCACAACGTGGCGTGGAACGCACTGTTCTGGTGTAACCACGATCAGCCGCGCATTGTGTCGCGCTTTGGTGACGAAGGCGAACTGCGTGTTCCGGCGGCGAAAATGCTGGCGATGGTGCTGCACGGCATGCAAGGCACGCCGTATATCTATCAGGGCGAAGAGCTGGGGATGACCAATCCACACTTCAAACGCATCATTGATTACCGCGATGTCGAAAGCCATAACATGTACGCTGAACTGCGCGCACAAGGCCGGGACAGCGATAATCTGCTGGCGATCCTCGCCAGTAAATCTCGTGATAACAGCCGGACTCCGATGCAGTGGGATGCTGGCGAAAACGCAGGATTCACCACTGGCACACCGTGGATAAACCTGTGTGACAACTATCAAAGCATCAATGCCAAAGCCGCAGTGAATGACCCTGACTCGGTGTTTTACGCCTATCAGCAACTGATTAAATTGCGTAAAGCGAACCCTGTTTTCACCTGGGGTAGCTATCAGGACCTGCTGCCGGAGCATCCGTATCTGTGGTGTTATCGCCGCGAATGGCAAGGCCAGACGCTGGTGGTTGCCGCAAACCTCAGCCGTGAGAATCAGTGGTGGATGCCTGAAGCCTTCGAAGGTAACTGGGAAGTGCTGATGAAGAACTACTCTGATGCGGCGGGTAAACCAGGCGAGATGAGCTTACGGCCATTTGAAGCGGTTTACTGGTTGCAGTAATAGAGTTATATCAAGTTTGAATAAAAGCCCTATTGGGCTTTTATTTTTTATATCTGTGATTCACAGCAAACCCATCAATAAAATAGTAACAAAATTAAAATCATTATGGCGCTGGTGTTGGAAGCTCAACAATAACCTTGCATATAGCTTGCCCTAATTTAACATCATCAACCACATCATCAACTAGTAATGTAGATTTATTGATGCCCTTGCTTTTATCGATGGATGACAAACTATAGAGGTTTATATAATTGTTGACTAGCTCATAGAATAATATCCCATCAAAACCTTTTACCAGTTCATCCTTATACCCCCCAATAATACTGCTGAGTCTGTTTATATATTTTTTATTTTTCAATGTACCTTCTAACAACTGATTATTTATCTCATGCGGTTTAGTTTTGAGATAAAACACATCAACACTGGTTCGCATTCTTGACTTGATTTTACCAAAAGTAATATCACACGTAGGAGACAACTCATTGTCCACACCATAGTGTTTTTTAAAGTAGCTATCGATATTGTCCTTCAGGACTACGCCAGATGTCATGGGGACAACGACTAAAAAGAGGCCGCCAGGTGAGCCAGAAAAAGATAACCTGGAATATAAAGAGAAAAAGAAAAATATCATAATAAATAACATCCTATGTTTCATAGACCACCACCTTCATTCGAATTTGATTGAAGGCCTATCCCAAAAACATGTGTGTTTTCTTCATCTACATTAATTAAATTTAAATCATTATTTATATTCTCGTACCCTACTGGCAGATAGAACTTGTAAAATTTTTGATATTTACCATCAAAACTGGCTGTTATGTCAGTCAATGAATACTCTGAAATTTTTAATGTTCCACCACCAAAACGACTACCACCCTGATTACCACCCAGGGCGGCTATTCCTCCCGAAACAGACCTTCCATATACAAATGTTATATGGCCACTACCCGTATCAGCATGTGTTGAATTATTATAGTTTTTCAATACCATGATCGCGCCATATACAGGTTCACTTATTTCATAAAATTTGGTTGACTCATTCACTGGAAATTGTGAAGAACGTGTATTGCTACGCGCATGATAGTAGTTGGCACAATTCAAACAATAAGTTACAAACGAAGCACACCATGCAGTGCCTCTTAATGTTCCAGTACTTTCAGCAAGTACATGATAATTATCCTCAATATCTCCTTCCCCCATTCCATGCCATTCTTTTGCCTCACGTATTGCTATTTCCATCCACGGAGCTAGATCAGTGTTACTCCCAATATTTGCCTGTGGAAAGCCGTTATCAGAAGTTCCTGTTGATACGTGTTGTTGAGTTTTTTTTGGTGTTTGTTGTGCCTGTGCGACATGAGGCTTGCTCATACCACCAGGTACTTTAAGTTTCTGACCAACTGCTATCACATTCACATTCGTGATGCCATTCAGATTAGCAAGCCTTTTCACTGTGGTATGAAGCCCTCTGGCTATTTTCCCGAGCGTATCACCTTTTTTCACCAAGTATTCTTCTGTCGATTTTTCACCCTCCTTATGTTCTCCAGTTTTTGCTATGAAATTTTGACCATTTTTTAACAACAATATATTTTTACTGCTTTCACCAGCAGTGGTTGAAAAGATACTTTCATCTTTTCCATTGAGATTTGTCACAAAAATACTGATGTTTGTTCTATCAGAAAAATGAGCGATAGCAGGCAATTCCCCATAGTTATTCGTATTCCATTCATAGGTACACTGATCAATAACCACTTTAACTCTTTCGTTTGAAATAGGTCTATTGCCATCAGAAAAAATGATGTTTGTTGTAGGTACTGCATTTTCTTTCTGGGTGTTCTTTTTATTATAATAACCCTCCATCTTTTTTATGGCTTCCATCACTCGCTCTAGAATTTTATCATCCATATTTTTTATACAATCAGAACCTTTAACATTAGCTTCATCAATAATAAAAGTGGAGTATTGCTGCGGATTATTTCCATCCTTAGATGGAGAATAGGCCTCAGTAAGCTCATCAATCGTATAGTCTTTATAAGTCATTTTGAGCAATAGTTTCAAGGCTTGCCAGCCCGTATTATAATCAGGGAAGATCATAAACTTTCCACTTTTTGTGACTGCAATACCAATTTTAAATACATCACAAACTGATGTTTTGGAAGGCCTTATATTTCCTGGATTGAAAAATCGCCAGCATGGGTTACCTCCTGTTCGTAAATATCGGGTGCCGTCTTCTGCGATAAATTCAGCGGTCAAAGTGGCCATGTCATGTTTAACACTAACGAATTTCATCATTTTACCTGTTATTTTTCTGAGGTTTTTTCTAATTTACTGGAAAGCAATAAAACAGCAGTGAAGTGATTTGCAGTAAAAGCCAGTGTTAGTTTCCCTGATGCAGTGACGTGTTTATTTATTAAGTTTGATGAAAGGCCAGAATGAGGAGGGAATATGGTGATATCTTTATTCCAATTCGGAAACGATTTATCTATATCAACCACACACTCTAGTGGCTTATCTAACTGAATAATCCATCTGTTAACAGATTCTGATTCATCGCCTAAAGATGGATATGTTTTATACACAAGAATGCCAGTAAGAGTTGTTATATCCCCATTCTGTAAGCAGGTAGCCTGGGAAAAAAATGAAATAAAACAAAGAAACAATATTAATGAGCGCATTTTATTTCCTTAGAAATAATTTTAAAAAAAACGAAATCATTCATCATTTCCTATGTCACCCACAATTTTCGCTATTAATTCTGAGGGTAGAAAATTCCCGTCATCCATATCAATTTTATCAATGTAGGGATCTGCATAAAGCGTCTCAGCGAACAGAATATCTTCAGCTATATTTCCTTGCGGACTATCAGTCACGTTAATGTGTAATACATTCCATCCTACCTCTCCGAGTGCAAGGCTGAATTCATCCGGCTCATTAGATTTAATTCTCGGGGTGCGACCATCGTCACCTATACTGCCTTGCGAAACTATATTTCCTATACTGTTTCGTATTACATATAGCTTATTTATCGCATCTTCACTTAAGGCAAACCTAAGACTTTGCGGCTTAGGTTCTGACTCAGATGATTTTGTTTTTTCTGCACCATTTCCTCCGGAATCTTCCCCAGAGTTTCCACTCCCGTCCTCATCCTCCGGAGGCTCATCTGCTGAATCATCCTTATCACTCAGATGGCTCAATACCGCTGCCTGCAACGTCTGCACCGGTGTCCCCGGACTGCCGCCGCCGTTGAGATTGATTTTCAGGCCGGTGATATCCACGCCGCCGGGATGAATGACGATGAATGAGCCGCCCATTTTCAGCGTGATTTTGCTGTTGCTCTGCAGCACGATATCGCCCTGAGCATCCACACCCAGCGCACCCGCCACTTTCTGCGCCAGGTCGCCTTTCACTTCCAGGCTGTGACTGCCCTTCACCAGGCTGATA
>NZ_JBAVHX010000014.1:0-55746 GCF_049686335.1 Buttiauxella sp. | reverse complement strand
GAACTGAGGAGAAACCAGCTCAGCGAAGACACGAGACAGTTCCTCAGCGCCACCGGTCTGAAGGCCGAAAACCTCGCCCTGTGGCTGGAGCCGGAAGCGGAAAACGACCGCAAAATCCACCTCTACCACTGCGACCATCTGGGCACGCCGCTGGCACTGGTGGATCGCGAGGGGAATATCGACTGGCATATCACCCTCGACCCGTGGGGCAACGTCCTCAGCGAAAACAATCCGCAGCAACTGTATCAACCACTGAGAATGCAGGGCCAGCAATACGATGAAGAATCGGGGCTGCATTATAACCGGCACCGTTATTATGACCCGGCTCAGGGACGGTATATCAGTCAGGATCCAATCGGGTTGGCGGGAGGGTGGAATATTTACGCTTACCCATTAGAACCTTTGCTATTTGTGGATCCCTTAGGTTTAGCTGAAATCTGTTCAAGACCTCTCAAAGGTTCAGGCGGTTTAAGGACATCAGGTAGTACAGGTATCGACTTAGGTCTTTTTCATGAGCATATATTTTTCGATGATGGGACTGATATTGGTTACGGCGCAGATCACGGCCTATTTAGCGAACCCAAAACAAATGAGTATATATGTAAGAAAAATAAATATGATGATGAAAGAATGAAAAAAGCAGTTGAGATGATTGAAAATAAACCAGACAACGAGCTCTTCCCAAATAAAGGAAAACAATATAGCGACAATAACTATGGATTTATATTAAATAATTGCCAGGATTTTGTGAGTGACGTTTTGAATGAATACGAAAATCAAAAAGACGGAAAGAAATGAAAGACTTCCTTAAAAGAATAATTATTGCAGACATAGCCATACTGTTAGGGCAAGCTGTAGCATTGCTAACATTATTATACTTCCAACACTCTGACGTAAACATATTTAATGTGATTGTTTATTTTATCTTTGTAATGGATGATAAAAACATTCTTTTTTTAACCTTCCCGTTTGTAATATTTTTTCATTACTTATATTTAAGTATGAAATCAAAAAGTAAAAATTTATGCACTTTCCTTATTGCTGCATTAAATTTTATCTTAATATATTTTTTGTGTTGGATAGAAATGCTTCTACTAATTGCCAACGATAATTAGAATGTAGAAAGCCCATAAATTATATTATGGGCTTTCACGTGATTTTTTAATCCTTACCTAAAAACATCTTACGCAGGTAATGCGGAACCGCGTTATCGGCGTTGGTGCCAATCACTTCCAATTCTGGCAGCAAATCTTTCAGGCGCTGATGGGCGTTCGCCATGATGCAGCCTTTACCTGCCATAGAGAGCATTTCCTGGTCGTTCATGCCATCGCCAAAAGCGATGCACTCTTTCAGGCTGTAACCCATTGCTTTAGAGACTGCTTCCAGCGCGTGGCCTTTGGAAACCCCGCCCGCCATTACTTCCAGGCAGGTGAGTGTTGAGAAGCTTACATTCACGCGGTCACCCCAACGGGCGATCAACGCTTGTTCAAGCGGCAGCAATTTTTCGTGCGAATCGCAGGTGAAGAACACTTTGCTGACGCCGTCGGCATCTAACAAACCTGGCTCAAACAGGGTGTAATTAAATACGGCCTCTTTAAAATATTTCATCTCTTCAGGGCGATGACGGTTCATAAACCATTCGTCGCCGCGATAGACGTTGGTCACGATATCGGGACTATTATGCACAACACCAAACAGATCATGGGCGATATCCTGGTCAAGATCGTGGCTGAACACCAGGTTGCCGTCAGTATCATGCACACGCGCACCGTTGGAGGTGATCATGTAGGCTTTGATTTCGAGGTTATCGCGGATTTGCCCCACATCGATATGGTGACGGCCCGTGGCAAAGACGAAATGGACACCTTCCGCGGTGAGCAATTTCAGCGTTTCTTTGGCGTACGGGGTAAGCAGGTGATCGGGGGACAACAACGTGCCATCTAAGTCAGACGCAACGACATGGTACATAGGATTTGGAACCTCTGGTGTTGAATTCAGATTAATTATGCCTATCGAAAAACGCGATAATGGCATTCAGCGCTTCAGTCCGCATATCGTCCTTTTCGAACAGGATCTCATGATACGCACCGTTTATGACGTAAGGTTTTTCCCCCTCACAAGGGTTGCCCGCCGCGGCTCGAAGTTCACAGAATTGGTCATGCGCACGATTATCAACGACGCGTTCCTCTTCTGCCTGCAGGATAAAAATCGGCGTGGTAATGGCAGTGGCCCCTGCTAAAACCTGTTCTCCTGCGAGTATCCCTTCTCGTACCCAGTGATTCGTTGGCCCCCCCACCCGCAATGCTGGCTCGTCAGCATAAAAACGTAGGTTACGGCGGTAACGTTCACGGCTATGGGTCAGGACATTAACGCTAAATGGTAATGCGCGCCAGCGGCCTGTTCCGATTGCATATCCCTCACGAAAACGTTGATGACCTTCCGCCCAGTCAAGAATGTGGCGAACCATCCAGTCAGGCCAGCGCAAGGCGATGCCAAACATAGGTGCACACAGCGCAACGGCATCAAAGCATTGTGAGTGTTTTTCCAGCCACAGCGTGATAATCGCTCCGCCCATGGAATGCGCTAACGCGTAGCGTTTTCTCCATGGTCCTGCGGCGACTTCATGCTGATAAAAACGATCAAAATCGTCGACATAGTCGCTAAACTTCGCTACATGGCCGCGATGTGAATCCGATAGCATGCGCCCGGAACGCCCTTGCCCACGATGGTCGATGATTAAAATATCGAATCCACAATGGAACAAGTCATAAGCCAATTCAGCATATTTGACGTAGCTTTCGATACGCCCAGGACAAACAACAATCACCCGATCGTGATTCTCCGAGCGAAACCGTACATAGCGTACTGGCACTTCGTCGACGCCTGAAAATTCACACTCTTCGCGCTGACGCCAGAAGTCCATTAAAGAACCCGTGGTGAAAGCCGCAAAGGCATTTTCCCTGGTTAACCATCCATTTTTATGCTGAGTCATTTCGCTTTTTTGTGATTCGTAGCACGCTCATCAACAATAGCGTATTGTGGCATAAAAGTGTTCGATCAGGGAATTTCACATGAGCGTTGAGTGGTGGTTAACCTATCTTCTGACCACGATAATTCTGAGTCTTTCACCCGGTTCCGGGGCGATTAATACCATGACCACCGCCATCAGCCATGGCTATCGTGGCGCAGCTGCGTCTATTGCAGGTCTGCAAACCGGTCTGGCAATTCATATCGTGCTGGTAGGTATTGGCCTGGGGGCAATCTTTTCGCATTCATTGCTGGCGTTTGAAATACTGAAATGGGCCGGTGCTGCTTATCTTGTTTGGTTGGGCATTCAGCAATGGCGCGCCGCAGGGGCGATTGATTTAAATACCATAGCCGCCAGCCAGCCACGTAGCCGCCTGTTTAAGCGTGCGATTTTTGTCAATCTGACCAATCCGAAGAGCATTGTGTTTCTCGCGGCACTTTTCCCGCAATTTATCGCCCCCCATCAGCCACAAGCGGCGCAGTATTTGATACTCGGCGTCACCACGGTGGTGGTCGATATTATTGTGATGATTGGCTATGCGACGCTTGCGACGCGAATTGCGGGCTGGATCAAAGGACCACGTCAGATGAAAGCGCTGAACCGCGTGTTTGGTTCACTGTTCATGCTGGTTGGCGCACTCCTCGCGGGAGCACGCCAGGCCTAACTTTTGAGCGGAACTTTAGCGGGAAATAATCAGGTGGATACCGAATCCGGCGAACAGAGCACCGGCCACACCGTCAATCCATTTCGCAAGGCGCTGGTAACCCCGGCGCATTTGCGGCAATGCGAACAAGCTGGCAACAACGGTAAACCAGACAAAGGTTTCCAGAGCAATCATAACGAATAACCCCCAACGCTCTGCGCTGCCAACATCATTGCTGACAAACAGTGAAAACACGCTGCCGAAATAAATGATGGCTTTAGGATTCGAGAGATTAGTCAGCAAGCCCTTCAGGAAGCTACGTCCGCTGCGAGCCAACTCAACACTGACCTCTTCCGTCGGCTTACCCGTTTCTTTTTTGAAGGCACTGCGCAGCATCTGATAACCCATCCAGCACAGATATAAACCGCCGCCGACCATAATAATACTGTGTAGCCACGCCATTTTTTCGAGGATCAGATTAAGGCCGAGCAGCGCCACTCCTGACCAAACCATTACGCCGCCGGTAATGCCCAACACGCCCATCATGGCTTCTTTACGGGAACGGCTAACCGCGGTCTGTGAAACAAAAAAGAAGTCAGGGCCGGGAGTGACCAACGCAACGATATGCAATACCGCCACGGTCAGAAAAAGCGTCAACATAGGAAATAACTCGCTGGATTATTATCTGGAGAATAACTATACCCTAAATAACTCGAGTTGCAGCCAACACCCCTGCAGCTTGAAGAATGACGGGTACTGGCTACTACTCATCTTCGCCATCCACATGGCTGCGAATAAGTGCCATGAACTCACGACCAAAGCGTTCGAGCTTACGCGTACCCACACCGTTCACTCCCAGCATTTCACCTGGCGACAGTGGCATTTGCTCGGCCATTTCGATCAAGGTGGCGTCGTTGAACACCACATAAGGTGGGATGTTTTCTTCATCGGCAATGGCTTTACGCAGCTTGCGCAGTTTGGCGAACAGCTTGCGGTCGTAGTTCCCGCTGAAGACTTTCGGGCTGGATTTCGATTTGATGGCCACAATGCGCGGCACCGCCAGCATTAACGGTTCTTCGCCACGTAAATATGGGCGAGCCGCGGCGGTGAGTTGCAAAGCGGAGTGCTGAGCGATGTTTTGCATCACCACGCCGAGGTGAATCAACTGGCGGATAACGCTGACCCAATGTTCGTGCGTCTGGTCACGGCCAATACCGTAGACCGGCAATTTGTCGTGTTGTAAATCGCGGATACGCTGGTTGTTAGCGCCACGCAGGACTTCAACCACATAACCCATACCAAAGCGCTGATTGACGCGATAAATACACGACAGCGCTTTTTGTGCGTCCACCAGCCCGTCGTAACGGCGCGGGGGATCGAGGCAAATATCACAGTTGCCGCAAGATTGCTGGCGACCTTCGCCAAAGTAATTGAGCAACACCAGGCGACGGCAAGTTTGCGCTTCGGCAAATGCTCCCATCGCATTGAGTTTGTGGCGCTCAATATCCTGTAATTGCCCTAGGGGTTTTTCTTCTAAGCATTTGCGAAGCCAGGCCATATCAGCCGGGTCGTAAAACAACATGGCTTCCGCCGGCAGGCCGTCACGCCCGGCGCGCCCTGTTTCCTGATAGTAGGATTCGATATTGCGCGGGATGTCGAAGTGGGCGACAAAACGCACGTTAGGCTTATTGATGCCCATGCCAAACGCCACGGTCGCGACCACGATTTGCAGGTCGTCACGCTGGAATTTTTCCTGAACTTCAGCACGCACCTGATGCTCAAGCCCGGCGTGATAAGCACCAGCGCTGATCCCTTTGCTTTGCAAACGTGCAGCGGTATCTTCGACTTTGGCGCGGCTGTTGCAGTAGATAATGCCGGATTTGCCACGCTGTTCTTGCACGTAGCGCATCAGCTGATCGAGAGGTTTAAACTTCTCCATCAGCATGTAGCGAATGTTGGGGCGGTCAAAACTGCTGATCTCGATGAACGGGTCGTGCAGACCTAACAGACGAACAATGTCAGCACGAGTCGTGTCGTCAGCGGTAGCCGTGAGGGCGATAAACGGTACCGTGGGCAGGCGCTCACGCAACTGCCCCAGTGCGGCATATTCAGGTCGGAAATCGTGACCCCATTGCGAAATACAGTGCGCTTCATCGACCGCCACCATCGA
This sequence comes from Buttiauxella sp., assembly GCF_049686335.1. Lineage (NCBI taxonomy): Bacteria > Pseudomonadati > Pseudomonadota > Gammaproteobacteria > Enterobacterales > Enterobacteriaceae > Buttiauxella > Buttiauxella sp. The sequence continues at coordinate 49,905 of NZ_JBAVHX010000014.1, read as the reverse complement.
GAGATGCCAATGGCTGATTTGATCGATGAAGTTATCCATCATCAATCGTTCGGGGGCGATGTAGAGCAGACGAATTTGCCCAGTGCGGCACCCCGCGAGCACCTCTTGTTGCTGTTCGCGGCTTTGCGTGGAGTTAAGACAGGCCGCCGCCACACCGTTTGCCAGCAGTTGATCGACCTGGTCTTTCATCAGCGAAATCAGCGGGGAAACGACGACAGTCAACCCGCCAAATACCAATGCCGGGATTTGATAGCACAGCGATTTGCCACCGCCAGTCGGCATGACAACCAGGCAATCACGACCATCCAGCACCGTTTCGATGATGGTTTCCTGACCCGGGCGGAACTGTTGATAGCCAAAAGTATCCTGCAAAACCTGTCTGGCCAGCACTGCCTGATTAATTACTTCCGCCTGAGTCACGCTTTCCCCACCACAAAAACCGCCGAATTTTTAGAACAGATCGTTAAGCATAACGCCGACACCAAAGCGTGTCTGGTTAAAGTTGTAATCAATTAATGATTCGCCATAGCCACTGTACAATTGGCTATACAGACGAACGTGTTTAGTGACCGGATAACTAAAGCCTAATTCCGCGCCGCCATAACCGGTATTCCAGTTGTACTGGCCCTTCATGCTCAGAATCGCATCGCCAAATTGGTAGCCCACTCGCAGCTGGTAGTAGCCCATATATTTGGTGATATCAGGGTTATCTTCGGTGTTGCCAATCACATACCACGGCTTCGCTTCCACCATCCAGTTGCCGTTTTCCGCCATCAGACGCGCATATAAACGGTTCCAGCTACGGGAAGTCGGGTCTGAACGGCCATTGGAATCGTGATTATAACCAAATTCGACATCACGTAATGTCCAACCAGCGAAGGATTCATCTGTCGCGAAACCGAGGAAAACTTGCGGCTCGTAGTTGGTTTCACGGAAAGGTGCAGACTCAGCACTGTTGGATAACTGCCACCAGGATTTCTGAGTGTAGGACGCGCCCAACACCGAGTTTGACCCCAGAATGCCACGCCAGATGGGGAACGCGAGGCTAAGCTGGAATTTCACTTCGTCTTTTCTGGCGTTATCAGACCAGTTGTACGTTTCAATCGCTTCTTTATTGAGGTCGTCTGTCACCGTATAAAGTAAATAGTTGGTTTCATACGGATAAAGTGTAAATGGATTATCGTGCTCCAGAAGCATATTGGCGATAATGCTGCCGCGAACAGCAGGCTTATCATGCACTTTTTTAATCGTTGCTTCTTGTGCGTAAGCAGTCAGAGGCAACAGGCTTGCGGACACCAACCATCCCAGAAACTTGCGCATTAGCAATATTCTCCTGAACTAAAAGGTTTCAAATTATTTTCTCAGACACATTCTACATAGATATGGATGTGCAAGCTCTGTCTACATTTCTTAAAGTGGAAATCAACGATTTCGAAGCATAATATAAACAAGCCATTAACATACTGACTTTGTTTTGATCGAGGATGATCCATGTCTACCCCATTTCTGACCCCGGAAGCCGCCCTGCAATTGGTCGGTGAGATTTTTGTTTATCACATGCCGTTTAACCGCGCGCTGGGTCTGGAACTCATACGATACGAAAAAGACTACGCTGAACTCAGCTTTAATAATCAGCCGATGATGGTCGGGAATTGGGCGCAAAGTATTTTGCATGGGGGAGTCATTGCTTCTTCTCTGGACGTCGCGGCCGGCCTGGTTTGCGTCGGTAGTACGCTGACTCGCCACGACAGTATTAGCGAAGAAGAACTGCGTCAGCGGCTGTCGAAAATGGGCACTATCGACTTACGTGTCGATTACCTGCGTCCGGGGCGTGGACAACGCTTTACCGCCAGCAGCAGCCTGCTGCGGGCCGGGAATAAAGTGGCGGTTGCTCGTGTGGAATTACATAACGAAGATCAACTGCATATCGCCAGTGCCACCGCTACCTACATGGTGGGGTGAAGTCGTTATAGCTGATACAATTAGGACACTATTGATCAACGAGTTCTTTTCATGGATGCGAAACAGACCCGCCAGGGCGTGTTACTTGCGCTGGCGGCGTATTTTATTTGGGGCATCGCGCCTGCTTATTTCAAATTAATCCACTACGTTCCAGCTGATGAAATTCTCACACACCGTGTGATTTGGTCATTCTTCTTTATGGTGGTGTTGATTAGCCTGAGCCGCCAATGGTCGCAGGTGAAAAAATCCTGTCAAAACCGCAAGAAGGTTTTTGCCATGGCACTGTCTGCGGTGCTTATCGGCGGGAACTGGCTGCTATTTATCTGGGCGGTGAATAACAACCACATGCTTGAAGCGAGCCTTGGCTATTTCATTAACCCGTTAGTTAACGTGCTACTGGGGATGATCTTCCTGGGTGAACGGTTCCGCAGAATGCAGTGGGTTGCTGTAGCGCTGGCAGGTTGTGGTGTTCTGGTGCAGTTATGGACATTTGGCTCTTTGCCCGTTATCGCCCTCGGTCTGGCATTCAGCTTCGCGTTTTACGGGCTGGTGCGTAAGAAAATCGCCGTTGATGCACAAACCGGTATGTTGGTTGAAACGCTCTGGCTGCTGCCGATTGCTGCTATTTATCTGTTCGGCTTTGCCGATAGTTCGACCAGCCATATGGGGCAAAATCCAATGTCGCTGAATTTACTGCTGATCGCGGCGGGCGTTGTCACCACCATTCCATTACTGTGTTTCACTGCAGCGGCAACACGCTTGCGCCTCTCGACACTGGGTTTCTTCCAGTACATTGGCCCGACGTTGATGTTCCTGCTGGCGGTGACCTTCTACGGTGAAGTGGTGGGCAAAGATAAGTTGCTGACATTTGGCTTTATCTGGGCGGCGCTGGCATTGTTTATTCTTGATGCGGTTTATACGCAGCGTAAGCTGCGCAAAATAGCCTGACGGTGGATGACGCTAGCACCATCCTGGATTGTTCCCCTCACCCCGGCCCTCTCCCCAAAGGGGCGAGGGGGAAAACATTACAACCAGTTCTTACGTTTGAAGTACAGGTACGGCGCAAGCCCGGCCAGGATCATTACGATAATCGCCGCAGGATAACCGAAGCTCAGTTTTAGCTCAGGCATAAACTCGAAGTTCATCCCGTAGCTGGACGCCACAAGCGTAGGCGGCAGGAACACGACGGATACCACCGAGAAGATCTTGATGATGCGGTTCTGCTCGATGTTGATAAAGCCCATCGCCGCCTGCATCAGGAAGTTAACCTTCTGGAACAACGATTCGTTGTGTGGCAACAGGGATTCGATATCGCGCAGGATTTCACGCGCCTGCTCAAGCTGCCCACTCGGTAAACGCGCTTTACGCACCAGGAAGTTAAGGGCGCGTTGGGTATCCATCAGACACAAACGCACTTTCCAGCCGATATCTTCCAGTTCTGCAAGCGTGGAAAGCGCGGCGTCATATTCATCGCCCTGATGCCCTTCCATAATCACGCGGCTGAGTTTTTCGAGGTCGCTATAAATATTTTCGATTTCATCTGCCAGCTGTTCGATTTTGGTTTCAAACAGATCGAGCAGTAATTCGTAAGCGTTGCCATCAACCATGTTCTGGCTACGGGCACGCATACGATAAAGGCGGAATGCAGGTAATTCACGTTCGCGCAGCGTAAACAGGCGGCCTTCACGGATGGTGAATGCCACGGTGCTGTTACCTGCGTGATCGTCTGCATCTTCATAAAAGAAGAATGAGTGAATGTGTAAACCGTCTTCGTCTTCAAAGAAACGCGCGGATGCTTCGATGTCTTCCAGTTCCGGGCGAGTCGCCAGGCTTTGTCCAAGTTCCGTTTGCACGCGCTGCCGCTCAGACTCTTCAGGCTCAACCAGATCAACCCACACGGAATTGCTCAGGTTATCGGCCTCATCTAATTCGAGACGGGACAGACGATTGTTTTCCAGTTGAAATGCGCTCAGCATGACCGGTACTCCCAATGCAAAAAAATATCAGGGACAGTTCGGTTGGCACACAGACAGAAACGAAATAGGTTTCAGACCATTAAAAAGTCTGACTCACTGCGACGGGATATGCGAGATATGGGGTCGCCGACAACCACTAAGGCTATCAGCATAAGAGGATAGCCTTAGAAGTTGTACCTGGATGACAGGTAATTGAGCCAGTATTTACTGGGTGTGTCCAAGGCGAGTGTCCTCTTAGCGTAATCGTGCGCGCATGTTACGCCACCACAAATATGGCGTCAACACGCAACGGGACACCATGGACTAATTAATTCCCGTGGTGTTTATAGGGTAGCAAATGTGTAAAAAACCATGAGATTTTTCGATAACTTAGACCGTTTCCAGGCGCGCATAAGCGGCCACTAACCACTTAATTCCCTGCCCCGGGAATGCCACCTGAACCCGGCTATGTTCACCACTGCCTTCCAGATTAACAATAGTGCCTTCACCAAACTTCGCATGGCGCACACGCTGACCCAGGCTAAACCCAGAATCATTCTCGGAGATAGGTGTTCCCATACGTTGATGGCTAACCGGACGGCTGATGCTGGCTCGCAAGCGAACTTCTTCTACACAGTTTTCAGGTAGTTCACCAATGAAGCGTGATGGACGGTGATACACCTCTTTGCCATACAGACGACGCGTTTCGGCGTAAGTGATAGTGAGTTTTTGCATCGCACGCGTCACGCCGACATACGCCAGGCGACGTTCTTCTTCCAGGCGCCCGCCTTCATCCAGCGACATCTGGCTTGGGAACATGCCTTCTTCCATGCCGACGATAAACACCTGTGGGAACTCCAGACCTTTCGCCGAGTGCAACGTCATTAATTGCACCGCGTCTTGCCAGGTATCGGCTTGCCCTTCGCCCGCTTCAAGCGCCGCATGAGACAGGAATGCCTGCAATGGCATCAGGTCTTCGTCTTCATCCTGGTAACTGAACTGGCGCGTTGCCGTAACAAGTTCTTCTAAGTTTTCGATACGCGTCTGGCCTTTCTCGCCCTTCTCTTGCTCGTACATCACCATCAGGCCCGAGTCTTTAATCACCCGGTCGGTCTGGACGTGCAGCGGCATATCAATGGTTTCATGGGCCAGCGCGTCGATAAGCTCCATAAAGCGTTGCAGCGCTGAAGCCGCACGCCCCGCCAGCGCTTTTTCTTGCAGGAGCAAACGACAGGATTGCCACAAAGTCAGTTGTTTATCGCGCGAAGTCTGGCGCACGACATCTAACGTGCGATCGCCAATGCCACGCGTTGGGGTGTTAACCACGCGCTCGAATGCGGCGTCGTCATTACGGTTGGCAATCAAACGCAGATACGAGAGCGCATCTTTGATTTCCTGGCGTTCGAAGAATCGCATCCCGCCGTAAATACGGTACGGCATGCTGACCTGCAATAACGCTTCTTCCAGAACACGCGACTGGGCGTTGCTACGGTAAAGAATGGCGCATTGCTCAAGCGCCCCGCCATTTTCCTGCCATGTCTTGATACGATTAACCACGAAACGGGCTTCGTCGAGCTCGTTAAAAGCACAGTAAAGTGAGATAGGTTCGCCGTCGCTGCCATCTGTCCATAGCTCTTTACCCAGACGACCTGAGTTGTTGGCAATCAGGGCGTTGGCGGCATTCAGGATGTTGTTGGTGGAACGGTAGTTTTGCTCAAGGCGAATCGTTTGTGCGCCAGGGAAATCCGTCAGGAAGCGTTGGATGTTCTCAACCTGCGCGCCACGCCAGCCATAAATGGACTGGTCATCATCACCCACGATCATCACTTTGCCGGTATCGCCCGCCAGCATCCGGATCCACGCGTACTGAATGCTGTTGGTATCCTGGAATTCGTCCACCAGAATGTTGGTGAAGCGTTCGCGATAGTGATTAAGAATGTGCGGTTTGTTCAGCCACAGCTCATGAGCACGCAGCAGCAGCTCGGCGAAATCCAGCAAACCCGCGCGGTCACAGGCTTCCTGATAGGCCTGATAAACTTTCTGCCAGGTTTGTTCTACTGGATTGCCATAACTTTCAATGTGATGTGGACGTAACCCTTCGTCTTTCTTGCCATTGATAAACCACATAGCCTGGCGTGCAGGCCACTGTTTGTCATCAAGATTCATGGCTTTGATCAGGCGTTTTAACAGGCGCAGCTGATCTTCGCTGTCGAGGATTTGGAAATCCTGCGGCAGATTCGCATCCATGTGATGCGCGCGCAGCAAGCGATGTGCAAGGCCGTGGAAAGTACCGACCCACATCCCTCCCTGGCTGGTTCCCATCAACTGGCCAATACGGTGGCGCATTTCTGCTGCCGCTTTGTTGGTAAACGTCACTGCCATAATGGAATACGGCGAGCAATTTTCGACGCTAATGAGCCAGGCAATACGGTGAACCAATACGCGTGTCTTACCACTGCCCGCTCCAGCCAGCACCAGCATGTTGCTGCGCGTGGCTGCGACGGCTTCGCGCTGTTTATCGTTAAGGCTATCTAGCAGGTAAGAAACGTCCATTGGCACCGCCGTTGAGGAGATAAAAATATACTGTGATTTTATACAGAATTAATCAGATTATATCAGCGCGGTGAGGGATGCCAACTGCGAAATTTCCAGATGTGGCAATAAACGGCTGTCATCAATCTGCATCAGGTCGCCATCACACAGGTTTATCCAGCATGCCTGTAATCCGCTGCGAATCGCCCCTGCGACATCAGTCGTCAGGTCATCGCCTACATGCAGGATATGGCCGAGCGGAACATTCAGCTTTTCAGCGGCCAAATGATACATATCGTTGAAGGGTTTGGAACGCCCATGAGGACCGGCTCGCAGGACAAATTTGAAGTAGTGATCAAGTCCAAAAAGATGGGGTTCGGCGTTACCGTTGGTGATCGCCACCAGCGGCCATTTTTCAGCGAGTGCGGCTAATGTGTCGTGTGTCTCTTGCGGCACGTCGATTTGACTACGCCAGCGGGCGAAGTTCTCCATCGACGCCTGTGCACCCGCAGAGGCCTCTTCGGCTGAGAGGCCAACGTCTAACATCGCTTGTTCAACCGCACGGCGACGCCACTCAGTGACATCGTGGTAAATTTCCGGTTCGGCCAGGCGTAGCGCATGTCGAATCCGCAAAAAATCGGGACGTTGCAGATGGCTAAGCTTCGGATGGTAATTCTGCACGAAGCTCATGGATTCCCGCTCAGTACGCAAAATCACGTCACGGTTGTCATAAAGCGTATCGTCGAGATCAAAAGTGAGCGCGGCAATAGTCCCTAATGGACGGTAAAAATGCATTACGATTTCCCTCGTTTAGCGCGTGGATGCGCAGCATCATACACTGAGGCTAAGTGTTGGAAGTCGAGATGGGTATAGATTTGCGTCGTGGAAAGATTCGCGTGGCCCAATAACTCTTGCACGCCGCGCAAATCACCGCTGGACTCCAGCATATGCGTGGCGAATGAGTGACGCAGTTTGTGTGGATGGACATGGCTGTTCAGCCCCTGTTTTATCCCCCACTCACTAAAGCGTTTCTGGACGTTGCGTGTCGAAATACGCTTCCCTTGTTTTGAGAGAAACAACGCATCGTCATCCGGGCCAAAAAGCTCACGTAAATCCAGCCAATGCTCCACCCAAAGGACCGCTGATTTCCCCACCGGAACGCGACGCTCTTTGCTGCCTTTCCCCATCACCCAGACTTCGCCAGTCGTCAGGTCGATATGACGGCAATCCATATTTACCAGCTCAGAAAGACGCAGCCCCGCGCCGTACATGACTTCCAGCATTGCTCTGTCGCGCACGGCCAGGGGATCGTTAATATCGATATCCAGCAGACGGTTCACGTCATCGACGTCGATATTTTTTGGCAGGTGGCGACCCGCTTTCGGCGTGGAAATCCCTTTTGCAGGATTGGCTTTGAGTACGCCCTGGCTGACACTCCAGTCAAAGAAACTACGGAGCGCAGAAAGACGTAATGCCAGGCTTGATGGCCCAAGACCGGCCTTGCGGCTGCGAACAGTGATTGAACGAACCGCTGCGGCGTCGCACTGTTGCCAGGAGTTCAACTTCATTTCAGCAGCAAGAGCGATAATCGCCGCCAGCTGACGGCCATAATTGACTAACGTCAGCGGGCTTAGCTGGCGCTCTACTTTCAGGTAGCGCAAAAAGGCATCGACCGAGGATTGCAGCGGGGAAGCGGTCATACTCGCTCGATCCAACGCTCCAGAAGGTCAGGGAGCATCAGCGCCAGTTCATGCAGTAATTGCGTGCCTTGCCCTTCCTGGTAATGCTGAGGATCGCGGCTACTGAACACCAGCACACCTAAATCCGCATCACTTCCCATCAGAGACACAGCCACGGAACCAATGGCTTTCGCCTGCGGCAAAACAACCAGTAATTCAGGGCCATTCAGCGACCCGAGGTAATGCTGTCGGTCGCCAAGGCGTTGAATGCGAAGCGGCTCGAAAGCCTGCCGATTCAGCGCCAGATGAGTAAAATCAGAAGGAGCACCAATCCGCCAACGGTCAGCAAACAGACGCACATTCGCGCCAGCCAGACCCATTTCACGCGCCCAACGGTGCAGACGGTTGAGCATGTCCTGCAAACTGGTGGCAGAAGCCAGGCGGCCCTGCAATTTCAGTAAGCGATAGAAAAGCCCTTCGTTGGCACTCGCCTGTTCCATCAACAAGCTCATGTTTTCTTCAAGAAAATTGATGTGATTACGGCTACGCGCCATATGCCACTCAACCAACGACACAGTACCGCGTACCGGGTGCGGCACTTGCATCTGTTCTACATGCTGGGCGTTACGAATAAAGAAATCGGGATGACGTAGCAGATACTCCGCCACAACGCGATCATCCAGTTCCAGTACGGCTTCCTGCTGTTCCTCGGCGTTCTTCATAGATGTATAAATCCATCATAGACGTGGGCCGCCGGACCGGTCATAAATAGCGGAGTTCCCGGCCCTTTCCAGGCGATATCAAGACGGCCACCAGGCAGCTCTACGCGAACCTGTTCCGCAAGTATTCCTTGCAAGATGCCCACGGCAACTGCGCCGCAAGCTCCACTACCACAAGCTTGAGTTTCCCCAGCACCGCGCTCATAGACACGCAGGCGGATATGTTCTTTCGTCACGACCTGCATAAAGCCAATGTTCGCACGCTCCGGGAAACGCTCATGGTTTTCCATTACCGGCCCCAATGTTTCCACCGCGGCGGTCGTCACATCATCGACCTGAATAACGCAGTGCGGGTTACCCATCGATACGACGCCACACATAATGGTTTGTTCGGCGGCACGCATAATATAGGTCTTTTCCGCTTTGTTTGCGCGGAACGGCACTTCGGATGGCTCGAAATTCGGCTCACCCATATTCACGCGCACCAGCTCATCTTCAGTTACGCTGAGCACCATGCGGCCATTGGCGGTACTGACGCGAATATCGCGTTTGTTAGTCAGCCCTTTCAGGCGCACAAAACGCGCAAAACAACGCGCACCATTGCCACATTGGGAAACTTCGCTGCCATCGGCATTGAAAATACGGTAATGGAAATCCAGGTCAGGATCGTACGGCGGTTCAACCACCAGCAACTGATCGAAACCCACTCCCAAATGCCTGTCAGCCAGACGGCGAATCAGTTCAGGGGAGAAATAGACGTTTTGAGTCACCGCGTCGACGACCATAAAGTCATTGCCAAGGCCATGCATCTTCGAAAACTGCATCTTCTGCTCCATATACGCGGCTACTTATCGATAGTTAACTAGTAGACAACCTGAGTCGGTGCGTTATCCGTACCACGGTTATTACGGTCTGGCGTCGCCGGTTGGGTCTGTTTCTCAGAAGTGACCTGAGTCGCGGGTTTGGTTTTACCATCGGCCGGTGGAAAGTACAGAGGCCCTTTAAGACCGCAACCAGAAAGGCTGAAAAGTGCCAGCATAAATGCTAGTGGGCAGAAAATTTTCTTCATTATTGAGATGCCTGTAATTCAATATTCTGCCTTCTATCATCGCAGGTGATCCCTGAAAAGCAATACTCTTTTCTATTCGCGACTGTTGCTATACTGCCGTGAAGACGAACAACTGAGAAACAGATATGAACGACAGTGAATTTCATCGCATGTGCGACGGCCTGTGGTCAACAATTGAAGAACGCCTGGATGACTGGGATGGTGACAGCGACATTGATTGCGAAATCAATGGCGGCGTGTTGAGCCTGAGTTTTGAGAACCGCAGCAAGATTATTATCAATCGCCAGGAACCTCTACATCAGGTCTGGCTGGCAACCAAAAGCGGCGGCTACCATTTTAACCTGAAAGGGGATCAATGGATTTGTGACCGCAGCGGTGCTGAGTTTTGGGCATTGCTGGAAGAAGCTTGCACCCAGCAAGCTGGAGAGCCGGTGAGCTTTAGCTAGCTATTGCTGTACTGCTGAAGCAGCGGTGTTGAGCTATCGTCATGATTAGCTGGCGTCGCTGCTGTAATCGCCTGGTTACGGAACGGAATGACCTGAGAGCGACCTTCCACTTTCACGATCTGATAGAACTGCGGCAAGTTGAAGTTGATAAAGCTTGAGCCGTAGGTAAAGCGGTCGTGGGACGAAGAGTAGAAACGGCTAACGTCACGCACTAAATCTTCTTTGCTCCCTTCGCAATGGTGATACACCTCTGCCCGGTTGCTCTCATCAAGAATGTAGATATTGAATCCCTGATCCTCATTCGCTTCTTCAAAGAAGAACTGAATGATCCCTTCGCTGGCAAAGCCATCTACTACCGGCGGCAGTTGAACCTGGTTGGTTTCAACTTGTACCGACAAACCATGCAGTTTGTTATGCGAAATCGCGCCGTAGAAATCGACCGCATTTTCAAGTTTTTGCACCGATACGCTCAGGCGTTCGAAGAACAGCCCCCACGTTTGACCAGAAATACGCAGCGCTTTAAAGCGACCTGGTTCCTGGCGAGTGCTCGACAAACGGAAGTCGATACATTCAGAAACCAGTTGCTGGACACGGGTGCGGATCAGCCCACGTAGATGTTGGCTATAGCAGAAAACTTCAACGCTATCAGGCGGCGCGGCATCCTGGTGCATTTTGCCCAGAATGGTTTTCAGCGCTTCAATCATGGACTGTTCACCGTTGAAGTGCAGCGTACGCACTTCATTCCATGAGTTGCGGTAAAGCAAATCGACGCTTCCCACCAGGCACTGCTGTTGCTGCCCGAAACTGAACACATCCAGCTTACGGAAATCGAAATGAACAACCTGATTGCGGAATGCCGCCGTCGGGTCGTATTCAAGATTCACGATGATCGCCAGATGACGAATTTCACAGGGGCTATACAACGCTTTGGCGCTTGGCGCAGGCAAACGCAGCGGGAAGTGGTGCGAAACGTCGGCAACCATTTCCTGCAGTTTAGGCAAATCACAAATGCCGTTGCCCTTAATAAACAGACGGGTGCGAGAAGTCAGCAGGCCATTAAAGTAGGCCCAGGCCACCAGCTTATTAAGATAACGGTTATATTCCAGCGGTTGATGGCTGATGATGGAATCCATGTTCGGTGCGCGGTTGTACAGATACCAGCCAGAACGGTTGGCACGGCCCGGCGGCACATGGATGAAGGTCAGATTTGGCTCGGACAGATCAGGAGAGATCTGCGGGTTAACCAATGTCACTTTGCCCGGCAGCGCTTCAAACGCCGCATACAATTTACGGGTCAACACCCCGATATCTTGTGGGCTTGCACTGACGCTCAGGTTATTGCGGCGCGCGAAACGAATCAGGTTGCGATAGCTTTGCATCATCGCATCCAGCAGCTCGTTATGTGCATCGCGAACCTGGTCAATTTTCCAGTTGGCGCGGTTATCCAGCATCGCCAGACGTGGTTCATCCCAGCCCCAATCTTTGACCAGTTGGCTTAAGACTTCACGACGCCAGCCCACGCAGGCACGTTCACGGGAAAGTTTTTCACACACTTTCAGATAGAAGCAGCGGCGCACTAAATCCAGACGCGCGGTGTCTTCGATTTGCGTGAGATAGTGGGTCACGCGCTCCAGCATCATGCAGTAAGGATCAAGCCCAAATGAGACTATCTCGCCATCATGCAAACGCTGTTTAATGTCTTTTGCCAGCAAACGGGTGTACGGATATTCCCAGGAATAAGCTTCCAGCAACAGCGTTTTCAGCACGGCTTTATAGGGGGAATCGATACTTTTATACAGCTGCCAAAGGCTGGCACCAAAGTACTCTTCCGCCGACAGGGAACTCAGACCACCGAGATCCAGCCACTCGTTTGGCGTAAGCACGCCCTGCGAGTAGAGGCTCATGACGTAATCGTCATAATGATCTTCTTCATCGCCCGGAACCATACTCCAGAGAATACGTTTCCCGGCCAGGCGCACAGCGCTACGATAAAATTCATCCAACAACAAAATGTGCTGTGTAGAACCACAGTCTTCACCGCCCAGGCTGCCACTTTCGTTGTGACGGAAACGGTTTTCGTCAATCAGGAAGAAGCTGACTTCAACACCCAATGACGCAGCCCAGCTCTCCAGCACGCTACATTTACGTTGCAGCAACTGGCGCTCGTCGTTATCAAGCCACGACTGGTGACAAACCCAGATATCCAAATCGGAAGAACAACTCTGCCCAACGGACGAGGTGCTGCCCATTGAATAGAGACCGGTTATCGGTAATTCACCCGGATCGGTTTTCTGCGGCGGCATGCCGCGCATTAATTCGAGTTCGTTGAGGTAGTGACGTTGGGTTTCATCAGGCGTGTAGATGCAAATGCCATGTGGAACGTTACCCTCAAGGTAACCTGGCATCAGCGGGTGATGATAATGTAGCAATGTTGGCAGAAGACTGTAAACCTGTTGGAAAGCAGGTCCCATGGCAGCAAGTGCGCGATCTACACGCAGTTGGTTAATGGCATCCAGTCTCTGTTTAAGAGTCTCAATATAGAGGTACAAGACATATCGCCTGATGGTTTCAGTATTTCGAAAAAACCCGTTTCCCGGTTGTTGCCTCTATTATAAACGACAAGGCAAAGAATTGCTGGAAACGTGATCAATTTAACACCTTGCTGGTTGACCGTAAAGAAAGATGCGCTACCCGCCAAGTTCCTCTCCGACACCCCGCTTTATATTCCATAATACGAAAGACGTCCCTCTTTTCCGAAAAACCGTTGAAACTGACAGCCTTCCGTGAAGAGTGGTAGGATGGTCAGGGACGATAATTACGGTAACTAGCAATGTTAGACAATGTATTAAGAATTGCCACTCGCCAAAGTCCATTAGCACTTTGGCAAGCACATTATGTCAAACAACGCCTGATGGCGAGCCACCCCCAGCTCATGGTTGAACTGGTGCCAATGGTTACGCGTGGCGACATCATTCTTGATACACCGCTGGCGAAAGTCGGTGGCAAGGGATTGTTTGTCAAAGAATTAGAGCTCGCTCTTCTTGAAGGGCGTGCAGATATCGCAGTGCATTCAATGAAAGATGTACCTGTCGAATTTCCTGAAGGGCTTGGCCTGGTCACCATCTGCGAGCGCGATGATCCGCGTGACGCCTTTGTTTCCAATAATTTCGCCAATCTCGATGAACTGCCAGCAGGCAGCGTTGTAGGCACATCAAGCCTCCGCCGCCAGTGTCAGATTGCCGAGCGTCGCCCGGATTTAGTGATTCGTTCGTTACGCGGCAACGTCGGCACCCGTTTGAGTAAGCTTGATAACGGTGACTACGATGCGATTATTCTTGCCGTCGCCGGTCTTAACCGCCTCGAATTGCAATCGCGCATCCGCTACGCCTTGCCTGCGGAAGTTTCTTTACCCGCGGTGGGCCAGGGCGCTGTCGGCATCGAGTGTCGCCTTGACGATATCCGGACTCAGGAGTTGCTCGAGTCGCTTAATCATGAAGAAACTGCGATTCGCGTCAGCGCTGAGCGTGCCATGAACATGCGTCTTGAAGGAGGATGTCAGGTGCCAATCGGCAGCTATGCTGAGTTAAATAATGGCGAGCTGTGGCTGCGGGCATTAGTGGGTGCGCCCGATGGTTCAATCCTGGTTCGCGGTGAACGCCGTGGTAAACCAGAAGATGCCGAAGCCATGGGTATTTCTCTTGCGGAAGAACTGCTTGATAAAGGCGCCCGTGAAATCCTGGCGGCCGTTTATGACGGAGATGCTCCTGCATGACGATCCTTGTCACCCGCCCTTCTCCCGCTGGGGACGAGTTAGTGAGCAGACTGCGCGCACTGGGGCAGGTGGCTTACAGCTTCCCTCTCATCGAGTTTTCCCCAGGCCGGCAGTTGGACAAACTGCCGACTCTGCTCGCCGGTCTTAGCCCGGGCGATCTGGTGTTCGTCCTGTCGCAGCACGTCATACAGTATGCCCAGCCACAATTAAGCCAAAATGCGATGTCATGGCCTGCAAATCTTGCCTGGTTTGCAATTGGGCGTACCACTGCATTAGCCTTTCATACCGTTAGCCATTTGCCAGTTCGTTATCCGCAAGACAGGGAAACGACGGAAGTGTTGCTACAATTACCTGAATTACAGAATGTTGCCGGGAAACGAGCACTCATTTTGCGCGGCAACGGTGGACGTGAACTGTTGGGCGAAACGCTGACAGAACGCGGTGCAGAAGTGACGTTCTGCGAATGTTACCAAAGAAGTGCCAGAATTTATGACGGAACAGAAGAAGCCTTTCGCTGGCGCGAGCGTGGGATTTCAACGCTGGTCGTGACGAGCGGTGAAATGCTACAGCAACTTTATGCGCTCATTCCCGAATGGTATCGAAAAAACTGGTTACTCCACTGCCAGCTCTTAGTTGTCAGTGAGCGTCTGGCAGACCTTGCCCGGGATTTGGGCTGGAAAGATATTCGGGTCGCCGATAACGCAGACAATGACGCGCTACTTCGCGCGTTACAATAAATCAACTCCCCAAAATAATTCGAGTTGCAGTAAGGCGGCGGCGCAGCGAATCTCCAGGAGCTTACTCAAATAAGTGACTGGGGTGAACGAGTAAAGCCAACGCACATGCAACTTGAAGTATGAAGGGGAAATAATATGGGACGCCACAATGACGGAACAACAAAACACCTCCGCCATGGTTGAAGAGACCACACCTGCGGTGGAAAGCACTCCACTTCCAGAACAGCCACCACAAAAAAATCGTATTGGTATGGCCGGAATTGCTCTGGGTGCTATCGCCATCGCTATTGCCCTGGCGCTGGGTGGCGGTCTTTACAGTTATGGTAAACATCAGGCGGCAGCGCAAAATGCTAATACCGATGCACTCGCAACACAGTTAACTGCCCTACAAAAGCAGCAAGAACAGCAGCAATCATCGCTGGAAACGACAATCAAGCAGCAAGCGGCTGCTCTGGATGAGTCGAATCGCCAACAAGCTAACCTGGCGCGTGAGCTCGATGAAGTTCAGCAAAAAGTGGCGACGATTTCCGGCAGTGATGCGAAAACCTGGTTGTTAGCGCAGTCTGATTTCCTGGTAAAACTAGCCGGGCGGAAACTGTGGAGCGATCAGGATGTCACTACCGCAGCCGCACTGTTGAAAAGTGCGGATGCCAGCCTTGCTGACATGAATGACCCGAGTCTGCTTGCAGCTCGCCGTGCGCTGACGGATGACATTGCGGCACTTTCCTCTATTACTCAGGTCGATTACGACGGGATTATCCTTAAGCTCAATCAGCTGTCTAATCAAGTCGATAACCTGCGTCTGGCGGATAATAATACCGATGACACGCCGATGGACTCTGATGGTAACGAACTATCAAGTACCGTCACGGAATGGCGTCAAAACTTGACCAAAAGCTGGCACAACTTTATGGATAGTTTCATTACTATCCGCCGCCGTGATGAAACGGCAGTTCCGCTTTTGGCACCAAACCAGGATGTTTATCTGCGTGAGAATATCCGCTCGCGTCTGCTGGTAGCCGCGCAAGCCGTACCACGTCATCAGGATGAAACGTATAAACAGTCGCTGGAGAACGTCTCCACCTGGGTTCGTGCTTATTACGATACCAACGACAGCGTGACCAAAGCGTTCCTCGATGAACTGGATTCGCTGAGCCAGCAAAGCATCAATATGGACGTGCCACAAACGCTGGAAAGCCAGCCGCTGCTGGAAAAACTGATGCAGACTCGGGTGCGCAACTTACTGGCTCAGCCTGCTGCGGGTTCAGCAGCACCGGCTCCAGCAACAACTGAACCTGCGCCCGCTCCGGTTCCTGCACCGACACAAGGGGAATAAGCATGATCAAAGTCTTATTACTCTTTCTGTTGTTGATCGCCGGGATCGTCCTCGGGCCGATGTTAGCGGGTCATCAGGGTTATGTGCTGATCCAGACTGACAATTACAACGTGGAAACCAGTGTCACAGGTCTGGTGATCATTCTGATCTTGAGCATGGTGGTGCTGTTTGCCATCGAATGGATACTGCGCCGTGTTTTCCGCACCGGTGCTCGTACTCGCGGTTGGTTTGTCGGGCGTAAAAGCAGTCGTGCACGCAAGCAAACCAAAGCGGCATTGCTGAAACTGGCAGAAGGTGATTATCAGCAAGTTGAGAAACTGATGCTGAAAAATGCCGACCACGCTGAACAGCCTGTGGTGAACTATTTGCTGGCAGCAGAAGCGGCACAACAACGCGGAGATGAAATCCGGGCGAATCAACATCTCGAACGTGCGGCAGAACTGGCTGACAACAATCAGCTCCCAGTTGAAATTACTCGCGTGCGCCTGCAACTGGCTCGTAATGAGAATCACGCTGCTCGCCATGGGGTGGATAAATTACTCGAAACGGCTCCACGTCATCCGGAAGTTCTGCGTCTGGCTGAAATGGCCTATGTGCGTACCGGAGCGTGGGGATCACTGCTTGATATTTTGCCAGCAATGGACAAAGTTCAGGTGGGTGATGAAACCCATCGGGCGGCGCTTCAACGCCAGGCATGGATTGGTTTGATGGATCAGGCGATGGCTGATCAAGGTAATGATGGCCTGAAAGCATGGTGGAAAAACCAAAGCCGTAAAACGCGCCACGAAACGGTGCTGCAGGTGGCGATGGCGGAGCATTTGATTGAATGCGACGATCATGATGCCGCGCAGGAAATCATCCTCGATGGCCTGAAACGTCAGTTTGATGAGCGCCTGGTGTTGCTGATGCCACGTTTGAAATCTGGCAATCCGGAGCAACTGGAGAAAGCCCTTCGCCAGCAAATCAAAACTCAGGGTGATCGTCCGTTGTTGTACAGCACGTTGGGTCAGTTGCTGATGAAGCACGGTGAATGGCAACCTGCATGCGAGGCTTTCCGCGAAGCCATTAAACAGCGTCCTGATGCCTTTGATTATGCCTGGCTGGCAGATTGTCTGGATCGTCTTCATCAACCTGAAGAAGCCGCAACCATGCGTCGTGACGGCCTGCTATTAACTCTGCAAAATAATCCTAATCCGTAGTCCCTAAGGGCGAAATCTTTCGCCCTTTCCCTTTCTCGCTTTCACTTCCTTGGTGCAAAAAAAAACACCTGCCATAGGGCAGGTGTTAAAACAGGTCTGTATGACAACTAAGTGGTGCTTCACTCAACGTTATGTCCATGGTGTTGGATGAGGTCTTAAAGACGACATCTGTCGGTGGACGATAAGCACCGTAAATCGGCTCTGCGTCATTCCTGGGTTTATGAAGCCTAAGCAAACATAAGAAGTGGAATGAGCATCTACACATATATTATTGCACGATGCGTGCCAGCTTTGTATTCATAATTAATATGACGATATAATTTCTTTTTTATCAGAATGTTATGTGAATCATTACTACCGTAGCGCTGACTGTTTATAGACTCTGGATGGTTAGCATGAGTGTCTCCATTTAGAGACATATAAACAGACAAATAAAAACTAATCATTTATATCAATGAGTTATGAGTCACCAAACGGCGACAATAAAAGCAGGAATGTCGCGAATAAGAGACTGGGATTGAGATGGACTGTTTTCGCGAGGGTGTCGGATGACGCTGCGCTTATCCGACCTACGGATTCTCATCCTCTACAAATTACAGACGTAAAAAAACCCAATCTTTCGATTGGGTTTTCTTGAATTTGGTCGGCGAGAGAGGATTATTCCCCTTCGGGCCGTTGCTAAAGCAACGTTGTCTCGCTGCGCTCGGCTCAAACCTCATTCGGAGATTCTCATCCTCTACAAACTACAGACGTAAAAAAACCCAATCTTTCGATTGGGTTTTCTTGAATTTGGTCGGCGAGA
Organism: Buttiauxella sp.; assembly: GCF_049686335.1. Lineage (NCBI taxonomy): Bacteria > Pseudomonadati > Pseudomonadota > Gammaproteobacteria > Enterobacterales > Enterobacteriaceae > Buttiauxella > Buttiauxella sp. Next base: position 31,697 of record NZ_JBAVHX010000014.1, on the reverse strand, counting down.
GAGGATTCGAACCTCCGACCCACTGGTCCCAAACCAGTTGCGCTACCAAGCTGCGCTACTCGCCGAAATACTGCTTTTACTACTACTTCGTATTGCTTAACTTAGAGATGGTGCGAAGAGAGGGACTTGAACCCTCACGTCCGTAAGAACACTAACACCTGAAGCTAGCGCGTCTACCAATTCCGCCACCTTCGCAATATCACTAAATTAATGGGGTGGCTAATGGGACTCGAACCCACGACAACTGGAATCACAATCCAGGGCTCTACCAACTGAGCTATAGCCACCACTGAAAATCTTTTTGCGCGGTCTACTTCTTAAAAATAAGTATCGCCGCAGCTCCAGCGCCCTTCTTAACTTCAAGATGGCGCGCCCGACAGGATTCGAACCTGAGACCTCTGCCTCCGGAGGGCAGCGCTCTATCCAGCTGAGCTACGGGCGCGTAGCGCCGTTGCGGGGTCGGATATTACGGGCTTCATGCTCACCTGTCTAGTGCTTATTTCAATAAAATGCGCATTTGCTCATGCTTTGCACATTCTGATGATTATCCAGCCAATTTAACCCATCAAACTCACTTTATCTGCCGGTAAAGAGAGTTATTAAAGGCGGCCGGTGTAATGCCAGGCCAGATAACGCAGCAGTTTTATTTGGCGCGTGATACGGCTCGGTTGCGACAACAAGCGATAAAGCCATTCCAGACCCAGGTTCTGCCATACCTTTGGTGCACGCTTCACGTGGCCCGTAAACACGTCATAGGTACCGCCGACACCCATATACAACGCATCAGGATGCACCTCACGGCAATCACGCATAAAGATTTCCTGACGTGGCGATCCCATCGCGACCGTCACAATCGCCGCCCCACTGTCACGGATACGTTCAAACAACGCCGCCTGCTGTTGCGCCTGGAAGTAACCATCCTGACTGCCGACAATATTCACCTGCCACTGCTTACGCAGTTTCGCTTCTGTTTGCGCCAGGATTTCTGGTTTGCCGCCGATGAGGAAAACCGGCGTGCCTTCTTTGCCCGCTCGCTCCATCAGCGCTTCCCAGAGATCAGCGCCAGGCACTCGCGATACAACCGCACCAGGGAATTTTTTACGAATAGAACGCACCACGCTAATACCGTCAGCATATTTGTATTCCGCCTCTTCGATTAACGCACGCACTTCTGGCTCACGTTCTGCGGCAAGAATTTTCTCGGCATTAATCGCCACCAGCGTTCCACTACGCAACGAACCTCCTGCGTAGAGGTAATCCAGAGCATGCTGCATATCACGCCAGCCCAGAAGATTCAGGCCACGAATAGCGTATGAAGGTGCTGAAGTCAGTGGACTCATGATATTCCTTGTGATGCATTTTGGGTGCTGGAGACAAGTTGCGGTGAACGCCGAAACCGTTGACGTATCAGCCCTGCACTTTCAAATAACCAGTAGAGCAGTTTCGCCAGCATCAGACAGACGCCAAATACCATCAGGAAAAACACCACACGTGAAACGAAGGAGTCCAGCCCCTCTCGCGCCAGAACAATCATGTTAAAGATCGCCCCAAAACAGAAACTATGCAAAATGGCAGCTTTATATTTGTTGGTTTCCCGATTGCCCAATTCATATAACCAGTCGAACCATTTAATGATGAGCCCCACCACTACGGCGCCCAGCGGGATAAACCACACACCACCCATCACCACCAGCGAGCCAATTAAGGTTGGTGAAATCGCCAGACCTGAATGGTTGTTGAGAATTTCCCAGGTAAAGTAGTTCGCACTGTTCAGAACGATGCTCGGCCTGCCAGGCCATAACCAGGTTGGGATAAAGACATAAAAATCACGCAAGATCGGTGCCAGCCCCTGGAACTCTATTTTGTCGTAATTTTGTAGCAGTAACCCGAGATTTTCCCATGGAGAGAAGGTATCGCGGGTCAGATACAAGAAGGTATAAAACGCTTCATCGCCGCTGACATTCAGGCCGTAGCGCTTCAACGCCAGCCAGAACATACCGACAATGCCAAAGACCCCTGCTGCTGCCAGCATCCAGAGCGATATCCAACCGCGAATAATGCCGATAAACAAGAAGATGGCGAAGGCGATGATGATGTTGGCGCGTGTCCCTCCGACAATCATGTAGGTCAGCAGACCAAACGCCACGGTACTGACGAGGAAAAACAGCCAGGCTCGTCCATCTTGTTTAAGGAAATAGACCACCAGCATGGCGGGAATAAAAAAGTAGAAGAAGCGCTTTAACGCAACACCCGACACTTCACTTGAGAATATCTGGCTATATGAGTGCAACTTAAATAGCAAGAACCCGTTATGCATAAAGAAGATGCCGACGCTGACCAGCGCCACCACCATCAGCATTACCCAGGTGAGATGAGTCTCGACACGGTTCATGGTAAAGACAGGGCGACGCACCGCTGAGGCTTGCTTCTCGCGTAGTCGCGTTTTGTAGGCAACATAGTAGATGCCGTAGAAACACACGGCGGCGAGCTGTGCTTGAAGCAACACATCTGCCGGCACCACCGCCACACCAAAGCGAAACACCAGCGTACAGGTAAACGGGAAGCCAAAGAAAAACGTCAGCAAATACAGCAGTGAGAAGAACACATTAAAATTGAAACGCACCCGGCGGAATTCCTGGTACGTTAAAATGCCAATGAACATCACCGAGATAAACCAGACCACAAACAAACCGCCAAATTGCAGCAAACTCATGCGGTTTCTCCTGATGCCATTTCCAGTGCCCGTTTCCAGCCATCAATGTAATTGGGATTAAAGAAGGCGATTTGTTGCTTATCCAGTAAGCGTAGTTGACGCTGCGCTTCGCGCACTATCGACTCATCGAGCGGATCGCCGGTAAACAACACGGGAATATGCTGCTCTGCCATGTCCTGCCAGAAAGGATTTTTGCGACTCAGCACGCAAGGGATCCCCGCCTGAATCAGCAAACAAAGCGTACCGATTCCTTGCTGACGTTCAAAAATGAAATACCCCAGAGAGCACTGACGCAACAAAGCCACATACTCCTTGAAGTCCATTTTTTGCGTCAGGATTTGCAGGTTCTCTTCGCTAAAAAGCGCGCGTCCCGCTTGCTGGACTTCATGTATATAGGCGTCGTTGTTAGCGGGATATCCCATCGGAACCACGACGCGCACCGTGTCGCCAAACTGGGCGTGAATCGCTTTCAGCGCGGCAATATGTTCATTGCTGAGATCGCCGGAGTTTCCGACTAACAACGTCATCTTCCCTGATTGAGTCTCTTCGCAAGCGTTACTCTCAGGCAAGATGTCCATTCGAGTGGGGAAATAGATAAGCTCGCCCGGTACTTGAGGGTGACGTTCATGGAAATAGTTCAGATCGCCGCGCGTAGCAAACACTCGTCCGACACGGCCCTGCGCGATGCGACGCAGCAGGTAAAAGGCCCGGAACTTGAGGCTCTTCGAGGCCTCGTAAAGATCGGCGCCCCAAATATGCCAGTACGTCTGCGCGGCTTTCAAACCCCCGGTCAACAAAGCAATCCACAGTGCACTGTTAAACTGGCCGTGGAAGAAAAAGCGTTGTTGGCGATTAGCTCGCGCTTTTTCCACTACAGCCTGCGCCAGCGCTTTTTTGTTGGGATAAAGCGTTACGGCGAGCGCAGGAAAAGCAGAACGCAAAGCGTCGTCCTTCGACACCACCATAAACTGGCGTGCATGCGGATGTGAGACAGCCAGAGCGTCATTGAAGAAACGCAGTACTGTCTGATTATGATGCGGGATATCCGATCCCAAAACGTGAATCAGTGTCGTCATGCTCGTCTACGATAAATGAGAAAAACGCTGCAACAGAGCGTGAAGTAAATGATGTACGTTGCCATATAAGCCTGCGCGGCCCCCAGAGCACCATGCGCAGGTATAAGCCAATGTGAAAAACCGGTCAATAATGCGAACTGGCTGATTTCAGTCAAAATGTAGAAGCGAAGCGAGGCTTTCGCTATCACCAGATAACCAAATACGTACGAGCCCACTTTCAGCACATCTCCCACCAGTTGCCAGGCAAAGAGATCGCGCATCGCAATGAATTTATGCGAAAAAAGTAGCCAGATAGCAAAATCACGCAACAGCCAGACGGTGAAACTTGCCAGAGCCACTGCGGGGAGTACGAATTTCAGCGTACGAACAATTTCTCGACTGATATCGGTTTTGTTGGTTAAGCGGGAAAGTGTTGGCAGCAAATAGACGCTAAACGAAGCGGTGATAAATTGCAGATAGGCATCTGAAATACTGCTCACCCCCTGCCAAATACCGACGTCATCCCAACTGTAGTGAGCGGCAAGCAGGTTACGCATCATGACGTAAGCTACCGGCAACGTGACTGACGTTATCAGCGCCATAAGGGTAAATTTGCCCAGACTGCTGGCGTATACTTTGTCCCACTGCGGTTTCAGGTAACTGAACGGGACGTGCTCACGGCGAACCAACATGAAGCCAGCAGGGATCAGTACCAGTGCAGGCACCAATGCAAGCCCTAGCAACGCCCCCTGATAACCGCCCAGACGGTAACAAAAGTAGTACGCCACCACACCGATAATACTGCCGCCAATCAGCGCCAGCGCGTTACCTGCAGCATCACGAAACCCTTTCATGATGGCTAAAGATAAGTTAGCCCAGGCAATACCCATCTGGACTAACGCCACCAGGCGCACCAGCCCCTGATAATCTTCATGTCCAAATAAGCCAAAGCTGATCGGCTTTGCCGCCACAACAAAAATAATGGCTAAAAGCGTCGAGAAGCCCAATACCATCGCTGACGACGTGCCAATGACCTTACGTAATTGCTCGGGCTGATCATGATATTGCGCGACGTATTTTGTCACGCCATTGAAGATACCCGCCCCTGCAAGCACACCCAATACGGTGACCATTTGACGGAAGTTTCCCGCCTGGCCGACCCCACTCGGGCCAAAAGCCACAGCAAGCAGCTTCACTACCAGTAAACCGGCAGCAATTTTTACCAGTGTGGACCCTGCGGTCCACACTGAAGCTTTAGCAAGTGACATATCAGGAGAAGAAGCTTAACAACGTATTGATAACAGTACGTTGATTCGCAGGAGACAGGTTATAGAACAGTGGCAGGCGTAACAGGCGTTCGCTTTCTTGAGACGTAAAGCGGTCTTCGCCGTGGAAGTAACCAAACTTCTCACCCGCCGGGCAATCATGTAATGGGATGTAATGGAACACCGCCAGAATTTCTGCCTCTTTCAGCCAGGAAATCAGCGCACTGCGATCGTCAATATCACGCAGTTTGATGTAAAACATGTGCGCATTCTGTACACAGTCTTTTGGAATTGAAGGCAGTTCAATACGCCCTGCTTTAGCCAGTGGCGTCAACGCATCATAGTAGGTATGCCACAGCTTCAGTCGCTGTTGGTTAATCTTTTCAGCCGCTTCCAGTTGTGCCCACAGGTAGGCTGCCTGCAAGTCAGCCATCAAATAGCTGGAACCAATATCACGCCAGGTGTATTTATCAACCTGTCCGCGGAAGAACTGACTGCGGTTAGTGCCTTTCTCGCGAATAATTTCCGCACGCTCGATAAGCGACGGGTCATTAATCAACGTCGCACCACCTTCGCCACCAGCCGTATAGTTTTTGGTTTCATGGAAACTGAAACAACCGATATGACCAATTGTCCCTAACGCACGGCCTTTGTAGGTCGACATGACGCCCTGCGCCGCATCTTCCACCACAAACAGATTATGTTTATTGGCAATCGCCATGATGGTGTCCATTTCACAGGCCACACCGGCGTAATGAACCGGAACAATTGCCCGAGTTTTCTCAGTGATTGCCGCTTCAATCAGCTTTTCGTCAATGTTCATGGTGTCCGGACGAATATCAACAAACACCACTTTTGCACCGCGCAGGACGAACGCGTTAGCAGTAGAGACAAAGGTATAGCTCGGCATAATCACTTCATCACCGGGCTGAATATTTAACAACAGCGCAGCCATTTCCAGTGATGCCGTACAGGAAGGAGTGAGCAGCACTTTTTTGCAGCCAAAGCGGTTCTCCATCCATTGCTGGCAACGACGCGTGAAACCACCATCGCCGCAAAGCTTGCCGCTACCCATCGCAGCCTGCATGTATTCGATTTCCGTACCTACTACTGGAGGAGCATTAAATGGGATCATTTTTTCACCTGTATAACCAGAAGGCGGTGCTTTCAATTGTGGCACCGCTTTGAATATAGCGTCGCAGAGCTGCGGTATTACTGACTTGCGTAGCCACGCGAAGCGTTTGGATACCCCGTTGCTGAGACCAGACACAGGCGGCATTCATCAGCTGAGCACCAACACCACGACCAGCCAGCAAGCCGATACGAGCTTCATCATCATTTAGCTGACGCATGCTCACAAAGCCTTGTATCGCATCGCCGTTTTTCAGTAACAGGCACTCATGGTCAAAAGTACCTCGCACGGCATTCTCAACCCATTGCGCGTAGAAACGACCACTGTCACCTGGCTGATACCATGGTGTACGAAAACGGCTTTGCGTAAAGATGTTGGCGGCTAAACTGCGCAACTCAGGAATATCAGCATGGGTGGCAGGCTCTACAGAAGATGGAGCATGTTGCGTGCCAACTTTCAGCGCAAGATCGACTTCCCCTTCAACCAGTTTAAAACCCAGTTGCTGCAAACCATCAAGCAGGAGGGTCTGCTGGGTAGGGATTTTTGCCTGCACGCGGGCATAGGCATCAAGGTGCTGTGGGGTCAGCAAAGGCGCGTCATCTTCAAAACGAAGAATTCCGCTATTCAACGCAAAGAATTGATTCTCCCAGTCGAGAGATTCAATTCTTGCTTGAACGGGTACAGAGCAAGGCGTCATCGGCTTCATCTGCGCCTGGCGAGAACTAGCGCCAGACTCCTTTGGTATCAACAATCCAGCGCTGCTGGACTTGCGTACCTGGGATTGCTTTGAAGACCTGGTGATCAACCAACATCACCAGCACATCGGCTTGAGCCAGAGCTTCATCAGTCGTGGCTAATTCGCAGTGGCCTACGAGTGCTTTTGGCAGTTGATGGACATTTGGCTCAACGGCCATTGTTTTACCGCTATGCCAGGAACTGAGAAGCTCAGCGATTTCCATGGCCGGGCTTTCACGCAGATCATCAATATTAGGCTTAAAGGCCAGTCCAAAGCAGGCGATAGTGATTTCGCTGGCGCGCTTGCCGGTTTCAGCTAAACAGTCTGCAACAGCCGCTTTCACCTGATTGATTACCCAATGTGGCTTGTTGTCGTTAACTTCACGCGCAGTGCGGATGAGCTGCGCCTGTTCAGGGTTCTGCGCGACGATAAACCATGGGTCAACCGCGATACAGTGCCCGCCTACGCCCGGACCCGGCTGCAAAATATTGACGCGCGGGTGACGATTAGCGAGGCGGATTAACTCCCAGACATTGATGCCCTGATCCGCACAAATTAATGAAAGTTCGTTAGCAAAGGCGATATTCACATCGCGAAAACTGTTTTCTGTCAGCTTACACATTTCAGCGGTGCGGGAGTTGGTCACCACGCACTCACCCTCGAGGAAAATCTTGTACAGTTCGCTGGCTCGCGCGGAACAAACCGGCGTCATACCACCAATAACCCGATCATTTTTGATGAGTTCAACCATTACCTGGCCTGGCAAGACGCGTTCCGGGCAGTAAGCAACATTAACATCTGCTGCTTCACCCGTCTGATGAGGGAAAGTCAGGTCAGAGCGAAGTTCGGCCAGCCATTGTGCCATCTGCTCGGTGGAACCCACCGGCGACGTTGACTCCAGGATAACCAAATCCCCTTTCTTCAGAACGGGTGCAATGGAATCTGCAGCGGCTTTGACAAAAACCATATCCGGTTCGTGATCGCCTTTGAACGGTGTAGGCACCGCAATCAAGAAAGCATCAGCTTCAACTGGCTGCGTACTGGCGCGTAAGAAACCGCCTTCAACAGCAGTTTTAACCACCTTATCCAGGTCAGGCTCAACAATATGAATAGCGCCACGATTTATGGTGTCTACCGCATGTTGGTTGATATCAATACCGACGACGTGTTGCTGTTTAGAAGCAAATGCTGCCGCAGTAGGTAATCCGATATAGCCAAGACCAATCACAGAGATGGTTGCAAAACTCATTGTTGTGTCACCTGATTTTTCTTCAATGCAGCCAAAATATGTTCACAGGCCTTACCGTTACCGTAAGGATTATGTGCCCGACTCATCACTTCATATTCGTTTTCGTCTTTCAACAAACGCGTGACCTGGCGGACAATCTCTTGAGTATCAGTCCCCACCAAACGAACAGTACCCGCATCAACGGCTTCCGGGCGCTCCGTGGTATCACGCATCACCAACACCGGTTTACCCAGCGACGGCGCTTCTTCCTGGATGCCACCTGAGTCCGTCAGAATCAGATAGGCATGGTTCATTAAATAGACAAATGGCAAATATTCCTGCGGGTCAATCAACACGACGTTTTTGACGTCCCCAAGAATACGCGTCACAGGCTCGCTCACATTCGGATTCAGGTGCACAGGATAAACAATCTGAACATCGCTGTTTTCTTTAGCAATTTCAGCCAGTGCGCGGCAAATACGCTCAAAGCCATCGCCAAAGCTCTCGCGACGGTGGCCGGTAACCAGAATCAGTTTTTTGCTGCTATCGAGGAACGGGTGACACTGCGCCAAAGAGCTACGCAAATTATCATCGGCAAAGACGCGATCACGGACCGAAATCAGCGCATCAATCACCGTGTTACCGGTGACGAAAATTTTATTGTCGCTGATGTTTTCACGTAATAGGTTTTGTCGGGAATTTTCTGTCGGGGCAAAATGATACATCGCAAGATGCCCGGTAATTGTTCTGTTCGCTTCTTCTGGCCACGGAGAATACAGGTCGCCAGTACGCAGACCCGCTTCAACATGTCCAACTGGAATACGCTGATAAAATGCAGCCAGGCTCGTGGCAAGCGTAGTCGTCGTATCGCCATGCACCAGCACAACATCAGGCTTAAATGACTCAAGAATCGGCTTCAATCCTTCGAGAATTCGGCAGGTAATTTCCGATAAACCTTGTCCTGGCTTCATGATGTTTAAATCATAATCCGGCTCGATGGAAAATAGATTCAGCACTTGATCCAGCATCTCGCGATGTTGGGCTGTCACGCAGACTTTTGCGTCAAAAAACGGATCTTTTGCCAGCGCATCTACCAGAGGAGCCATTTTAATAGCTTCCGGGCGCGTGCCAAAAACAGTTAACACTTTCACAGCAATTCTCTTTAATTAAAAAAGGTGAAAGCCGTCCATCGAGCTTTCACCGGGTAAGGGCGTTATAACAATTTTGGACGGCGGGCTAATGCCACACCAGCACCAATCAGGGCCCCAACCATACCCCACATGACAAGCAAGAATACCCGGCGCGGACTATCACGTTTCACAGGCTCTTCAGGGGTACGTAAATAGCGGTAGGTTTGGAAGCGAGCGTCAAGCGTCGGCCCAACATTCAGCGTCGACAGCATGGCTCGATTCTGGTCGTAGTCGATGTCATAGTTTGGACCTACTGCTTGCAGGCTTTCAAGGCGTGCTTGCAACATAGGACGTCCTAACATGAACATTTCGGAATCGGGTAACTCGTCGGCAGGAACTTCTGTTTCACTTTTAGAGATATTTTGCTGTTGAGCGATTTTCAGCGCTTGCTCAATACTGTGAACTTTGCGGTCAAAAATTGCCTTCGCGACAGCTTCCTGGCGCTTAACTTGCGCTTTCATCTGAACAGTACGAGCAGCCCAGGCCCCCGTCAGTTCTTCATTAAGATGACTTGCCGCACGCTGGCTGGCAAAAGCGACATATTGACGCAGCAGGTTGTTAGCATCCGCAGCAGTTTCAGCAATTAACTTCACGCTATCACTGGTATTACGGGTGATGTCGCCAGCTGTAAATTGAATATTATCAACCATTTCATCTAACAGCGCGGCATCAACTTTACTGTTGCCGACCTGACGTTGTTTGTAATAGTCAGTTTGCAGCCAAAAATCACGACGGGTATCGTAGGCAGACAGCTGCATGATGAATTCTTTGTAAGCTTCATCCATCACCGACGGTTGATCGACCGGCAGCATATTGGCTCTGAGGTCAAGATTGCGCAGGAATTGCTGCTGAGAATAATAACCGCCCAGCATATTCACTGTCGGGCGATCAGTTATCGCGTTAGCACTCCACTCCTGCTTAGCAAAGAAGGTATAGATTAGCGCGACAGCCGCAAACAACGCTGCCACACCTACAATCCACAACTTGCCTTGCCAAAGTGTCCGGAATAAACCACGAATGTCCAACTCGTTGTCTACCATTCCCGGGTTACTTCCTGGCACGTTTTGTTTCATCACTTCCCCAATTACATTCAGAATTAAGAAATGCTACCGCTGTTTCTACGTTGCCGACGCTTATGACGTCTTATAAAACGAGCCACTTTCCAGGCACGTTTGATGCAATAATCATATAGAACAAATGCAAGCAAGAATAATGCCAACATTACCCACTCAGGAATAGAATGAATATATTCTGCCGCGACACCAATACTCGCAAGTAACGCTGCAGCTGCTGTGATAAGCACAAAAGCCTGACGAGAAGTAAACCCTGCGCGCATGATCAAATGATGAATGTGCTGACGGTCTGGGGAGAACGGGCTCATACCTTTGCGTAACCGGCGGTACATGATGGCAATCATGTCCATTAAAGGAATGGCAATAATCCACAAGGCAGTGACTGGGCTAATTGGGTGGGTTTGACCCTGCGTGGTTTCCAGCAAGATCCAGATCACGGTAAAGCCAATGAGCGTGCTGCCCGCATCACCCATAAAGACTTTATAGCGGCGACCCAGTATCCCGAGGTTTAAAAGAATATACGGCAGAATGGCGGCAATCATTGCAAAGCACCACATTGCCAGACTCAATTGTCCGTCGAAATAAAGGATGATTCCCATTGCGGCAAAGGATACGCAAGACAGCCCACCTAGCAGACCATCAATACCATCAACCATGTTGAAAGCGTTTATTGCAGCCCAAACCGCGAACAAGGTTAAAAAATAACCGAATGGGCCAAGTACCATTTCCCAGGAACCAAAAATATACCCAAGGCTGACCAGATATAATTTTCCGACAACCATCATAACAATACCAATTAATGCCTGAATCGAGGCTCTAATTTTTACACTGATATCAAAACGGTCATCCAGAGCACCGATTAACACCAGTACCCCGGCACAGGTCAAATAGAGCCATGCATGCGGAATATAATAATTGGCAATCAGGAAGGTAAAGCAGATCCCGGCATAAACAGAAATGCCTCCAACCAAAGGAATGAGTCCCTGGTGGCGTTTGCGGAAGTTAGGTTTATCGACCAGGCCGATTCTTTTCGCCGCTTTACGAGCGAAGAAAAGAAACACGGTGGTGAATAAAAAAATACTTACCAGGTCAGTTCCAGCGGTGATTAAATTCACAGTGCAAGCTCTCTGCAAAATAAAAGGTCAAGGTGTACTCAATCAAAGTTTACCCAGTCCAATGGTTATATACATCGAATCCTTGAACAACCCGTTTATTATTTAAACAACGCTGTCCACACGTTGTTGCTAATAACTTCATGGCATCCTTTGCCACGGTTGATGCTTAACCGTGATAGTCGATTCTATATCGTATATACCACTAAAGAAAAACGCCACGACTAAGCGTGGCGTTCCCCGAGTTTTTTGTTGCTTACGAGCGCTTCATCATATCGAAGAAGTCTTCGTTGGTTTTCGTCATCGCAAGCTTATTGATGAGGAATTCCATCGCATCAATCTCACCCATTGGGTGGATGATTTTACGCAGGATCCACATTTTCTGCAGTTCTTCCTGAGTCGTCAGCAATTCTTCTTTACGCGTACCAGAACGATTATAGTCGATAGCAGGGAACACACGTTTCTCAGCGATTTTACGCGCCAGATGCAGTTCCATGTTGCCGGTACCTTTAAATTCTTCATAGATAACTTCATCCATTTTAGAACCGGTATCAACCAGAGCCGTAGCGATGATAGTCAAGCTACCACCCTCTTCCACGTTACGTGCTGCACCGAAGAAGCGTTTTGGACGATGCAGGGCGTTAGCGTCCACACCACCGGTCAACACTTTACCGGAAGCCGGTACGACGGTGTTGTAAGCACGAGCCAAACGGGTAATGGAATCGAGCAGAATGATGACGTCTTTCTTATGCTCAACCAAACGCTTCGCTTTCTCGATAACCATTTCAGCGACCTGAACGTGGCGAGAAGCTGGCTCATCAAAGGTAGAAGCAACAACTTCACCTTTAACCAGACGCTGCATCTCGGTCACTTCTTCAGGACGTTCGTCAATCAGCAGAACCATCAACACACAATCAGGGTGATTGTAGGCGATGCTTTGCGCGATGTTTTGCAGCAGCATGGTTTTACCGGCTTTCGGCGGTGCCACAATCAGGCCACGCTGGCCGCGACCGATTGGCGATGCCAGATCCAGTACACGAGCGGTTAAGTCTTCGGTAGAACCGTTACCACGTTCCATGCGTAAACGAGAGTTCGCATGCAGCGGGGTTAAGTTTTCGAACAGGATTTTGCTACGCGCGTTTTCCGGCTTGTCGTAGTTAACTTCGTTAACTTTCAACAGTGCAAAGTAACGCTCACCTTCTTTCGGCGGACGAATCTTACCGGAGATGGTATCCCCTGTGCGGAGGTTGAAACGGCGGATTTGGCTGGGAGAAACGTAGATGTCATCGGGACCGGCGAGGTAGGAGCTGTCTGCAGAGCGGAGGAAACCAAATCCGTCCTGCAATATCTCCAGTACACCGTCACCAAAGATATCTTCGCCACTCTTCGCATGTTGCTTCAGGATGGAGAAAATAATGTCCTGCTTGCGCATACGGGCTTGGTTTTCCAGCCCCATATTTTCGCCGAGAGTAATCAGCTCAGAAACCGGCGTATTCTTTAATTCGGTAAGATTCATAATGGTGGGTTCTTAAACTCGGGGTAAATCTCGAACATGTATCGTGAATGGTATGGCAGGATCATCCATGCCTGTTTAATGGCCACCACCACATGTCTTATCGCTGTCTGGTCATAGGAAAAACGCAGAACTGAAACGACACGACGGAATGGGTGATACGCCCGAAATCGATTTTGCGACCGTATGTTCACTGTAAAACAGCGTCTTAGTGAAAGTTAACTGGAAGCATTGGGTATTACAAAGATTCAAACTACAAGACAAGTTCAAAATGCAGTAAAAGTAACTTAGCATGACTGACGCCGGGCGTCCAGCAGCTCACAAAAAATTGCGAACCCGCACGCACCGGCTGAGATTCCATTATGCCAGATTAGCGTCGAGGAACTCTTTTAACTGGCCTTTAGACAGCGCACCAACTTTGGTCGCAGCCACTTCACCGTTCTTGAACAGCAACAGAGTTGGGATACCACGGATACCGTATTTCGGCGCCGTGCCCGGGTTCTGATCGATGTTCAGTTTAGCAACGGTCAGATTGCCCTGATATTCATCAGCGATTTCATCAAGAATCGGGGCGATCATCTTGCATGGACCACACCACTCCGCCCAGAAATCAACCAGAATCAACCCATCAGCTTTTAGCACGTCCGTGTCGAAACTGTCGTCAGTCAGGTGAATAATTTTATCGCTCATGTTCTACTCCGCAGGATTATGTCTACCTTGTTGGTGTAGCATTAACCAACTCAGGGTGACTTTATTTCACCCCGTTTATTTCAACGGATGTGCTTTCGTAAAGCAATAGTAAACTGATATTCTACCACACTATGAGCAAAACACATTTGACCGAACAGAAGTTTTCCGACTTCGCCCTACACCCTAAGGTGATTGAAGCCCTTGAAAACAAAGGCTTTCATAACTGCACCCCAATTCAGGCACTGGCACTACCGCTGACACTAGCGAATCGTGACGTTGCAGGGCAGGCGCAAACCGGTACTGGCAAAACGATGGCGTTTTTAACGTCAACGTTCCATTATTTACTCTCTCACCCGGTTCCAGAGAATCGCCAGGTGAACCAGCCGCGTGCCTTAATCATGGCGCCGACTCGTGAACTGGCAGTGCAAATTCACTCTGACGCAGAGCCACTTGCCCAATCGACCGGCCTGAAACTCGGCCTGGCATACGGTGGCGATGGCTACGACAAACAGCTTAAAGTACTGGAAAGCGGTGTTGATATTCTTATCGGCACAACTGGCCGTTTGATTGATTACGCCAAACAAAACCACATTAACTTAGGTGCAATTCAGGTTGTGGTGTTGGATGAAGCCGATCGTATGTACGATCTGGGCTTTATTAAAGATATCCGCTGGTTGTTCCGTCGCATGCCGCCTGTTACCCAACGTCTGAATATGCTGTTTTCCGCCACATTATCTTACCGTGTGCGTGAACTGGCGTTCGAGCAGATGAACAACGCGGAATATGTGGAAGTTGAACCGGAACAAAAAACTGGTCATCGCATCAAAGAAGAGCTGTTCTACCCTTCTAACGAAGAAAAAATGCGCCTGCTGCAGACGCTTATCGAAGAAGAGTGGCCAGATCGCGCAATCATCTTTGCTAACACCAAACACCGTTGTGAAGATATCTGGGGTCACCTTGCCGCAGATGGACATCGTGTTGGCCTGTTGACCGGTGATGTTGCACAGAAAAAACGTCTGCGCATTCTTGAAGAGTTCACCCGTGGCGATCTTGATATTCTGGTTGCAACCGATGTTGCCGCTCGCGGTTTACACATCCCGTTAGTGACTCACGTTTTCAACTACGATTTACCGGATGATTGCGAAGACTACGTTCACCGCATTGGCCGTACCGGTCGTGCAGGTGAAAGCGGGCATTCCATCAGCCTTGCCTGTGAAGATTACGCATTAAACCTGTCTGCCATTGAGACCTATATCGGCCACTCAATCCCAGTCAGTAAGTACAAAACTGAAGCACTGTTAAGCGAACTTCCTCCACCGAAGCGTCTGACTCGTGCCCGTCCGGGTAACGGTCCTCGCCGTAATGGTGGCGCCTCCCGTGGTAATCGTCGTCGCACAGGTTAAAATTTTATGCTCAGCTCCACCTCGCTGTATGCTGCAATTGATTTAGGCTCAAATAGCTTTCATATGTTGGTTGTACGTGAGGTGGCAGGGAGCATACAAACCCTTGCACGGATTAAACGGAAAGTACGCCTGGCTGCGGGTTTAAGCAGCGATAATATGCTTTCACGCGAAGCGATGGAGCGCGGGTGGCAATGCCTGCGCTTATTTGCTGAACGTCTACAAGATATTCCTCAGACGCAAATTCGTGTTGTCGCCACCGCGACACTACGCCTGGCAACCAATGCCAATGAATTCATCGAGCAGGCTGAAAAAATCCTCGGCTGTCCGGTGCAAATTATTCATGGTGAAGAAGAAGCTCGCCTTATTTATCAAGGTGTGGCTCACACGACCGGTGGCGCAGATCAACGCTTAGTGGTTGATATCGGCGGTGCCAGTACAGAACTCGTGACCGGCAGCGGTGCACAAACCACGGCTCTGTTTAGCTTGTCCATGGGTTGTGTGACCTGGCTCGAGCGCTTTTTCAGTGACCGAAATCTGGCAAAAGAAAACTTTGATGCCGCAGAATCTGCTGCAAAAGAAGTTCTCAGGCCGATTTGCGATCGCTTAAAGCATCATGGCTGGAAGGTCTGTGTCGGGGCTTCTGGCACCGTGCAAGCATTGCAAGAAATCATGATGGCGCAGGGCATGGACGAACGCATTACGCTTGTAAAACTTCAGCAATTGAAGCAAAGAGCGATTCAATGTGGGCGGCTCGAAGAGCTGGAAATTGAAGGTCTGACGCTCGAAAGAGCACTGGTGTTTCCAAGCGGCCTTGCCATCTTGATTGCAATTTTTGAAGAGCTTTCAATTAATTGCATGACTCTGGCGGGCGGTGCACTGCGTGAAGGTTTGGTTTACGGAATGCTTCATCTGTCCGTTAACCAGGAAATTCGAAGCCGAACCATACGCAATGTTCAGCGTCGTTTTATGGTTGATACCGGGCAAGCAGAGCGCGTGCAGCAGCTTGCGCATTCGCTGGCAACCCAGGTAACAGACTCCTGGAATTTAACACCGCTGAGTATCGAGATGCTCGACAGCGCGGCATTACTGCATGAAATTGGCCTGAGTGTCGATTTCAAACAAGCGCCACAACATGCCGCCTATCTGGTGAAGAATCTCGATCTTCCGGGTTATACCCCTGCGCAGAAAAAACTGCTTTCGACGCTAATGTTAAACCAGACAAACCCCGTCGATCTCTCTTCTCTCCACCAGCAAAATGCTGTTCCGCCGCGAATTGCAGAACACCTTTGTCGCCTGTTACGTCTGGCGATTATTTTTGCCAGCCGCCGCCGGGATGACATTCTGCCGGAAATCACGCTGAAAGTAGAAAGTGAAACCTTAATCCTTGAACTGCCAGAAAAGTGGCTGGAATGTCATCCACTCGGTGCAGAACTTCTGGCTCAGGAAAGCTTGTGGCAAAGCTATGTCCACTGGCCTCTGGCCATCAAATAACTCAGTTTTTACGTGCTTTTGCCAGCATCTCACGGATGTTGGCAACATTATTCTGGCCTTTATGCATCCGCTCTTCTGCCGATACCACCTTGCGTTCGGTTTCCCACTGCAAGTCATCTTGTGGCAATTCCAGTAAGAAACGACTCGGCTCCGGGCGCACCAGTTCGCCATACTGACGGCGTTCTTTGCATAGCGTAAAGGTCAGTTCTTTCTGTGCACGAGTGATCCCGACGTAAGCCAGGCGACGCTCTTCTTCGATATTATCTTCATCAATACTACTTTGATGCGGTAACAGCCCTTCTTCCATGCCCACTAAAAATACATATGGGAACTCCAGCCCTTTTGAGGCATGAAGGGTCATCAACTGAACCTGGTCGGTTTCTTCGTCGTTTTCTCCGCGTTCCATCATGTCGCGCAGCGTAAACCGCGTGACGACCTGAGTTAATGTCATCGGATCATCAATGTCCGATCCTTCCAGCATTTCCGTCATCCAGCTAAACAGCGTGTTGACGTTCTTCATGCGCATTTCAGCCGCTTTCTGGCTGGGTGAGGTTTCATACAACCAGCTTTCATAATCGATGCCGTGAATCAAATCGCGTACCGCTGCAATTGGCTCTCGCTCGGCAAGTGTTGCCACGTCGCGCAGCCAATGGGTAAAGCGCTGTAGCGACTCCAGACCACGCCCGCTAAGCGTCTGGCTAAGTCCCATGTCGAAGCTCGCACCAAACAAGCCTTTGTTACGCTGCATCGCCCATGCACCCAGTTTTTGCAGTGTAGCTGGCCCGATTTCTCGCTTCGGTGTATTCACAATACGCATGAATGCACTGTCATCATCGGGGTTGGTCAGGACGCGCAAATAGGCCAGAAGGTCTTTGATTTCTGGGCGTGAGAAAAATGATGTTCCGCCTGAGATGCGATAAGGAATTCGGTTTTGCATCAGCATCTTCTCAAACACGCGCGACTGGAAGTTCCCGCGATAGAGAATGGCATAATCTTTGTAATTGGTTTTATTGATAAAATGATGAGCAATCAGCTCGCCAGTCACGCGCTCAGCTTCATGATCTTCGCTGTTTGCCGTCACGACTTTCAGTTCTGTACCGTAACCCAACTCAGAAAACAGCCGCTTTTCAAAAACATGGGGATTATTAGCAATCAGAATGTTTGCCGCTTTCAGGATACGCCCTGAAGAACGGTAGTTCTGTTCAAGCTTAATGACCTGAAGTGCAGGGAAATCCTGGCTGAGCAGGACGAGGTTTTGTGGCCTTGCGCCGCGCCAGGAATAGATCGACTGATCATCATCCCCTACCACGGTGAATCGCGCACGCGCCCCAACCAGCAACTTCACTAATTCATACTGGCTAGTGTTGGTATCCTGATATTCATCCACCAGCAAATAGCGGATGCGGTTTTGCCAGCGTTCGCGCACTTCTTCGTTACGCTGCAAAAGCAGCGTCGGCAGCAGAATCAGATCGTCAAAATCCAGCACGTTGCAGGATTTCAGATGCGCATCATACAGGCCGTAGCAATGAGCGAAAATTCGGTCTCGCTCTCCTTTTGCCTGCGCCGCAGCCTGCGAAGGCGACATCAGATCGTTTTTCCAGTTTGAGATCGTTGAGATCAGTTGCTGCAATAAGGTCTTATCTTCCTCGAGCAAACCTTCGGTCAGCTCTTTTAGTAATGCAGTCTGGTCGGTGTCATCAAACAACGAGAAGTTGGACTTCATCCCGAGCGCCGCGTATTCGCGCTTAATGATTTCTAGCCCCAGAGTATGGAAGGTTGAGATCAGTAAACCGCGCGCTTCTTTACGCCCCAGGGTTTGAGCCACACGCTCTTTCATTTCACGCGCGGCTTTATTGGTAAAGGTTACAGCGGCGATATGCCTCGCCTGATAGCCACATTCACGGATCAAGTACGCCATTTTATTGGTGATAACACGCGTTTTACCCGAGCCCGCGCCCGCCAGGACCAGGCAGGGTCCGGTTACAAATTCGACGGCTTGTTGTTGGCCAGGGTTTAAACGCATATGGTCGCTCAGATAGGTACGAAGGGGAAAAACAGCGTGGTAGTATAGCGAGCGTAATCCATTTGACTCAAGGCACTATCATGGCAAAAACCGCGGCAGCATTGCATATCCTTGTTAAGGAAGAAAAACTCGCCCAGGAAATTCTGGCGCAGCTTCAAAATGGCGGCGACTTTGAAAAACTGGCTAAAAAACATTCCACCTGCCCGTCAGGCAAAAAAGGTGGTCACTTAGGTGAATTCCGTCAGGGCCAGATGGTTCCGGCGTTCGATAAAGTGGTGTTCTCCTGCCCGCTGCTCGAGCCAACCGGCCCGCTGCACACGCAGTTTGGTTACCACATCATCAAAGTGTTATACCGGAAATAAAAGCATCCCCTTCTCAGAACGAGAAGGGGATTGGTGTTTGCACCCTCTCCCCGAGGGAGAGGGTCGGGGTGAGGGTATCAGACGACTTTGTTACCCTGCTACTGCGATACGCTTCATATCTTTCATGTAACCACGCAGTTTCTTGCCAACCGTTTCGATTTCATGATTGCGAATCGCTTCGTTTACATCACGCAGTTGCGCGTTATCAACCGCACCCGCTGAGATTTCTTTGCCCAAATCACCTGCCTGCAGCGTCGTCATGAACTCTTTCAGCAATGGAACAGCAGCATAAGAGAACAGGTAGTTACCGTACTCAGCAGTATCGGAAATAACGACGTTCATTTCATACAGACGCTTACGGGCGATGGTGTTCGCAATCAGCGGCAGCTCGTGCAAAGATTCGTAGTAAGCAGACTCTTCGATGATGCCTGCATCCACCATGGTTTCGAATGCCAGCTCAACGCCCGCTTTCACCATCGCAATCATCAGCACGCCTTTATCGAAGTATTCCTGCTCAGAGATTTTGCCATCAAACTGTGCAGCCGTTTCGAACGCGGTTTTGCCGGTCTCTTCACGCCAGGTCAGCAGGTTCTTATCGTCATTAGCCCAGTCAGCCATCATGCCGGAAGAGAATTCACCGGAGATGATGTCGTCCATGTGTTTCTGGAACAGTGGAGCCATGATGGTTTTCAGTTGCTCGGACAGCGCATAAGCACGGACTTTCGCTGGATTGGACAGGCGGTCCATCATCAGCGTAATACCACCTTGCTTCAGGGCTTCGGTGATGGTTTCCCAGCCGAACTGAATCAGTTTTTCTGCGTATGCAGGGTCAGTACCTTCTTCCACCAGCTTATCGAAGCACAGCAGAGACCCCGCTTGCAGCATACCGCACAGGATCGTTTGCTCGCCCATCAGGTCTGATTTCACTTCAGCAACGAAGGAAGATTCCAGAACACCTGCACGGTGACCACCCGTTGCCGCAGCCCATGCTTTAGCAATGGCCATGCCTTCGCCTTTCGGATCGTTTTCCGGGTGAACCGCAATCAGCGTTGGTACACCGAAACCACGTTTGTATTCTTCGCGAACTTCAGTACCCGGGCATTTTGGAGCAACCATCACTACAGTGATGTCTTTACGGATTTGCTCGCCGACTTCAACCACGTTGAAACCGTGGGAGTAACCCAGTGCTGCGCCATCTTTCATCATTGGCTGAACAGCCTGAACCACTGCGGAGTGCTGCTTGTCTGGCGTCAGGTTAACAACCAGGTCTGCCTGCGGGATCAGTTCTTCGTAAGTGCCAACTTTAAAACCGTTTTCTGTCGCTTTACGCCAGGATGCGCGTTTCTCAGCGATAGCTTCTGCACGCAGCGCATAAGCCACGTCCAGACCGGAGTCACGCATGTTCAGACCCTGGTTCAGGCCCTGCGCGCCACAGCCGACGATGACGACTTTTTTGCCTTTGAGGTAGCTTGCTTCATCGGCGAATTCTGCACGCGCCATGAAACGACATTTACCCAGTTGCGCCAACTGCTGACGCAGGTTCAAAGTGTTGAAATAATTAGCCATCGTGGTGGTACTCCGTAATTGTCGTGTTGTGCTTTTGTAAGGTTCGCCAGCCGTGTCGTGCTTGCGATAATGAACTCACTATATGACAGGAAATGCGTTGCTGAAATTGATATATTAACAACGTGACGTTGCAATTTTTGCAACGTGAAAACGAGAGCTGATGACCATGGATTTACGCGATCTAAAAACGTTTCTCCACCTTGCTGAAAGCCGCCATTTCGGCAGGAGTGCACGTGCAATGCACGTTAGCCCCTCGACGCTTTCGCGCCAGATCCAGCGTCTTGAAGACGATCTTGGCCAGCCACTGTTTTTACGTGATAACCGCAACGTTACGTTGACCGAAGCCGGAGAGCAGCTCAAACAGTTCGCCCAACATACGCTTTTGCAGTATCAGCAAATGCGCCACACCATCGGGCAGGAAGGGCCGTCGCTCACCGGCGAGTTACATCTTTTTTGCTCCGTCACCGCCGCGTACAGTCACTTACCACCCATTCTCGATAGATTCCGTGCTGAGCATCCAAATGTGGAGATAAAGCTGACCACGGGTGATGCCGCCGATGCCGTAGAGAAAGTAGATTCTGACGAGGCTGATATCGCCATTGCAGGTAAACCAGAGTCATTACCGCCAGGTGTGGCCTTTTCGATTCTGGATAATTTATCCGTCGCCCTTATCGCACCAGCGCTGCCTTGCCCGGTTCGCGCACAGGTCAATCAGCCTGATCCGGATTGGGCAAAAGTGCCGTTTATACTGCCTGACCAGGGCCCCGTTCGCCGGCGCATTGAGTTATGGTTCCGTCGGCAAAAAATCAGCAATCCCTTTATTTATGCAACGGTTGCGGGGCATGAAGCGATGGTCTCGATGGTTGCTCTGGGCTGTGGGGTGGCACTGATCCCTGAAATTGTGCTGGATAATAGCCCAGAGCCTGTGCGTAACCGCGTGCAGATACTGGAACGCAACGATGAAACCACCCCGTTCGAACTTGGCGTTTGCGTACAAAAAAAGCGGCTCAATGAGCCGCTTGTGAATGCGTTCTGGAAGTTACTGCCCGGTAGCCATTAACCCGCCAGGAAGAAACGGAATGCCGGATTGTTTGTCTCGTCGTGGCAGTCGTAACCGAGTTCATTGAGTCGGGTTTCAAAGTCCGGTTCGTTATCGCCCAGTTCGAATGCGGCAAGTACCCGGCCATAATCCGTACCGTGGCTACGGTAGTGGAACAGCGAGATATTCCAGTGCGTGCCCAGTGTTTGCAGAAATTTAAGCAAAGCACCTGGTGACTCCGGGAATTCGAAACTGTACAACCGCTCGCGCAATGGCTTAGACGGACGCCCGCCCACCATGTAACGCACGTGCAGTTTCGCCATTTCGTCATCAGATAAATCGACAACGCCGTAACCGCCTTCATTAAGCAGTTCGATAATTTCGCGCCGCTCTTCCACGCCACGCGTCAGCCGGACACCCACGAAAATGCACGCTTCCGATGAACTGGAAAAGCGATAGTTAAATTCGGTAACCGAGCGACCACCCAGCACCTGACAGAATTTCAGAAAGCTGCCTTTCTGCTCAGGAATCGTGACCGCCAGCAGTGCTTCACGCTGTTCGCCCAGCTCGCAACGTTCAGAAACGTAACGCAGGCCGTGGAAATTGACGTTCGCACCTGAAAGTACATGCGCCAGGCGTTCGCCACGAATCTGATGTTGCTGGATGTATTTCTTCATCCCCGCCAGCGCCAGAGCACCGGACGGTTCAGCAACGGCACGAACATCTTCGAACAAATCTTTCATCGCCGCGCAAATCGCATCGCTATCGACGGTAATGATGTCATCGAGATATTCCTGGCACAGACGGAAGGTTTCATCGCCAATGCGCTTCACCGCCACGCCTTCAGCAAACAAACCGACGCGCGCCAGGTCAACCGGCTTACCAGCATCCAACGCCGCTTTCAGACACGCAGAGTCTTCCGCTTCAACGGCAATCACTTTGATTTGTGGCATCAATTGCTTGATCAACACCGCAACGCCTGCTGCCAGGCCACCACCGCCAACCGGTACGAACACGCGGTCAATATGCGCATCTTGTTGCAGCAGTTCCAGCGCCAGTGTGCCTTGCCCGGCGATCACTGCCGGATGGTCGAACGGAGGAACGTAAGTGAAACCCTGTTGCTGCGAAAGTTCGATTGCCCGCGCTTTCGCTTCATCGAAGTTCGCGCCGTGCAGCAGCACTTCGCCACCAAACGCTCTGACTGCATCCACTTTGATGTCAGCGGTAGAAACCGGCATGACGATCAAAGACTTGATGCCCAAACGCGTTGAGGAAAGCGCCACGCCCTGAGCGTGATTGCCAGCCGAAGCCGTAATCACGCCACTGGCTTTCTGCTCGCTGTTCAGCCCGGCAATCATGGAGTACGCGCCACGCAGCTTAAAGCTGTGTACTGGCTGACGGTCTTCACGCTTCACCAGAATGACGTTATCCAGACGTGATGACAGCTTCTCCATCTTTTGCAATGGAGTAACTTGCGCGACTTCGTACACCGGCGCACGTAGCACGGCGCGGAGATATTCCGCCCCGCAAGGGGCGTCAGGTAGCGGTTGTGACTCGGCCATCATTAGCCTCCAAGCTTACTTTTATCGCGCACTGCACCTTTATCGGCACTGGTGGCAAGCATTGCGTAAGCGCGCAGAGCGAAGGAAACCTGGCGTTCACGGTTACGAGGAGTCCAGGCTTTATCACCGCGAGCTTCCTGCGCTTCACGACGCGCCGCCATTTCCTGATCGCTCAATTGCAACTGGATTCCGCGGTTCGGGATATCGATGGCAATCATGTCGCCGTCTTCAATCAACGCGATGTTGCCACCGCTTGCCGCTTCTGGAGAAACGTGGCCGATTGAGAGACCGGAAGTACCGCCGGAGAAACGTCCGTCCGTCACCAAAGCACATGCTTTGCCCAGTCCCATCGATTTCAGGAAGGTGGTTGGATAGAGCATTTCTTGCATGCCCGGCCCGCCTTTTGGCCCTTCGTAACGAATAACGACCACGTCGCCTGCGACAACTTTTCCACCCAGAATAGCTTCAACCGCGTCATCCTGGCTTTCGTAGACTTTCGCAGGACCACGGAACACCAGGCTTTCGTCATCGACACCCGCCGTTTTTACGATACAGCCGTTTTCTGCGAAGTTACCGTACAGAACAGCCAAACCACCTTCCTGGCTGTAAGCATTTTCTTTCGAACGGATACAACCGTTTTGGCGGTCAACGTCCAGAGAATCCCAGCGGCAGGATTGCGAGAATGCTTTCGTGGTGCGGATACCCGCCGGGCCTGCGGAGAACATGCTTTTCACGCTTTCGTCTTTGGTCAGCATGACGTCGTACTGTTCCAGAGTTTGGGTCAGGTTCAGACCCAGCACGTTTTTCACATTGCGATGCAACAAGCCACCGCGATCAAGTTCACCGAGGATACCGATAACGCCACCCGCACGGTGCACGTCTTCCATATGGTATTTCTGGGTGCTTGGCGCGACTTTACACAACTGCGGTACTTTGCGTGAAAGCTGGTCGATATCGGTCATGGTGAAATCGAGTTCTGCTTCCTGAGCTGCTGCCAGTAAGTGCAGAACGGTATTGGTTGAGCCGCCCATCGCGACATCCAGCGTCATAGCGTTCTCAAAGGCTTCTTTGCTGGCGATGCTACGTGGCAATGCACTTTCGTCATCCTGCTCGTAATAACGTTTGGTCAGAGCAACAATGCGCTTACCGGCATTGAGGAACAGCTCTTTACGGTCAGAGTGGGTTGCCAGCAGAGAGCCGTTGCCCGGCTGAGATAGGCCCAGTGCTTCGGTCAGGCAGTTCATTGAGTTGGCAGTGAACATGCCGGAACAAGAGCCGCAAGTTGGACAGGCGGAACGTTCAACCTGCTCGCTTTGCTCGTCGCTAACCTTCGGATCGGCTCCCTGAATCATCGCATCAACCAAATCCAGTTTAATGATTTGGTCGGACAGTTTGGTTTTCCCGGCTTCCATCGGGCCGCCAGAAACAAAAATGACCGGAATGTTCAGGCGCAAAGAAGCCATTAACATCCCTGGGGTGATTTTGTCGCAGTTGGAGATACACACCATGGCATCGGCACAGTGCGCATTCACCATGTACTCCACGGAATCGGCAATCAGTTCGCGCGATGGCAGAGAATAAAGCATGCCACCGTGGCCCATGGCGATACCGTCATCCACGGCAATGGTGTTGAATTCTTTAGCCACGCCGCCGGAGGCTTCAATTTGTTCGGCAACCAGTTTGCCCAAATCGCGCAGGTGAACGTGGCCTGGTACGAATTGGGTAAAGGAGTTCACTACCGCAATAATTGGCTTGCCGAAATCGTCATCGGTCATCCCAGTTGCGCGCCACAGAGCGCGGGCACCCGCCATATTACGGCCGTGGGTCGTGGTGGCTGAACGGTACTTAGGCATGCTATTTACTCCCGTCTGTCTGAGAGCGGACGGTCTATCGCCATCCGCTTGATTATCATTTTTTTTTACTGCGGGTTTACTGGATCTAACCAGCCCCATTTGTCTTCAGTTTCACCGGTAAACAGGCCAAAGAATGCATGCTGAATGCGTTTGGTGACCGGGCCACAACGGCCTTCGCCCACCTGAATACGGTCAACGCTACGAACTGGTGTGATTTCTGCTGCGGTTCCTGACATAAACACTTCGTCTGCCAGGTAGAGTGATTCACGAGAAAGTACCTGCTCGCGCACTTCGATACCCATATCTTTTGCCAGCGTGATGATGGCGTCGCGGGTAATGCCTGGTAGAGCAGAAGAGGTGAACGGAGGGGTAAACAGGATGCCGTCTTTGACTTCAAAGAGGTTTTCACCCGCACCTTCAGAAAGATAGCCATTCACGTCAAGCGCGATCCCTTCCTGATAACCATGGCGGCGTGCTTCACTGCCAACCAGCAACGAAGAAAGATAGTTACCGCCTGCTTTTGCCGCAGTAGGAATGGTGTTTGGCGCCACACGGTTCCATGAGGAAACCATCGCGTCGATCCCTTGATCCAGCGCTTCTGCGCCGAGATATGCACCCCATGGGAAGGCTGCGATGATCACATCAGTGGTGTATCCGTCTGGTGGGTTTACGCCCATCCCTACATCACCAACAAACACTAATGGGCGAATGTACGCGCTGGTCAGATTGTTTTTGCGAATAACCGCGCGGCAAGCTTCCATCAGCTCATCAACACTTTGCGATACAGGGAAACGATAGATTTTTGCTGAATCACGCAAACGCTGCATGTGTTCACGATGACGGAACACCACTGGACCAATGTGAGACTCGTAGCAACGGACGCCTTCGAAGACCGATGTGCCGTAATGCAGCGCATGGGACATGACATGGACCTTTGCCTCGCCCCATGGCGTCATCTCACCATTGAACCAAATGTAATCAGCTTTCTTCGTTGTCATTATTCTCTTCCTTCTGCGCTCAGGCGCGGATTTGTTGTGTTGTTTGTTGCTGGATTTCGACGCGACCAACGTCCACCAGTTTGCTTAATTGACTAAACAGTAATTCGACTGGGCGCAGGCTGGCAACGGTCAATTCAATATTAATATCCTCGGAAGTCCCCAGCGTGACCATGTTCATAGAACAAACCTGAAAACCGCGATGGCGAACCACGCGTAGCACACGCTCCAGAGTCTCTGGGCGAAAACGGGCCGTTACTGCCAGCTGATGTTGCATCATGATAATTTCTCCAGCATTTGTGAGTTACTGGCACCGGGTGGTACCAACGGCCAGACGTTTTCGTACTCATCAATTGAGACGTGAAGCATGTACGGACCCTCGCTATTCAGCATGGTGTCGATAGCGGCTTCAACCTGGTCTTTGCGAGTTATGTGTTGGCCTGGGATACCGAAGGCACTGGCCAGTGTGAGGAAATCGGGGTTATCGGAGAGATTGGTTTCACTGTAGCGTTCGGAGAAAAACATTTGCTGCCACTGTCGAACCATTCCTAAACGCTGGTTATCCAGTAAAACGATTTTCAACGGTAATTGTTTTCGTTTTACGGTGCCCAACTCCTGCACGTTCATCATGAAAGAGCCGTCACCCGAGATACAGATAACGGTATCGTTCGGCCTGGCCACTTGCGCGCCTACTGCGGCGGGCAACCCAAAGCCCATCGTTCCTAAGCCGCTCGACGTGATGAAATTTTCCGGTCGCGAGAAGGACATGTGTTGAGCCGTCCACATTTGATGCTGGCCCACATCAGTGGTTACCACGCATTCTTGCGACTTACGATCGGAGATTTGCTTAAGCAGCAACGGAGCAAAAATAGCTTCGCCAGGATGGTCGTAACGCCACAGATTTTCAGCGCGTAAAGTGGCAACTTCCTGCTGCCACTCTGCGATGTCTAAAGGCTGTTGCAGAGCCTGCAATAACTGAGTCAGATCGCCCTGCAATCCGACATGCGCCTGGCGCAGTTTGCTCAACTCTGCCGGGTCGATATCCATATGAATAACTTTAGCGTGCGGGGCAAAGGTATTCAGCTTGCCGGTTACGCGGTCGTCAAAACGCGCGCCAACTGCAATCAGCAAGTCACACGCTTGTACTGCAAGGTTCGCCGCTATGGTGCCGTGCATACCTAACATGCCGGTATAAAATGGATGCTCTGCTGGAACCGCACCCAGACCTTTCAGCGTGACGGTGGAAGGCATATTGGTGACGGCAATAAATTCACGCAATGCAGGCACAGCCTGAGCCATACCCACGCCCCCTCCAACATACAGCATCGGTTTGCGAGCATGGGCAATCAATTCGAAGGCCTGGCTGAGCTCAGCGCGTGGTATTTCAAAATCATCTTCAACCGTTGATAACCAGGGTTCCAGGTCGCCTTGTGCGAGTTGAATGTCTTTTGGAATATCAACCAGAACGGGACCTGGACGACCGGAGTTGGCTATTTCAAATGCTTCAGCGAGAACGCGGGGCAAATCATCAAATGATTCAACGAGGAAACTATGTTTAGTGCAGGCGAGGGACAATCCTAAAACGTCGACTTCCTGGAAAGCGTCAGTGCCGATGAACGGGGCAGCAACCTGGCCGGTGATAGCAACGATGGGAACGGAATCTAACAGTGCATCAGCAAGGCCGGTGATTAAGTTGGTCGCCCCCGGGCCGGAAGTGGCGATGCAAACGCCTGTTTTTCCAGTAGAACGAGCATAGCCAATGGCTGCGATGGCTGCGCCTTGTTCGTGGCGGCAAAGTAAATGTTCTACACCCCCGTCATATAACGCATCGTAGACGGGCATGATTGCGCCACCCGGATAGCCGAAAACAGTCTCTACACCTTGCGCTCGCAACGCATGTACAACCCACTGTGCACCATTCATAGTTCGTTCCCCGTCTCATTATCGGAGAAACAGAATTTTATTCTGTAACGCATCATCTGTTGCTCTCCGAATTTCTTTGCCCAACAAAAAACCCCCGGACCTTTCGGTGCGGGGGTTCTTTTCGATTCAGGCTTGATTTTTAAGCCTTTCTTTCTCCAAGTGCAGCCCCGCACGGTGGGATAATAATCACCACCACGCTAATCACAACTAGGCTAATCACTTGTAGAAGGGCTTTCATATTTGTATGTTCTGACAACTTGTTCGAAGTAATGCCTACAGAGTTATCACAGGGTCCGGTTGATGCACAAGATTTTTTTATGGTAAGTGAAAGCCTTTAAAAACCCACTTACGGAAAACTTATTTGTTTTCAGCAGATAAGAAGAAAGTGAAAATAATTCACGCAGAGCGAACTCTTATTACTTTTCCCGAAAAACTCACACAAAATAAATCTTTTGCGAGACAGTTCGCAGAATAATTTTCAAATAAAGAAGTCTCGACCAAAAGTCTGGAAGGCTTTTCGAGGATTCGCATTTCACCGCTTTTGACAACTTCTGCCAGCTGTCAGGATGAAAATTCATCCCAGAGGAATCAACTATGTCACTGGCAGTTGTTAATACAAGGGCAGCTTTAGGTATCGCCGCGCCACTGGTCACCGTCGAAGTTCATATAAGCCAGGGATTGCCAGGCTTAACTCTGGTGGGCTTACCGGAAACGACCGTTCGTGAAGCTCGGGACCGGGTACGGAGTGCCATCATCAATAGTGGCTACGATTTTCCGGCCCGCAAGATAACCATCAATCTCGCGCCAGCGGATCTTCCCAAAGATGGAGGGAGATATGACTTACCCATCGCGCTAGCGTTACTGGCAGCTTCTGAGCAACTCTCCGCCGATAAGTTGAGTCAATATGAGTTCGTGGGTGAACTGGCGCTTACCGGTGCGTTACGTGGCGTTCCAGGCGCCATTTCATCTGCTATGGAGGCTTTAAAGTCAGGAAAAAAGATTGTTGTTGCAAATGAAAACGCTGCAGAACTTGGCTTAATTGAACAAACAGGTTGCCTTACTGCAAATCATCTCACCGAGGTGTGCGCATTTCTGGAAGGGAAAGGTGAATTGTCGGCCCCACAAAAACTTGAACCGCAGCAGATGGAGCATCGACAAGATCTTAATGAAATCTTTGGCCAATCCCAGGGGAAGCGAGCGCTGGAAATCACCGCCGCTGGCGGACATAACCTATTGCTCATTGGTCCGCCCGGTACCGGTAAAACGATGTTAGTTAGTCGCCTGACAACGCTGCTACCGCCGTTAAGCGACAGTGAAGCATTGGAGAGTGCGGCGATTATCAGTCTGGTCAATCCACACATGCTGCAGCAACAATGGCGTCAGCGTCCTTTCAGGGCTCCTCATCACAGCGCCTCATTGACTGCAATGGTTGGTGGAGGTGCGATTCCCCGGCCCGGTGAAATATCGTTGGCACATAACGGAGTTCTATTTCTTGATGAACTGCCGGAATTTGAGCGCAGAGTGCTTGATGCATTACGTGAACCAATAGAATCTGGGGAGATTCACATCTCTCGAACTCGGGCCAAAATCAGTTATCCCGCCAATTTCCAGTTGCTTGCTGCGATGAATCCCAGCCCGACAGGACATTACCAGGGAAAGCATAATCGTTGCACCCCGGAGCAGACGTTACGCTATCTCAGCCGGCTGTCAGGACCTTTTCTCGACCGCTTTGATCTGTCGGTCGAGATACCTTTGCCGCCATCCGGCATGCTAAGTAATCCCGTTCTGAGCAGTGAATGTAGTGCTGTTGTAAGAGCGCGAGTGATCGCCACGCAGCAGCGGCAATATATTCGCCAGCAAAAGCTCAACGCGAGATTGGATAATCATGAGATTCGCAAACATTGTTCCATTGAGCACACTGATGCTATCTGGCTGGAAGAGACGCTGCTGAAGCTGGGATTATCAGTTCGCGCGTGGCATCGATTATTAAAAGTTGCACGAACGATTGCGGATATTCAGGAGTGCGAGAAGATAAAGCGGGAACATCTTTTAGAAGCGCTAAGCTATCGTGCAATCGACCGATTGCTGATTCACTTACAGCAGCTTATGGGATAAAAAAATGGGGCCTAAGCCCCATTATTCTTTAGTCATCACTTTCGGTGTAGTCTTCTACCGTGTCCGCCTGTGGTTTGCCACCGGAGAGGGTATGGAAACGCTTAGGACGCTTGATACGCGTCATATACTTACTCCACACACGTTCAGCTTCTGTCACTGGTTCACGTTCGCCACGGCACACAGCTACAAACAGAACTTCTTCTTCGGTACCAGGTTCACGCTTGCCAAGATCCAACTCATTGAACGCATAACCATGACGCTCTAACAGCTGGGCTTCTTTGATGGTGAAATCACCATGGCGAGCGAACCCGCGCGGATAATGTTTATTGTCGAAAAACCGATTAGTCGTCGTAAAGCTTTCCGCCATCCTGCACGCTCCTAATTCTCTTGGTCTAGCTATTTATGGCGCGGAGTATTAGTTACGCTTGACAGAGCGTCAAACAAAACATTTAAATCATAACGACAAATTTTTTTTGGGAGTGGGTTGTGGATACTGAATTACTAAAAACATTCCTCGAAGTGAGCAGAACTCGGCATTTTGGACGAGCTGCAGAGGCTCTTTATCTAACACAATCAGCTGTTAGCTTCAGAATTCGCCAATTAGAGAATCAGCTTGGGGTAAATCTTTTTACTCGCCATCGTAATAATATTCGTCTGACTACGGCGGGTGAACGTTTACTGCCCTATGCAGAAAACCTCATGAATATTTGGCTTGCTGCCAAGAAAGAGGTTTCCCACACGTCTCAGCACAATGAACTCACAATCGGTGCCAGCGCCTCTCTTTGGGAATGCATGCTCTCAGAGTGGCTGGTGACGCTCTATCAACAGCATAAAGACATGCAATTTGAAGCGCGTATTTCCCAGCGGCAGTCGTTAGTGAAACAGCTACATGAGCGGCAACTTGATCTGTTGATCACCACTGAATCACCCAAAATGGACGAATTTTCTAGCCAGTTATTGGGACATTTCAACCTGGCGCTATTTTCTGCCTCTGCGCAAAACTCTAAAGAAGGGCTAACTTATTTACGTCTGGAATGGGGGCCTGATTTCCAACAGCACGAAATGGGGCTCATTAATAACGATGATATTCCCGTTTTGACGACCAGCTCAGCTCAAATCGCTTATAAGCTTTTACCACAGCTCAATGGATGTTCATTTTTACCTGTGGAATGGGCTAAAGATCGCCCAGGAATTTATCAGGTACCAGATACGGCGACGCTTTCGCGGCCACTGTATGCCATCTGGTTACAAAATAGCGATAAACAAAGCATTATCAAAGAGTTATTAAAGACACCACTCATGGCGCAGTAATGCGCTTTTGTCTTTTTTTGGGAGGGAGTGAAGGGTTTGGAAGGGTTTTGAGAAATTTAGACAAAAAAAATCCTTTGCCGAAGCAAAGGATTATATATGGCAGGGGCGGAGAGACTCGAACTCGCGACACCCGGTTTTGGAGACCGGTGCTCTACCAACTGAGCTACGCCCCTAAATAACGCTTATTATTAAGCCTGCTAATTTAGCAGGCATAATATTTTTAATAAGTGGCGGAACGGACGGGACTCGAACCCGCGACCCCCTGCGTGACAGGCAGGTATTCTAACCGACTGAACTACCGCTCCACCGAATTTCTTTTCTTACTACCACCAGATGTCACACTTCTG
>NZ_JBAVHX010000013.1:0-4973 GCF_049686335.1 Buttiauxella sp. | reverse complement strand
AGAAGTGAAACGCCGTAGCGCCGATGGTAGTGTGGGGTCTCCCCATGCGAGAGTAGGGAACTGCCAGGCTCCAATCAAGTGAAAAGCCCTGTACTGACGTACAGGGCTTTTTGCTGTCTGCAGTTTACGCGAACCCGTCTTCATACCTCCTCTCAAGCAAGCCAACACCTGGCATATAAGGTAAACTAACCGAGTTTAAACTCAGGAAAGATACCCAACATGAGCACTTCTCTTAAACCTTTCAATACATTTGGTATTCAGGCTAATGCTTCACGAATTGTCATTGCTGATACAGTGCAGCAGTTAAAAGATGCCTGGAGTGAGACAGTGGCGGAGAATATGCCCGTTTTGATCCTGGGTGAGGGAAGTAACGTTCTCTTTCTTGAAGATTACACTGGTACCGTAATCGTTAACCGAATTTCTGGCACTCAGGTTACAGAAAAGCAGGATGCCTGGCATTTGCATGTGGGGGCCGGGGAAAATTGGCATCATTTGGTTGAATATACCTTACATGAAGGTATGCCGGGGCTTGAGAACCTGGCTCTAATCCCGGGATATGCCGGGTCTTCACCTATTCAGAACATTGGTGCGTACGGTGTAGAGCTCAAAAGTGTCTGCGAATACGTTGATTGTGTTGATTTACGTAGTGGTGAGATGCATCGACTGGATAATGCGCAATGCCAGTTTGGTTATCGTGACAGTATTTTTAAGCATGATTATCAGGATCACTATGCCATCGTTGCTGTGGGTTTACGTTTAGCAAAATTGTGGCAGCCGGTCTTATCGTATGGTGATTTGACTCGTCTTGACGCGGCGAATGTCACTCCGCTTGAAGTCTTTAATGCTGTTTGCCATATGCGGACAACGAAACTTCCTGATCCACGCATTAATGGTAATGCCGGTAGCTTCTTTAAGAATCCGGTGGTTAACGCTGAAGAAGCGGCGGAGTTACTTTCAGCCTTTGCGACAATCCCACATTATCCTCAGCCTGATGGTTCAGTTAAATTAGCCGCAGGTTGGCTAATTGATCAGTGCCAGCTAAAAGGATATCGCGTTGGCGGTGCGGCTGTTCATAAGCAGCAGGCACTGGTATTGATCAATGAAACAAGTGCTTCCAGCAAGGATGTTGTTGCTCTGGCTCATTATGTTCGCCAGTGTGTCGGGGAGAAATTTAACGTATGGTTGGAACCTGAAGTTCGCTTCATCGGGGCATGTGGCGAAGTTAGTGCTGTGGAGACCATTGCATGAAAGATAACAAAATTCCTCTAACGCTAATTAGTATTCTTGCTGACGGCGAGTTTCATTCTGGTGAGCAGTTAGGTGAGCAACTTGGCATGAGCCGGGCGGCCATTAATAAACATATCCAGACCCTGAGAGATTGGGGCGTCGATGTTTTTACCGTACCAGGCAAAGGCTATAGTCTGCCGGATCCCATTAAGCTGCTTAATGAAGAACTGATAAAATCGCAGGTTGATACGGGCTCTGTTGCGGTCTTACCGGTTATTGACTCCACTAATCAGTATTTACTCGATCGTATTGAAACACTTCAGTCCGGTGATGCCTGTATTGCTGAGTACCAGCAGGCAGGTCGAGGACGTCGAGGCCGCCAGTGGTTTTCCCCATTTGGCGCCAATCTTTATCTGTCTATGTTCTGGCGACTAGAGCAAGGTCCAGCGGCTGCTGTTGGTTTGAGCCTTGTGATAGGGATTGTTATGGCCGAAGTGTTACGCGAATTAGGTGCAGAGGAGGTCAGAGTTAAGTGGCCAAATGACCTCTATCTGAACGATCGTAAGCTTGCCGGGATTCTGGTCGAGCTGACAGGCAAAACGGGTGATGCAGCGCAGATTGTTATCGGTGCAGGCATTAATCTTGCCATGCGTAACGTAGCCACGGATGTCATTAATCAAAGCTGGATTAATTTGCAGGAAGCCGGAATTAATATAGATCGTAATGCATTAGCCATTAGAATAATAAAAGAATTACGTAAAGCATTACAGCTATTCGAAGAAGAAGGTTTACTACCTTTCCTGCCCCGTTGGGAATCACTGGATAACTTTATTAACCGCCAGGTGAAGCTCATTATTGGTGAAAGAGAAATTCACGGTATTTCAAGAGGGATTAACGAGCAAGGTGGGCTGTTATTAGAACAAGACGGCGTAATTAAACCTTGGGTGGGTGGTGAAATATCACTGCGTGGCGTTAATTAATTTTAATGGGGGATGTTATCCCCCCATTCTTTTATTTTCTCAGACGTACACACTCAACTTCATGATTTGAGCTTTTCGTCATGATCAAGCTGGCTCGCTCACGAGTTGGCAGGATATTTTCTTTTAAGTTCCGCCAGTTAATCTCTTTCCAGAGCTGCAATGCGACATTCACGGCTTCATCTTCTGAAAGCTTTGCATAGCTATGGAAATAAGAGTCAGGATCGGTAAATGCGCCTTCGCGGAACTTCAGGAATCGCGTGATATACCAATCTTGTAGTAAGTCTTCTGGCGCATCGACATAAATAGAAAAATCGACAAAGTCCGATACAAATACATGATGTGGATCGTGCGGATAATCCATGCCGCTTTGCAAAACATTTAATCCTTCAAGGATTAGAATATCAGGCTGAGCAACAGTTTTATCACCATCAGGAATGACATCATAAATAAGATGCGAGTAAACAGGTGCTGTGACATTCGGTGCGCCTGATTTAATGTCAGAGACAAATTTTACCAAACGGTGCATATCATAGGATTGCGGGAATCCCTTTTTCTTCATCAGATTGCGTTCTTTCAACACTTTATTCGGATGCAGAAAACCATCAGTCGTGATCAATTCAACGCGACGATGTTCAGGCCAGCGACTAAGCAGGGCTTGTAACACGCGAGCAGTTGTACTTTTCCCGACCGCAACGCTTCCCGCGATACTGATGACGTAGGGGATCCGTTGCCCATTAGTACCGAGAAATTGCTCTAACACTGCCTGCCGGCGAAGGTTGGAACTGATATAAAAATTCAATAGACGTGAAAGCGGCAGATAGATCTCGGCCACTTCTTCTAAAGAGAGATCCTCATTGATACCTTTCAACCGAGCGATTTCACCTTCAGTCAAGGTCATCGGTACTGAGTCGCGCAAGGCTGCCCATTGGTTGCGGTTGAACTGCATATAAGGAGTCGTCAACATTTGCTCTTTATTACTCATAAGCATGCTTCTGCCTGTAATTCAGGACAAAAATGAACGTAGTACG
Source organism: Buttiauxella sp. (assembly GCF_049686335.1). Taxonomy (NCBI): domain Bacteria; kingdom Pseudomonadati; phylum Pseudomonadota; class Gammaproteobacteria; order Enterobacterales; family Enterobacteriaceae; genus Buttiauxella; species Buttiauxella sp. Next base: position 1,738 of record NZ_JBAVHX010000013.1, on the reverse strand, counting down.
CGGGCTGAGAAAAGGAGACTCGTCTCAGATAATCAAAGGCGTGCAACGTATATTACTTTTCACAATGGGCAGGAGGGTAACACCAGATGGGGGAGAATAATAAGAAAAAAAGAAAGCAGTGATGCTTTCAGCGGAAAGCATCACGTTGTCGTATGGCTTTAACTTGCTATGCGCTGCGCAAATTGATTAACGGCGAATAAGCGTTTGTAATAGATGACTGCAGGATGATAATAGCCATCAGGTGAACAGATATAGTCAGGTAGCTCACCCAAACACCGGTAACCTTGCGCGCGATAGAATGCCTCCGCTGGCGTACATGCCTGAACATTAAGGCACAGTAATCCTCGATGTTGTGAGGTGGCCGCTTTTTCCATAGTAGAAATAAGCTGTTTACCTACGCCTTGCCGGCGCGCACGTCGATGGACGAGCAATAATTGTGGCGTTGCTCGATTCAAGCCCTCTGACTCATTTGCGAGCTCAAGCTGCACGGTTCCTAGCAGACCACGCTCATCACGTGCAATCCACATCAACAGGTCTCCTTTATCAATAGCACCACGCAATCGGTAGAATGCGCTCTCGGCGTCTTCACGTGAAGTCCCTGACTGATAACCCACAGATGAACCACCCTCGATAGCATCCAGCAGCAAGGCGCCCAGCTCCCGGCAATACACAGGTAATGTGGCGGCATTTAAATGAACAATTTTCATCGCGCTTCCTCCCCGGTGGACATTTCACCCTCATCTCTGACTAAAGCAAGAAATGATCCAGGCTATTCAACGCAGCTATATCTATCTTTTGCGTGGTCGGGAGAGGCAATGTGCACAGTAAAAGCGCATCAATACAGAAATGGATGCACAAATCAGGTGCAATAAAGAGTGCAAAGAGGGGGGTGAGTAAATCTCCACTGTATCCAGACGTTTAAAAATCACCCTGTGACGACGATAAATCCATCAGATTTACGAGCTATCGCGCAAAAAACAAGCGGTAGTGCATTTTCTTTAATTTTTTTGTTGCATCGCGAGGCCGGTGTTCCTAGAATGCGCGCTACTTGATGCCGACTTAGCTCAGTAGGTAGAGCAACTGACTTGTAATCAGTAGGTCACCAGTTCGATTCCGGTAGTCGGCACCATCAAGTGCTTGGTGGGGTTCCCGAGCGGCCAAAGGGAGCAGACTGTAAATCTGCCGTCATCGACTTCGAAGGTTCGAATCCTTCCCCCACCACCATTTTCAGGCCGCGTTATGCGTAGCCCGAGGCGACGAGATCCAACGAGTCGACTCGAATACTAAGGAGCCTTCCTTAGTTAAACAGAATTTAAGCAGGTAGCCGAGTTCCAGGATGCGGGCATCGTATAATGGCTATTACCTCAGCCTTCCAAGCTGATGATGTGGGTTCGATTCCCACTGCCCGCTCCAGATGTGCTGATATAGCTCAGTTGGTAGAGCGCACCCTTGGTAAGGGTGAGGTCGGCAGTTCGAATCTGCCTATCAGCACCACCTCCTTTATCCTTCCTGTTTCTCTTCTGTTCTGTTAATGAATTCAACAAATTCAGGCTTTCGCCTGGTTGATGTGGTGATATCACCGATTTATCCGTGTCTTAGAGGGACAATCGATGTCTAAAGAAAAATTTGAACGTACAAAACCGCACGTCAACGTCGGTACTATCGGCCACGTTGACCATGGTAAAACCACTCTGACTGCAGCAATCACTACCGTTCTGGCTAAAACCTACGGTGGTTC
>NZ_JBAVHX010000012.1:0-3255 GCF_049686335.1 Buttiauxella sp. | reverse complement strand
GGCGGTATCAGCCTGTTATCCCCGGAGTACCTTTTATCCGTTGAGCGATGGCCCTTCCATACAGAACCACCGGATCACTAAGACCTACTTTCGTACCTGCTCGACGTGTCTGTCTCGCAGTCAAGCACCCTTATGCCTTTGCACTCAATGCGCGATTTCCGACCGCGCTGAGGGTACCTTCGTGCTCCTCCGTTACTCTTTGGGAGGAGACCGCCCCAGTCAAACTACCCACCACACACTGTCCCCGACCCGGATCACGGGCCTGGGTTAGAACTCCAAATCGACCAGGGTGGTATTTCAAGGGTGGCTCCACCCGAACTGGCGTCCGGGCTTCATAGCCTCCCACCTATCCTACACAAGTCGATTCAAAGTCCCGTGTGAAGCTATAGTAAAGGTTCACGGGGTCTTTCCGTCTAGCCGCGGGTACTCGGCATCTTAACCGAGATTTCAATTTCACTGAGTCTCTGGTGGAGACAGCGTGGCCATCGTTACGCCATTCGTGCAGGTCGGAACTTACCCGACAAGGAATTTCGCTACCTTAGGACCGTTATAGTTACGGCCGCCGTTTACCGGGGCTTCGATCAAGAGCTTCGCCTTGCGGCTAACCCCATCACTTAACCTTCCGGCACCGGGCAGGCGTCACACCCTATACGTCCGCTTACGCGTTTGCAGAGTGCTGTGTTTTTAGTAAACAGTCGCAGCCACCTGGTCACTGCAACCCCCGTCCGCTCCGGCCGCAGGGCCTTCACGTACTAGGGGCGTACCTTCTCCCGAAGTTACGGTACTATTTTGCCTAGTTCCTTCACCAGAGTTCTCTCAAGCGCCTGGGGATTCTCACCCTGCCCACCTGTGTCGGTTTGGGGTACGGTCCCCTGTTACCTGAAGCTTAGAGGCTTTTCTTGGGAGCTTGGCATTAATCACTTCGCCTCCGTGGAGGCTCGTCGTCACGCCTCAGCATTAACCCCCCGGATTTGCCTAAGGGGTCTGCCTACACGCTTGAACCGGGACGACCGTCGACCGGATGACCTAGCCTTCTCCGTCCCCCCATCGCAGTAACAGCGGGTGCGGGAATATTAACCCGCTTCCCATCGACTACGCCTTTCGGCCTCGCCTTAGGGGCCGACTAACCCTGCGCCGATGAACGTTGCGCAGGAAACCTTGGGCTTTCGGCGAGGGGGACTCTCACCCCCTTTATCGTTACTCATGTCAGCATTCGCACTTCCGATACCTCCAGCATGCCTTACAGCACACCTTCACAGGCTTACGGAACGCTCCCCTACCAAGCACGTAAACGTGCTTCCGCAGCTTCGGTACATGGCTTAAGCCCCGTTGAATCTTCCGCGCAGGCCGACTCGACCAGTGAGCTATTACGCTTTCTTTAAAGGGTGGCTGCTTCTAAGCCAACCTCCTGGCTGTCTGGGCCTTCCCACATCGTTTCCCACTGAGCCATGATTTAGGGACCTTAGCTGGCGGTCTGGGTTGTTTCCCTCTTGACGACGGACGTTAGCACCCGCCGTCTGTCTCCCGCGATTGCACTTCTCGGTATTCGGAGTTTGCATCGGTTTGGTAAGTCGGGATGACCCCCTAGCCGAAACAGTGCTCTACCCCCGAGAGTGAGACGCGAGGCGCTACCTAAATAGCTTTCGGGGAGAACCAGCTATCTCCGGGCTTGATTAGCCTTTCACTCCGACCCACAGCTCATCCCCGTCTTTTTCAACAGACGTGGGTTCGGGCCTCCAGCGCGTGTTACCGCACCTTCACCCTGGCCATGGGTAGATCGCCCGGTTTCGGGTCTACTCCCAACGACTGAATCGCCCATTTAAGACTCGCTTTCGCTACGCCTCCCCTCTTCGGTTAAGCTTGCCGCTGAGATGTAAGTCGCTGACCCATTATACAAAAGGTACGCCGTCACCCTGGCGGGCTCCGACTGCTTGTACGCATACGGTTTCAGGATCTATTTCACTCCCCTCTACGGGGTTCTTTTCGCCTTTCCCTCACGGTCCTGGTTCACTATCGGTCGGTAGGGAGTATTTAGCCTTGGAGGATGGTCCCCCCATGTTCAGACAGGGTTTCTCGTGCCCCGCCCTACTCGTTTTCACCTGACCAGCCATGTCGCGTACGAGGCTATCACTCGCTATGGCGCTCCTTTCCAGAAGCTTCTGCTATGGGTGATCGGGCTTAAGGGCTAGTCCCCTTTCGCTCGCCGCTACTGAGGGAATCTCGGTTGATTTCTGTTCCTCCGGGTACTTAGATGTTTCAGTTCCCCGGGTTTGCTTCGTCCGCCTATGGATTCAGCGGACGATACCGACCTGATGGTCGGTGGGTTTCCCCATTCGGATATCCTCGGATCAATGCTTGTTTGCCAGCTCCCCGAGGCTTTTCGCAGGCTACGACGTCCTTCATCGCCTCCTACCGCCTAGGCATCCACCGTATGCGCTTTGTTGCTTGACCCTCTAACCCCAAACGTTCTGGAATTCGAGGGCAACATGGTTACGTGTCCTGTCAGCGTTGCCGCTAACAGGTGCCTTACGATCTCTCTAAATTGTTAATGAGCTGGTTTGCCGAAGCAAAGCCCCGAGGCCGGCACGCCGGTCTCGGGGCTTGACTGCGGGGGTGGGGCGTCCGGGGGGTGGTGGAGCCAGGGAGGTTCGAACTCCCGACTTCCTGCTTGCAAAGCAGGCGCTCTCCCAGCTGAGCTATGGCCCCGTGACTGGTGGGTCTGGCTGGAGTTGAACCAGCGACCTCACCCTTATCAGGGGTGCGCTCTAACCAACTGAGCTACAGACCCGTCGCTTGACCTGGGGTCCGCGGACGCGGTGTTCGGATGACTTGTGTGGGGGCTTCGCCGACACTCTGGTCGCGGCGTGTGCTTTAAGGAGGTGATCCAGCCGCAGGTTCCCCTACGGCTACCTTGTTACGACTTCACCCCAGTCATTGACCACACCGTGGTAAGCGCCCTCCCGAAGGTTAAGCTACCTACTTCTGGTGCAACCAACTCCCATGGTGTGACGGGCGGTGTGTACAAGGCCCGGGAACGTATTCACCGTGGCGTGCTGATCCACGATTACTAGCGATTCCGACTTCATGCAGTCGAGTTGCAGACTGCAATCCGGACTACGATCGGTTTTTTGGGATTGGCTCACCCTCGCGGGGTTGCAGCCCTTTGTACCGACCATTGTAGCACGTGTGTAGCCCAGCCCATAAGGGCCATGATGACTTGACGTCATCCCCACCTTCCTCCGGTTTATCACCGGC
>NZ_JBAVHX010000011.1:0-6510 GCF_049686335.1 Buttiauxella sp. | reverse complement strand
GCAATAAAAAACCACCCGAAGGTGGTTTTCACGACACTGCTTTATCATTGATTTTATAGCTTTTATTCCCATGGTGCCCGGGGCGGGACTTGAACCCGCACAGCGCGAACGCCGAGGGATTTTAAATCCCTTGTGTCTACCGATTTCACCACCCGGGCTCGGGAAGAAAGTGGAGGCGCGTTCCGGAGTCGAACCGGACTAGACGGATTTGCAATCCGCTACATAACCGCTTTGCTAACGCGCCAAAACCTTTCACCTTTGCAGGCTGTAACAGAATTTCTGTTACATAAATTTGGAGCGGGAAACGAGACTCGAACTCGCGACCCCGACCTTGGCAAGGTCGTGCTCTACCAACTGAGCTATTCCCGCAAAATCATTTAATGAAGCTTAAAGCTAATCATTTGATTTTACTATCTTCTGGCAAGCTGTGCTGCCGTTCGATGCGTTGCATTCTACTTACCTGACGCGGTGAGTCAATGAAATTTTCCGTCACCACGCTTCGTTTGCTGAAATTTACACCGTACCGATCACGCTTCACGCAATTAACCCCTCAAAGCGGCTAAAAAATAGCACATCGCAGGGTAAAAAAATCAAATTTGATAATCCAGCACGGTTTCTTCGGGCTCGAGTGCCAAACGCTTAATGTCCGCGACAGAGAGCTCCGGGTTACATAATTCGATAAAACGCCATACATAGTTGCGCTGGAGTTGCCCGCGCTTAAGCCCAAGCCACACTGTGTTGGCGTCAAACAGATGACGCGTATCGAGCCTGACCAACTCCCCTCCTTCCTCGCCACTTGCCTGAAACGCCACCAGGCCAATCCCCAGCCCTAATTCAACGTAGGTTTTGACGACGTCAGAATCTTGCGCACTCAGGACAATATCCGGCGTTAACCCACGGCGAGAAAACGCCTCATCAATACGCGCACGCCCTGTTATGCCCTGGCGATAGGTAATAATCGGCCAGCGGCTGATATCGTCGAGCGTAAGTGGATTAGCATGAATCAAAGGATGGCCGCGTGGCACCAGTAACGTGTGGTACCAACGGAACCAGGGATAGGCAACCACTAACGGGTCGGTGCTTAACCGTTCACTGGCGATACCAATATCCGCCGTACCGTTGTGCAACAACGTTTCTATCTCTTGTGGCGTCCCCTGAATTAATTCAAGCCGCACTTCTGGAAACAACGCGCGGAAAGATTTAATTACTGACGGCAAGCTGTAGCGGGCCTGGGTATGGGTCGTCGCAATGGTCAGCACGCCACTGGCGTCATTGGTGAACACATCGGCGAGGCGTCGGACATTACTGGCTTCATTAAGGATACGTTCGGCAATCACCAGCAAGGCTTTGCCGGGTTCGGTCATGCCTAATAAGCGTTTTCCGCGGCGGATGAAGATCTCGATACCGAGTTCTTCTTCCAGTTCACGAATATGGCGACTGACGCCAGATTGAGAGGTGAAAAGCATGTTGGCGACTTCAGTCAGGTTGTAGTCCCGCCGGGCCGCCTCACGAATAATTTTAAGTTGCTGGAAGTTCACATTGCCCCCGGGGCATGACCGTTCTTTACACTATTGTTAAAGTGGCTACCCCGAGATAACAAATAATAAAAACCCGCAACTTATACGATTTAGCAATAAGCCAAATTAGCCGACTAACAGCAATTCGCGATTTTCCTGCACCGGACGAACCACCAAAGACATTAAAATGTCTTTTACCGCCTGCGCTTGTGGCGACAACGCAGTCCGAGCGGACAGATTGACCGAGAGCGGTAAATTCAGTGACGGGCTCGTAATGCGCGCCATCCAGCCATTGGCTGAACTCACCAGCGAACGCGCCGCTGATTCTGGCAACACGGTGACACCCATACCGCTCGCAATGGCTGCGGTTAGCGTCGAAATAGAATCAATCTCACCGGTGATTTTCGCCGTCAGGCGACGCAGCGAAAATGCTTCATCGACACGTTTACGAACAGCACTGTAATCACGCGGCAGGAATAGGTTCATTTCGGCCACCGCAGCGAGATCGACTGTCTGACCTGGACAGTCGCGGGTGCCGACAAGAAACAACTCCTCTTTCAGTAACGGTTGGCTAATGATGCCTGCCGTCGGAGAACGGTCATACAAGACCGCCATGTCAAGCTGGCCGCTTAACAGCTTGTCATTCAGGACAGAACTACTGTTCTCATGCAGATAGACCAGCACGTCGGGTAACTCCGCACGCACTGCCTGTAATAGAGGCATGGTAATCGATGACGCTGCCGTGCCAGGCGCAAGTCCGATAGAAACCTGTCCGCCTAATGTTTGGCCCACATTGCAAACGGCCAGCTGTGCCTGCTCGCACTGGCGAAGAATGGTTCGCGCATGGGTATAGAGGATTTTTCCTGCTTCTGTTGGCGTTACGCCGCGTTTAGTGCGAATTAACAGCTGTTGATCCATTTCACCTTCAAGGGTAGCAACTTGCTGGCTCAGCGCTGGCTGCGCAATATGCAGCACTTCTGCGGCCTGAGTCAGGCTACCAATATCGACGATTTTTACGAAGTACTTCAGTCGTCTTAAATTCATTTTGCCTCCTACACGGAATGCCAACGCCAGTCTCGGCAGTGATGTCTTCCTAGGAATTGCAAGATGCTTGCCACTTTTGAGAAACATCTGACCAGATGCGCTAACAGGCTGGATTATAAGCGAAAGTGATTAAAGCGGCAGGATTCAGGATTGAAACAGTGGTTCTCTTATGCCCCATTAGAGGTACGTGCGCACCATGATAGTGCGCACATGCCAATAAGTATGGAATAAACTGCTAGACGCCCGCCCACCACAGGCGCAGCTTCATGCCCCAATAGCTGGTCCAGCCGGTAGTCGATGAGACGACCTCTCCTTTATAAAGCACCACCAGCGTAGGTGTCACGCCAATCTGCCAGTGGCGGGATAACGCACCCGAAGCGTCATTAACCACCGGCAGTATCACCTTCTTCTGCGCCAGCCAACGCGCCACTTCTTGCGGTTCGCCCGAACGCAAAGCGATGGACATCACGTTGGCCTTCTCTTCTACCAGACGCGCAACAGATGGCGTGGTGTAGCGACATACGCCACACCAACTCGCCCAGAAATAGAGCAGCAGCGGGCGTTCTTCACTCAGCGCATTCAGGGTAATCGTCTGGCCATCCACTGTATAAAGCGGCGTGCTGTCAAAAGAGCCTGGCATTTTCGGCGCGCGCCACCAGTCCATCAGGACCACGATGGTGACCACAATCAGCACGATGACCAGCGATTCTCGCCCCCAACGTCGTAGTTTACTGAACATTCGCCTGTTTCCTTTTCTCTTGAATCAGCTCGTCAAGGGAGTCCCAGGGCACAGCTCCCGCGAGTAACGTATCGCCAACCAGCGTCGCCGGTGTGCCCTGTACACCGACCACCCGCGCCAGTTGCAGATTGAGGTTCAGGGTTTCACGGCTCAGTTCATCCGGCACGACGTGTGTTGCGCCACTTTTTGTTGCCGCCGCATCAATGGTCGCCGCCGTATGGTTGCCCTTTTTCGACATCAGACTTTGGTGCAGAGCGAGAAACTGCTGTGGATGTTCACGCCAGGTAGTGAGCGCCACGCGTGAAGCCAGGGATGAGGTTTCACCGCGAAAAGGCAGCAGTTTGAACACCACCGCCACATCGGGATATTTCTGCACCACTTTTTCCAGCATCGGGTCGAACTGTTTACAGTACGGGCAGTTGTAATCCGTAAAAGAGATGATGGTGAGTCTGGCATTGGCAGCCCCCATCCGCGGGCTGGCCGGGTCATGGAACAACGCCTGGTAAATCATTTCCTGCATCTGATCTTCTTCGGATGGCGTCGCGGCAGTTGCACTAAAAGTGGTCGCCAGTAACAGCAAAAGTGTCATCAGCATTTTCATTATTCATTTCCTTTTGCAGCAGTGAGCGAGTTCAGAACCCCGTCCCGGGTTAAGAGTGTCGGTAACGGTTTTCCGTCGGGATAGCCAGGGCCGTAGATTTGATTGAATGGCACACCCGCCTGGCCGCGTTGCCTGAGAAACTCAGTGATTTCTTTTGAAGGTAGCGTCCAGTCACCGCGCAGTGCGACCACATCAGACGCCTGCAAAGCAGCCTGCACATCATCACGAGAAATGACATTTAACTTGTTAATTTTGCAGGTGATACACCAGTCAGCCGTGACATCAATAAACAAACGTTTATTTTGTGCCAGGGCATCCGCAATCGCCTGCTCGCTAAGGGGTTGCCAGGCGATATGTTCATCCGGTGCGGTGTTAGCGACCGAGCTGAAATGCACCGGTAACAGGGTTGCCAGCCACAATGCTGACCCAAGCATCATCACCGCCAGTATCCGGCGCAGCCACAGCATCCAGCGCCCGGGTTTAGGCAGACGTAGCGCAAGCGACGGACGCAGTGCTATCAATAGCCACGGCAGACTCATCCCCACCCCCAGAGCGAAGAATATTCCCCATAAGGTGGGCAATGAAGCCCCTAACGCGATGGCAACCGCAGTTCCCAAAAACGGTGCACTGCAAGGTGTCGCCAATAGCGTCGCCAGCACGCCCTGCCAGAAGTGCCCGCTCAAGCCACTTCCCCCCTGCGTGGCGAGTCTGGTCGTCACTTTCGATGACAGCCGAATCTCAAACAGGCCAAACAGGTTGGCACTAAACACCAACATCACTAACACCATAAAACCGATAAACCAGACGTTCTGGAACTGGATGCCCCATCCCACCGCCTGATGGGTTAAGCGCAGCACCGTCATTAACAGCGCCAGCGCCATAAACGACACCAGAATCCCGATAAACGACGCGAGGAATTGCTGGCGGATCCGGCGTTGATCCTGCTTTTCTACCAGCAGCACCGAGCCCAGTTTCATGCCAAGCACCGGCAAAACACACGGCATCAGGTTGAGGATAAAACCGCCCAACAGAGCAAACAGCAACACCTGCCAGAGAGGTAAATCATCGCCCGCATCCGGCACCGTTAGCGCATCATCAATCGTGACGCTGCTTTGCTGCGCGACACCGTTATCGGCGATAACCAGCGACAAATGGCGTCCACGCAGATCCGGTCCGGCACCGTCCCAACCGTCGCTCACCGGGATAGTAGCCCACAGCGTTTCGCCATCCACACGCGTCTGGGGTTTACCGAAACTGGCATCTTCCGGCATATCCAGATACAGCTGAGGTTTCTCCCAGCCCGCTGCACGCGTGGCTTGTACCACTAACGCCGCATGGTGATATCCGGCTTTCAGATTATCCGTCAGCCCATTTGGCAGCGGCACCTTGCCCATTGCTTGCGCAAAATCATGGGCAAACGTCGCATCACTTTGACTGGGCTTGATTTCAAACGGGAAGTCGGTGAGCAGGCAGACATCTTTGCACGTCGACAGCGTCAGGACACCGGCGATTTTTGTCGGGTCCTTTTCTGCCAGTTTTATCGGGATACTGACCTGATGCTGGTAGCCCTGGGTGGTTATCCCCCCAACATCGAAGCGTTGTGGAACCGGCCAGAACCATTGGGCTTTTTTTACCGGTTCATGCCAGGAAATCACCGGCGCAACGCCGCCATCACCAGGTGAACGCCAGTAGGTTTTCCAGCCATCCTCAAGTTTTATATCCAGTAAAACCTGAGTTTCGCCTTGCGGGGAAATATCCGCACGCAGACGCACGCTCGCATGATTATTGTCGGCGGACTGAAGCCAGCCAGATTGTGCAGCCCAGCTGGCAGGCAGCCATAGCAGCAATAGACAGAACAATGTCTGCCTGAAAAGACTCAACATAATGTTTCTCCATAAATGAATTATCGAACTGTGTTAAACAGCCGAACTCATTCACGGAATACGCAAAATCGCAGATGGACTCTGAGTGTGGGGGAAGAAAATTCCCGAATGGGGACAAGAGAGGAAGCTGCCGACTGCAATGGCGCAAGCAGCGTCACGAGCAGGGTGAAGATAAACAGCGCAGCTTCAAACAGCACGGGCGGCGAGGCAAGTAGCGATTTAGCGCTCAATTCACATGGCGTAAGCGACGAGGCTTCATCAACATCGGAAATACTGTTTTGGGTCAGCATTACGCTTTGGGCAGCTTTCATTTGCAAAGCGTGCATCCCCGCCATGCGCTGCGCGGTGCACACCAGCACCACCAGACACGTCAGGAACAAAAACCACTTTGCGATTTGCTGCTGTTTAAACATGAATGCTTCACTCCATTTGAACCGCATATCTTAGCCCGTCACCTCCGTTTGGCAACCAAAGTGCTGTAAAGATATGTCTGCTGCGTCAAATACAGCGGTTTGCTTGTTTTATCAGCAAACGAACCAATGACGTGTTGAGAGGCTTTGACAAGCCTGAAACGCCTCGCTAATATGCGCCCCGTTAACCGATTCCTCTGTAGTTCAGTCGGTAGAACGGCGGACTGTTAATCCGTATGTCACTGGTTCGAGTCCAGTCAGAGGAGCCAAATTAAAGAAGCCTGCTTAGGAAACTAAGCAGGCTTTTTGCTTTCTG